>CAMHOK010000001.1 GCA_946186735.1 uncultured Bacteroidales bacterium
CCCGAGACCCACAGCTTAGAAGGCTGTTGCTCTATCCAGCTGAGCTACCAGACCCCGCGGAGAAGAACTCTCTTCTCGAAAGCAGCTGCAAAATTACAACTTTTTCCTTAATTGTGCAAATTGCGGAGCAAGAACTGACAATATTTCTTTTGGCACGAAGTTTGAATATCATCTATCGCCGACTTCTTTGGTCGGAGTGTTTGATGATTAAACTTAAAAAATCAATAATATGAAACAAGGATTGAAAATATTTGGCATAGTGCTGCTCACAGCAGCAGTGAGTGCCGCCACCACTATCGGCATCAGTCGTAGTCTGAAGCCTTCGGTGCTTTATGGTCAGAGTGTTGTTCAGCAAGACAGTACGAGTCTGCCTATGGCATACGCTCGTTTCTCGTCGTTGCCTACTGCCGGTGAGACCGATTTCACTCTCGCCGCCGAGCTCTCGGTTAATGCTGTGGTGCACGTGAAGACCACTTATAAGTCGCAGCGTCAGCAGATCAGCGACCCGTGGTTGGAGTTCTTCTTCGGTCGTCCTGGTACCACCCGCGAGATGCCGGCACAGACGGCAAGCGGCTCGGGCGTGATCATCTCGCAAGATGGTTATATAGTGACCAACAACCATGTCATTGACAAGGCTGACAAGATCGAGGTGGTGCTTAACGACAAGCGTGAGTTCACCGCCACCCTGGTGGGAACCGATCCGAACACCGACATAGCTCTGCTTAAGATTGACGCTTCAGACCTGCCTATCATCGCTATCGGCAATAGCGACGATCTGAAGGTAGGCGAGTGGGTGCTGGCCGTAGGTAACCCGTTCAACCTCACCTCCACCGTGACGGCAGGCATAGTGTCCGCCAAGGCAAGGAACATCAATATCCTCTCTACGGAGATGAAGATTGAGTCGTTCATCCAGACCGATGCAGCCGTTAATCCCGGCAACTCCGGCGGTGCGTTGGTTAATACTCATGGCGAGTTGGTGGGCATCAATACGGCTATCGCTTCTCAGACGGGCTCGTATAGCGGCTATTCGTTCGCAGTGCCTACCAGCATCATGCAAAAAGTGGTGAGCGACATACGCCAATATGGTATTGTGCAGCGCGCTATCCTCGGTATCCAGATGCAGGAGATCACCGACCAGCTGCAGAAAGAGAAGAACCTGCCGACGTTGCAGGGTGCTTATGTGGCTAATGTGATAGCCGATGGTGCAGCCGACAAGGCAGGAGTGAAAGAGGGTGATGTGATTACTCAGATCGACAATACTCCTATCAAGACCGGCACCGACCTGCAAGAGCAGATAGCACGCCATCGTCCGGGTGATACGGTTACGCTGACCGTTCTTCGTCAAGGCAAGATGCTCACTCTCACGGCAGAGCTCACCAACCGCGCCGGTGGTACCTCGCTCGTAGAGAAAGGTGGCGATGCTCTCAAGAGCCTCGGTGCCGAATTCAAAGAGGTGGACTCGGCAGTGGCCAACCGACTGGGTATCAACTATGGCCTTCAAGTGAAGAGTCTGAGCAACGGAAAGCTCAAGACCGCCGGCATACAGAAAGACTATATCATCCTCAAGGCCAACAACCGTGTTATCCGTTCGGAGGAAGACCTCAAAGAGGTGGTTGATAATGCTCAACAAGCCTCGCAACGCGACCGCGTTCTGTTCCTCACTTGCTGTACCGCTAACGGAAAAGTGCACTATTTTGCAATAAATCTTGACGAATAATTTGGTCAATTAAAAAATATTTACTACTTTTGCGCGCTAAATTCGGGTTGGAGGCTACTCTCGCCCGAGTTTGGTGTCCTAATAAATTCATAAAAAACTGATATTATGAGACAATTGAAGATCACCAAGTCGATTACTAATCGAGAGAGTGCCTCTCTTGACAAGTATCTGCAGGAGATCGGTCGTGAAGACCTGATTACGGTAGAGGAAGAGGTAGAGCTCGCGCAGCGTATTCGCAATGGTGACCGCAAGGCTTTGGAAAAACTTACTCGCGCCAATCTTCGTTTTGTCGTATCTGTGGCTAAGCAGTATCAGAATCAGGGTCTGAGTCTTCCTGACTTGATCAACGAGGGCAATCTTGGTCTGATCAAAGCAGCAGAGAAGTTTGACGAGACGCGTGGTTTTAAGTTTATCTCGTATGCAGTTTGGTGGATTCGTCAGAGTATTCTTCAGGCTTTGGCCGAACAGGCTCGTATTGTTCGATTGCCTCTGAACCAGGTGGGTTCAATCAACAAGATTAACAAAGCATTTTCGCGCTTCGAGCAAGAGAACGAGCGTAAGCCTTCTGCCGAAGAGTTGGCTGACGAGTTGGATATCCCCGTTGACAAGATTGCCGACACTTTGAAGATGTCGGGTCGTCATGTCAGTGTTGACGCTCCTTTCGTGGAGGGTGAAGACAACAGCCTGATAGATGTCATGGTCAACGAAGATTCGCCTAATGCCGACCGTGGGCTTATCAACGAGAGTCTGGCTACCGAGATTGATCGGGCGCTTGAGACCCTCACCCCCAGAGAGGCAGACATCATCCGTAAGTTCTTTGGCATCAAAGTGCCGGAGATGACCTTGGAGGAGATAGGCGACGAACTCAACCTCACGCGTGAGCGTGTCCGCCAGATTAAAGAGAAAGCTATACGACGGCTCAAACAAAACCCGAGAGTAAATAGTTTGCTCAAGCCTTATCTGAGTTAGAAAAATCTGCCGGACCAATCGGTACGATTTTGGTGTGTTAGAGGCTCCTTTTAGCGAAGGGGCTTCTTTTTTTTATGAAAAAAGACTTGAAATTTGCACACTACGAAAAAAAAATGTAACTTTGCCGCGCTTAATAAAATAGTGTTTTCAAATGAGAACAAAACAGACAATTAGTTTATTGATTTTGCTCCTTGCTTTTGCGGCTAATGTGGGAGCTGAAACTTACAGAAGCGGAGGCTTAACTTGGTCATCTACTATCAATGGTAGAGGTCTTTACGGCCGTATGAATAAGCTCTCGAGACACACCATAGCTCTGCGTATCTCCCCTAACTTTTATTCAGGTGATGTTGAGTTGCCCGGCAATATCTTCACCGGTCATAATGATCCTAACATGGACTATGTGCCTGTCGGCGACAACTCTTTCCTCAGCCAGGTAGGCTTTGGCGTGGCTTTGCAATATACCTATCGTCAGAACACTTTTTTGGCTTATCGTGTCCAAGTGATAGGCGGTACGATGCGCGGTAAGTCGCAGTTTACTCGTCATCGCATCAACTCTGCAGGTCAGGAGTCCGACCCGCTGTTCGACCGTCAGTTCTCATCGATGTTTACAGAGTATAGTGTCGGTATAGAGTTCTATCCTATACCTTCTGCCGGTTTCTTCCTGTATGTGGGAGCAGGCGGAACGACCAGCTTCATCACGCGTAATTTCAATAAGTATATTGAGAACGATTGGGGCTTGAAAGATGATAAGGTTGTTTGTACTGTGCCCACTATTCCCGTGGGTCTGGGCTATAAGATAGATATGGGCAGCTTCCAGCTTGGCTTTGAGGTTATGTGGCATCCGGCTGTAGTTGATGTGAAGAACATGAACCTTGACGGCTGGGAGTCGGGCTATAGGTCGAGCGATGGCATCATCCGTTATCCGACTCTTTCTTCAACCAACCGTTTTACCGATAGTTTTGCTGAGATAGGCATAAGCTTCGGCTATCGTTTGCCGATTCTATAATCTTAGGTGTGGCGAACAAACGGAAAATAATCAACGATCCTGTTTTTGGGTTTATCACAGTCCCGGGCGACTTGGTGTTCGATGTGTTGCAGCATCCGTATCTGCAACGATTGAACCGTATCCGTCAGCTGGGTCTGTCTTTCTTCGTGTACCCCGGAGCTCAGCATAGTCGTTTTCTTCATTCTTTGGGTGCCATGCACCTTATGCAGGAGGCTATAGCTGTCCTCCGTCAGAAAGGGATAGACATCTCTCATCAAGAGGGTGTGGCAGCAGCAGCTGCTATCCTTATGCACGACATAGGGCATGGTCCTTTCTCGCATGTGCTTGAGCATACGCTGGTGGAGGGACTCTCACACGAAGACTTGTCGCTGCTGCTCATGAAGAAGATCAACGAGCAGATGGGCGACAGACTGGACATGGCAATAAGTATCTTCAAGGATGATTATCCTCGCCATTTCCTTCACCAACTCATCTCCTCGCAGCTCGACATGGACCGCATGGACTATCTCTGTCGCGACTCTTTCTTCACAGGTGTAACCGAAGGGTCGGTGGCATCGGCAAGAATACTAAAGATGCTCAACGTGGTGGACGATAGGCTGGTGGTGGAGCAGAAAGGGATATACTCTATCGAGAAGTTCTTAGTGGCTCGCCGACTGATGTATTGGCAGGTCTATCTGCATAAGACATCGGTAGGAGCCGAGCAGCTCTTGATAAAGATACTCAAGCGTGCTCGCGAGTTGGCACATAGGGGAGTGGAGCTTTGGTGCTCACCGGCACTACATTTCTTTCTCTATCACGACGTTTCGGCACAAGATTTGTTCTCAGATGAGAGAGTGTTAGAACGTTATGTGTTGCTTGACGACTCAGATATCTTGTCGGCAGTGAAGTCGTGGATGTCGGCGCCGGATGTGGTGCTCGCAACGCTAAGCTCGCTCTTCACCAATCGCCAACTCTTTAAGGTGCGTATGCTCGAGGAACCGATAAGAGAGGCAGAGAGGGAAGAGATGCGTAGCACTTATCAGCAACGACTCAAGGTGGATAAACAAGATGCAGACTATTTCTTCGACGAATATTCGGTATCAAAAGATACCTACTCAGTCCAAGACGATTCGATAGCCATCATGTTCTCTAACGGAGAGATAAAAGATATATCAGAGGCTTCCGACATGCTCAACATGCAGGTGTTGACCAAGCGTGTCATTAAGCATTACCTTTTTTATTACAGACTTCAGTAAATATTAGTATTATGACTTTTACAGCACAACAGATAGCAGCTTTTCTCAATGGTGAGATAAGAGGAGACGAGTCGGCTCAAGTGAGCGATGTCAGTTCTATTGAGCACTCTGAACCATCAACTCTGTGTTTCATCGGAGAAGACAAGTATTTACCTTTGCTTGCTCAGACCAAGGCGAGTGTGGTGCTCGTCTCGCGTCACTTACATTATGAGGGTCAGACTCCTGCCACTCTTATCTTCGTTGATAATGCTCGTGGTGCGATGGCTCAACTCTTGGAGTTGGTAGCTCAGACCATCAACCCTCGCCGCCGTGGCGTGGAGCAGCCTTGCTTCATCGCTGAGGGGGTAGAGATACCGGAGGATGCATACATAGGTGCTTTTGCCTATATAGGTAAGGGCGCGAAGATAGGTGCGGGAGCGCAGATCTATCCGCAGTGTTATGTGGGTGAGAACGTGAAGATAGGCGACAACACCATACTCTATGCAGGCGTGAAAGTGTATTACAATTGTGTTGTTGGTAACGACTGTATCCTTCATTCAGGAGCTGTGGTGGGAGCTGATGGCTTCGGTTTTGAGCCGGACGCACAAGGTGTTAACAAGAAGATACCTCAGATAGGCAATGTCATCATCGAGGACGATGTGGAACTCGGTGCCAACACCTGTGTTGACCGTGCTATGATGGGCTCAACTGTCGTTCATCGTAATGTCAAGGTTGACAACCTGGTTCAGATAGCGCACAATGTGAGCGTCGGGGACAGCACTTTCCTATGTTCGCAAGTGGGTATAGCCGGTTCTACCTCTATCGGTTCGCATTGTATTCTCACAGGGCAGGTAGGTGTTGCCGGACATATACATGTCACCGACAACTGCATCTTCGGAGCACAGACGGGCGTGGCAGGCTCGATTGACAAACCCGGCATGTATCAGGGCTCGCCTGCTATCGACGCTAAACTATGGAGAAGAGCTATCATAGGCTTTAAGAACCTGCCGGAGATGATGAAGATAGTGTATAAGAAGAACTAAATGAAAACAACAGATATATGATGAAACAAAACACAATACAAAACGAGTTCTCTTTCTCGGGTAAAGGGTTGCATACGGGGTTGATGATCAACGCTCGTTTTCTGCCTGCCGAGGAAAATTTCGGCATACAGATATGTCGTGTTGACCTGCCTTCGAGACCTACTCACCGTGCTCTTGCCGAGTATGTGACAGAGACCTCTCGTGGTACGGTGCTTACCTATGACGAGTGGCGTGTGTCAACCGTAGAGCATGCCTTGTCGGCCCTTTATGCTATGGGAATAGATAACTGTCTTATCGAGGTAGATGCTCCTGAGATGCCTATACTTGACGGTTCGGCCAAGTACTATGTAGAAGCTATTGAGCGTGTGGGTATCAAGCACCAGGACGCACCTTGCGAAGAGCTTGAGATTGTTCAGACGATAGAGTATGAGAATGAGAGTACCGGCACTAAGATTGTTGTGGAGCCGGCTGAGCGTTTATCGTTGGAGGTAACTATTGATTTTCAGTCGGAGGTGCTGTCGTCGAGTACCGCTGTTCTGTCTTCTCTTGACGATTATGCACTTGAGATAGCGCCTGCTCGCACTTTCTGTTTTGTCAGAGAGGTAGAGCCACTGCTTAAGTTAGGCTATATCAAGGGCGGCGATCTGAAGAACGCTATTGTCATCTACGATGAACAGATGAGTCAGGACGCTTTCGACGGCATGGTCAAAGCGCTCGGACAAGACCTGCAGCGCGATGCTTCGGAGTTAGGTTACCTCACACCCCTGCAACTGCCTAACGAACCCGCACGCCATAAACTGCTCGACCTCATAGGCGACCTCTCTTTGGTGGGCAAACGCATCAAAGGGCACGTGAAAGCTTATCGCCCGGGACATACATCAAACACTAATTTTGCCAAACAACTAAGAACATTATAAACATACACAATGAAACAACCGTTAGCATATATCCATCCTGAAGCAAAGATACATCCTTCAGTTATTATTGACCCTTTCGTATGTATTGAAAGGAATGTAGAGATAGGTGAGGGTACTCGCATTGGTTCTAATGTGACCATCTGTGAGGGTACTCGCATAGGTAAGAACTGCAATATCTTCCCCGGTGCTGTTGTGGGCGCTATCCCCCAAGACCTTAAGTTCAATGGTGAGGAGACGCTTGCCATCATTGGTGACAACACTACGCTTCGCGAGTTCGTTACCGTTCATCGCGGCACCGCATCAAAAGGTAAGACGGTGATAGGCAACAACTGCCTGATCATGGCTTATTGTCATGTGGCACACGATTGTCGTTTAGGCAACAACATCATCATGTCCAACTCCACTCAGTTGGCAGGAGAGGTGGTGGTTAACGACTATGCCGTTATCGGAGGCGGTACTCTGGTGCATCAGTTCACTCACATAGGTGCTCATGTGATGATACAAGGCGGGTCTAAGATCAACAAAGATGTGCCTCCTTATATCACGGCAGCTCGCGATCCTATCCAGTACTGTGGTGTCAACTCTATAGGTCTGCGCCGTCGCGGCTTCAGCAACGACCAGATAAGAGCCATACAAGATGCTTATCGCGTCATCTTCCAGTCGGGCTTGAATGTGAGTCAGGCTATGGAACGCATAGAGGCAGAGCTGCCCAGTTCAATTGAGCGCGACGAGATCATCCTCTTCGTGCGCAACTCGCCGAGAGGTATCCTTAAAGGTTACTTAGACTGAGAAAGATATTTCTTAGATTAAGCAAAGGTTTTTATACAATCTGCAGATCGACCTGCTTGCGATCGAGATTGACATCTACTATACGCACTACAACGGAATCACCTAAGGTGTATTTAGTTGTGGTGCGTTCGCCGTATATACAGTAGTTGTCTTCGTCATAGACGGCATAGTCGTTGCTGAAGATGAAACGCAGCGGAACGAACCCCTCACAGAAGTTGTCATCGAGCTGGACATATAGTCCGTGCTCGGTAACGCCGGATATATGTCCGTCGAAGACAAGTCCGATCTTGTCTTGCAGGAACTCGGCTTGCTTATATTTGACCGAAGCTCTCTCTGCCTGTTGTGCAGTCTGTTCGGTCTTAGAGCAATGGTCGCAAGCTTCTTCTAAGTCTTTGGCAAAGACGGCTACTGTGTTCTTCTTCTCCTCGAAGAGTGCTTGTCGGAGCAGTCGGTGCACCATCATATCGGGGTAGCGCCGTATGGGTGAGGTGAAGTGTGTGTAGTAGCGGAAGGCGAGTCCGTAGTGTCCGATGTTCTCGGTGGAGTAACAAGCCTTAGCCAAAGAGCGTATGGTGAGCGTCTCTATGAGGTTCTGCTCGGCTTTGCCTTGAGCCTGCGAGAGCAGAAGGTTGATGTTCTTGGTGATAGTCTCTTTGCGGGTCGATTGTGCCTTGAACCTGTAGCCGAAGCGTTGTATGAAGCGGCCGAGCGACTCTAACTTGTCGGGGTCGGGCACATCATGAATACGATAGACGAACTCTTTCTGTTTCATTGTCTCTGCCACGGTCTTGTTAGCAAGAAGCATGAACTCCTCGATGAGGTTGTTGGCGTCGGTCTGCTCGCGTAGGAAGACAGAGACAGGTTTACCTTGTTCGTCGATCTGGAAGCGCATCTCTTCTCTCTCGAAGCGTATAGCCCCTTTGTCGAAGCGTTGTCGGCGCAGTGTCTGAGCCAGGCGGTTGAGCGTGGTGAGAGCTGTGCGGAGTTGTTCGTTGGTCTCTTCTTCGGGGTGAGTGAGTCGCTCCTGAACCTCGTCGTAGTTGAAGCGTCGAGAGGAGCGTATGACGGTCTGTCGGATGCGCTGCTGTAAGACATGTGCTTGGTCATCGAGCAGGAAGATGACCGACAGACACAGCTTGTCCTCGTCGGCTCTGAGAGAGCATAGCTCATTGCTCAGATGCTCGGGGAGCATAGGTATGGTGCGGTCCACTAAATAGATAGAGGTGCCGCGGTGATATGCTTCTTTATCGATATCGGAGCCGGCAGCAACATAATGTGTTACATCGGCAATATGTACTCCCACCTCGTATATCTGTTTCTGTGTCTCTTGCTTCGTAAGCTCGGTGTCGTGAGTCGGCTCTGAGGGCTCAGTGAGAAGTCGGAAAGAGATGGCGTCGTCGAAATCTTTGGCGTCCTTAGGGTCGATAGTGAAGGTGAGTCGGTCGCGGAAATCTTCGCGTCGGCTCAGCTCTTTGGCATTGATGTCGTCGTCGATGAGGTTGGCTTGTTGTTCCAGCTCTTCGGGATAGGAGTAGGGCAGACCATACTCGGTAAGGATAGCATGCATCTCGGTATCGTTATCACCGGCTTGTCCGAGTCGTTCAACGACCTCTCCTTCAGGTAGTCGTCGTCCGGTGCCTGCACGAAGGAGTCGGACCACCACTTTCTCTCCATCGCGTGCACCATGGAGGTGAGTTGCGCGGACAAGCACATTGTCTCTCATGCTCTTGTCGCTGATACCGCATACTATACCACCGGTGTTGGTGAGGATGATAGTGCCGATGATAGGTTGTTGTTCTTGGTCTGTAAGCCTATCGTCGTGCCTGTCTTGCTGAGTCTCGGCATGGTCGGGGTCGAGCCGATACTTGCCTTCTTTGATCTCGCGGAGCACTCCTTGTGCAGCCATCTCCTGCATGATCTTACGCACCATTTGCTTGCCTTGATCGTCTTTGATACCAAGGTGCTTGTACATCTGGCGACAAGTGAAACTGCGGTCGGTGTTCTCGCGGAAAGCGTGCTGAATGCGTCTGACTGTTTGTTCGAAAGGAGTGTTCATGATGATGAAGTGAGTTTAGAGTATTCTTTGTCTTTGCAAAGATACGAGAATTCTTCTGAATGTGCAAACAAAAAAGTGAAACAGAAGCGCTGCACTGTCAGACTAAAGTGTCTGATGGTGCAGCGCTTTGTTGGTTAAGTGTTCTACTATCCGTTGATAGACGGAAGGGCTACTCTTTTATTTGGCAACGTTCTTGGTAACGGTCAGACCGTCGAGAGCGAAGTAGGTAGGAGTGTTGAAGTAGGTCTCGGTGCCGTAGGTTACTACATCGGTAGTCTCCATGTCGAAGGTGATACCGTAGCACTCTCCCAGAGCCGACAGGTCAACTTTCTCCCATGCTTCGTTGATGAACGACTTGCCATCGCGGAAGTCAGCGAGGTAGTACTTAACCTCTTGACCTGCTATCACTTCGTACTTCTCGTTAAGAGCTTGGAAGGTGAGGGTGAAGTAGTCGCCGGCAGCAAAAGCACGGGCATAGTCATCGCCTTCTTTGATAGCGGCAACAGCCGATGCTACATTGTTTACATACACTTGTTTGGGAGTGTATGCGCCGTCGAAGCGGATGTCAGCGGTGCGATAGCGAACGCCGTTATAGTAGTAGTCGCCCCAGTAGCAAACCATGTAAGGCTTGCCTGCACCTGCTACAGCACCCTTGGCAGCAGCCGACTCAGCAGGATAAGTAGTAGCTTGGTCGTTCTTGCTGATGGTGAAGCCCATGTAGTAAGGATACATATTACCTGCATACTCGCTCTCGTCAGCGAAGTGCTGGAAAGAATAGACTTGCGATACGATGTAAGGCACGGTCTTGTCGTAAGTGCCGTTCCAGATACCGTCTGCATCATATTCAACGGTTGCAGGAGTGGTTGATTGACTAAGGTCAAGAGTGATGGTTTGTTTCTTTTCTTGACCGCAACTTGCGAATAGAAGCGCAACGGCTACTATTGCAACAGAAAAAAGACTTTTTTTCATGATTGTTGTTAGTTGTTTTGATTATTGGTTATATGTAAGTTATTTGTTTGTTGTCAGTATTTTTACGCCTGCCACTTCGGTGCTCAGCTCGCCTATGTTATCATACACTTCATCCACAGCGGTCATTATTCTTATGAAGTCGCAGTAGTCTAATCTCACGCTGTTGCCGTGGTCGTCAACAGCCCAGTCGAGGTCGAAACTGATGCCGTCGGCATCGCTGTTAGGTTTGTTGTCGGCATATCCGTAGTCGAGCACTTTCTGTGCGATAGTGCCGTTGAACACCTGGTGGTGTGAGGCGAGACAGGTGCCGGAGACGGTGATGACGGTATCTTCTATCCACTCAGGGAAATAGGGTTGTGTATGGAAGCGGTTGCGCAGGGTGGTGTCGCTCTTGTGCCATGTCTTGGTGTAGTGGTGGCGGGTGAGCGGGTTGTTGTATTCAGAGCCTGCCAACTCATACCACTCGTCGTCGGGTAAGGCGTTGTTGTTGAGGTCTTGACTGACATACACTATGCCCGGTTCGCTCGACCCGTATTCTGCGTTCGATTGCATCAAGAAAGCGTTGCCTAAGACTTGGAAGTCGTAGGCTGAGGGGCGGTTGTTCACTTTCTGCCTGAAGCAGACGGTTACATACCCACCGAAGCCTCCTAAGGAGATGAGTGAGTTGGTGTTGAGAGCTTCTTGTGCTTTGCGGCACATGTCAGCGTGTGTGTCGCCCTGTTCGTAGGTAGGCATAATATTGACGAACTGCCCCATAGCCGGACAATACTCTATGACCATGAGCGGTTGTTCGTCGGCGGGCTCTTCTCCGTGATGTGGCTTAGAGCAACCCACACACAAAAGGACAAGCGCTAACGCACTCGCCATAAGACACCTAAAGAGCTTTCGTTGTGTAATAGTCAGTTGTTCTCTCATGCTTTATGTCTCCTATCCTCGGGAGCCAATAAAACTCAATGATGGCAGGTCTTCCGGCTTGTGATGCTTGCTCTTGCCTTCCCATCCGCTGTTTGGCGGACAGTGGCTTGAGACTTAGAGCAAACGTTCAATCACTTACGGCTGCGGGACAGCGCAGGAGTCGCACCTGCTTCCCATCTTAGTCAGTCGTGCTCGATGAGACGACTGAAACCACCATATCTTATCGTTAATCTTAAACGACGCGGCAAAGATACTGCTTTTTTTTCGTTTGAGCAAAAGAAGATGAATAATTATGTTATTAGGAAAAGATTAGGGCAGCATTAGTGTTGCTCTAAGCGTTTATGCCATGTCGGAGCAAAAACCTACTTTCGCAGTGCCAAACGGGGACTAAAGACGAAAAAGAGATGAAACATATTCAACTCCTTGGCGCCATTGTGATGTGCGTGTTCGGCATGGCTCTGCTTGCCACAAGTTTTTTTGTTCCTCCTATGGGGATTATTGATCCCAGTGCTCTCGCCGCTTTTGCGGAGATACTCTCATTCAGTGGTGCCATCATAGGCATCGACTATAAGTATAAGAAGAAAGCGGACTCCTCGTCCGATAATTATTAACCTTAAAAGCAGACAGACATGACATGCTTAACATTGCTTCGGCGCGTTTTTACATCGAAGGAGACGGTAGGCACTCTCCTTCTTGATGACACTGAGCTCTGTTCGACTATAGAGCCCCCTGTTCGTCCTACTTCTCAACATCCCAAGGGCGCTATACCTATGGGTTGGTATGAGATGAGTGTTACCCATTCGCCGCGTTTTTCTCGTGCTCTTCCTTTGCTTCGGTTGGTTCCGGGTTTTGAGGGTGTGAGGATACATGCGGGCAATAGCAGCCGAGATACAGCCGGCTGCGTGCTTGTGGGCGAGTTGCCGGAAAAGGCTTGGCAAGAACCGGTAGGAGAAGGTAGGTGGCGACTGTTAGAGTCAAGGAAGACAGAGACCGGAGTAACTGAACTTATTAAACAACTATTGAGAGATGGACAAGTATATCTTTATATTACTGATATTGAGCGGCACAATGCTGAGTTGTGCAAGAGTACCCAAGAGTGTCATAGCTTCCTCAGACGCTATGCAGTCGCTGCACCACTCGGATAGCCTTATGCTCTTCGACAGTGTGTTGATAGTGATTGACGGAGATAAGGTATATAAGGAGCATACGCGTACCACCTATAATCTTCGCAAGAGCGACAAAGAGCAAGCTGTCCGGACCGAGGCTGTCAGACAAGACCAGAGCCACCATGGTTGGCGATGGTGGTTAGTGATAGCAGTGATAGTGTTAGCGGTGATAGCGATAGTCGTTGTGGCACTATGGGTTATCCGTCGTCTGAGATTGTTGTACCGTTAGTCCTATATCGCTGACACCTTTGAGCCTTTCGTCGCGCATGAGGTGTCGGATACTCAGAGAGCAACTATCGTTTCGCAGGAAGCGGTAGTTGCTTTTGTATAAGACGGGCATCTCGTATAGTCTGCCGTTATGGCTGCCTAACCATTGTCCTCGTTGGTCTGCCAGATAGAACTCAATAGTGTCGGTCAAGGTGCTGTCGATGTTCACCTCGAGCCAGATGTTCTGATAGGGGTAGAGGTTGGTGTGGCGCATGAAGAGAAGCAGGTCATAAGCGGCGATGGTGTCGGGCAGGAAACAGAAGGTGACGACGGTGTCAGCATCCCAACCGGCAAGCGGAAGGTTATGTCGAGACGAATAGATGGTCCTCGGGGTGCAGGCAGAGCACAACAAGACTAATGAAAATAGAGATATATAGAAGATTTTTCGCATGTCTTATCTGTTTTTCTTTGCCTTGCGTTTCTTGTCGAAGCGTGTGAGGTCGTCTTGACCTACCACATTCTTGTAGTCGATTTCGGGTATGAGGTTGGCTTTCTTGCCCGACAGCTTGGCAGGTTTCTCTCCTTTCTTGTTCATCTCAATAATCTTCCACGCTTCTTCTGAGCTTATCATCTGCAGGTTAGCGGGGAAGGCGGGAGAGGTGGAGTAGGTCAGTTCGCCTCTAAGAGGGTTAGATGAGAAGAGGAAATAAGTGCCTTCGAGTGTCTCGAGTTGGATATCTTTGCTTGGCATCTTGCTCAGTGCTTCTTGATATTGGTCGAGTTCGTAACTCAGGCAGCACTTGAGTTTGGCGCATTGTCCTGCGAGTTTCTGCGGGTTGAGCGAGAGGTTCTGTGTGCGTGCGGCGGCGGTGCCTACTGAGTAGAAGTTGCTCAGCCAAGTGGTGCAGCACAACTCTCTACCGCAAGGTCCGGTTCCTCCTATTCGTCCTGCCTCTTGACGGGCACCTATCTGCTTCATCTCGATGCGTACACGGAAAGTCTCGGCATAGACCTTGATGAGTTGACGGAAATCAACGCGTTGGTCTGCAATGTAATAGAAGATAGCTTTGGTGCCGTCGCCTTGATACTCCACATCGCCTATCTTCATCTGCAGTCCTAACGATTGTGCTAATTGTCGGGCTCTGATCATCGTGTCCTGCTCTTTGGCTTTAGCCTCTTCTGCCCTTTTGATATCGTTCTCGGTGGCGAGTCGGTAGATCTGTCTGACCTCGTACCTATTGAGGTCGATACGGTTCTTGCGCATCTGCAGCTCCACCAGCTTGCCGGTGAGAGTAACTGTTCCTATGTCGTGTCCGGGATTGGCTTCTACGGCTACGATGTCGCCTTTCTCGAGGTCGAGCATCTGCTCGTTGCGATAATAGCCTTTGCGGGTGTTCTTGAACTGCACCTCAACAAGCTGGCTCTTCTGCATGTCATCAAGGTCGCTCAGCCAATCGGTAACAGGAAGCATCTGGCGCGAGTTGCATCTGCAACCGCGGATACCATATTGGCAGGTGCCGTTATTAAGTGTGTAGTTGTTGTTCATGTTGTTTGTTATTAATTTCTAACAGCGCAGCGGTCTAACCTCTAACAGCGCAGCGGTCTAACCTCTCTTTATTAACAAGATCATTTGCAGGCTCAGGTCGAAGAAGATCATTTTTGCGTTTCCGTTTTGTTCTATCTGTCGTTGAGCGAGCGTTAGTTGTTGCATTATCTGTTCTACATTATGCTCGTTGATGAAGGGTGCGAACTTCGAAGAGAACTGTTGTTCGGCGTTGGTCATGTAGTTGATCTTGGGTTGTTGGTAGTTAGCTATGAAGTTCTCTCTTACGAGTCGTTGTGCATATTGCAGGAAGGCTTTTTGTCGTTCTCTGCCGAAGGTGGAAGCCGCCATCTCTTCGCTCCATTTTTTCATATCGAGCAGTGCATCCACTTGTTTTTTGTGTCCCACGAGCCACGCGTTCCGCATGAGTCTTTGGAAGGAGGCGAACATGCGGTTGTTGTCTTCGGAGGTATTGATTGTCTGCAGAGCCTTGAGCCAACTGCCGGCTGCTATATGTGCTACGGCTTGGCTCTCCTCCGTGCTTATGTTGAAGCGTTGGTTGAGTGCGGTGGCTATCTGCTCTTCGCTGAGCAATCCGACGGGTCGTTGTTGTACGCGCGAGAGGATAGTGGGTAGCAGCTGGTCGGGCTCTTCGGAGACGAGGAGGAAGATGGTTTTCTCGGGCGGCTCTTCAAGTATCTTAAGCAGTTTGTTGGCGGCGGTGGTGTTCATCTTCTCCGGTAGCCAGATGATCATCACTTTGTAGCCGTTGCCATAAGCTTTGAGTGATAACTTGCGCAGTATCTCACCGCTCTCTTTCTCGTAGATCATCCCTTGTTTGGTCTCCACTCCGAGTTTGATGTACCAGTCGTTGAGGTCGAAATAAGTCTTTTCGAGTATGAGCTGTTGGAAGAGTGGTGCGAAGGTGTCGCATACTTCACCTTTCTCTACTATAGGGAAGACGAAGTGGAGGTCGGGGTGTTGCAGTTTGCTATATTGCAGGCATGTCGGGCAGTGTCCGCAAGAGTCGGTGTCGGTAGGGTGTTCGCATGCCATATATTGGGCATAGGCAAGTGCCAGTTGCATCTTCCCCACGCCTCTGCTTCCGGTGAAGAGTTGTGCATGTGCCACTTGTCCTGTCCTCAGCGATTGCCGGAGGGCTTGTTTGACATCTTCTTGTCCTATGACATCTTTAAACTGCATGTGGTATATGTAAGAGTTGTTGGTTTAATCGATGAGTTTCATCACTTCGTTGCGTGTCTCGAGTCGGTTGAAGGCGCCTGTGAAGTCGGAGGTAACGGTGAGCGAGTGCTGTTTCTGTACGCCACGCATCTGCATGCACAGGTGCTCGGCTTCTATCACTACGATGACGCCGAGCGGGTCGAGGGTGTTCTGGATACACTCTTTGATTTGTGTGGTGAGTCTTTCTTGCACTTGCAGTCGTCGTGCGAACACATCCACTACGCGGGCTATCTTGCTCAGTCCTGTTATCTTACCGTTAGGTATGTATGCCACATGTGCTTTGCCGAAGAATGGCAGCAGGTGGTGTTCGCATAGCGAGTAGAACTCTATATTTTTGACTATCACCATCTGTTGATAGTCTTCTTCAAAAAGAGCGGAGCGAAGGATAGCTTCGGGGTCTTCGGCATAACCTTTGGTCAGATACTGAAGAGCCACCCCCATGCGGTGCGGTGTCTTCTTCAAGCCTTCGCGATAGGGGTCTTCTCCTATGGTCTTGAGCACATCGGTGAACTTATCTTCTAACGCTTCAGTGACGGCTATGTGTGGTGTGAATGCTTGCAGGTCCATGTTGATTTTGATTATTCCATTACTGTTTGATTATTCCATTACTGTTATCTTGTCTCTAACGACATAGGTGTCGCCTTGCAGGTCCGGCAGGCGTGTGATGAGATCTTCTTTGAGCAGTTGTGCATCTTCTTGTGTGCGAAAATCGCCTATACGCACTTTCCAGAAAGGCGGGTTATAAAGTACATAGATGTTCTCGCTCAGGTTCATCTCTTGCAGCCTTTTCTCCAGAGCAAAGGCTTCGGCTTTGGCTGTCTGTTGGCGATTAGACGAGAAGATCTGTACTCGGTAGCCTTGTATCTCTACTGCTTGTCGCTCGCGTCCTTCTATCTTGTCGTTGATAAGACGGGTGATGGTTGAGTCTTGATGAACAATAACGCGTGGCATGTCGCGCAAGATGTCTTGTGCCATCATCAGTGATGACACACACAGAAGGGTTATTATGAATGTTTTTCTCATTGTGTCTATCTAACTTCTAACAGTGAAACGGTCTAACAGTGAAACGGTCTAACAGCGCAGCGGTCTAATATCTAAACGAGCTTCCTCCGACGAACTCGCGTAGCAGCGATGTTGGCGGTATTGCTTTTTCGGAGATGGGCACGAAGTATTGCAGGAACTTGAGCATGCGGTGTGCCTCGGTATATTCTTCGCAGAACTTAGGCACCTCGGCAAGTATGCGTTCGGCATGTCTCTTGAGCACCGACAGTTCGAAGAGCAGAGCGGAGTTGAACATGACGTCGGCTTCTTCTTGGAAGGGGTAGATCCATTTTTTCTCGCCTCTCTGTACGCTCTCGTATCTGGCTATGGTCTCTCGTGCCGAGTAGTTACGATAGCGGTAGTCTCTGACGATGCGTCTGAGCAGTCGGGTGTCGGTGGTGGGTATCCAGTTGTGGTTGTCGAGGTTGATGGTGGTTAGTGCCGACACATAGATCTTGAAGGTGGCTTCGCGCGGCATGTTAGGCATGAGCGAGGGGTTGAGGGCATGTATGCCTTCGAGGATGATGACGGTGTTGTCTTCTATCTGCACCTTGCGTCCCACCCATTGGCGTTTGCCGGTCTCGAAGTTATACTCAGGTATGTCTATCTCTTTGCCTTGTAGCAGGTCGTTCATCTGTTCGCGGAACAGAGGCAGGTCGAGCGCGTTGATATCTTCGAAGTCATATTCGCCATTCTCGTCTTTAGGTGTGTCCACACGATTGACGAAATAGTTGTCCATAGAGATGACCACGGGCATTATTCCGTTGACGCGCAGCTGTATGCGCAGGCGTTTGGAGAAGGTGGTCTTACCTGACGATGACGGACCTGAGATGAGCACGAACTTAGGTCTGCCGTTCTCGCGGTTGGTGATCATGTCGGCAATCTGTGCCACTTTCTTTTCTTGCAGGGCTTCAGAGAGCTTGATGATCTCTTCCACTTTGTTGCTCCGGCAGATGCGATTGAAGTCGCTCACGTCGCGTATGCCCAGCAGCTTGTTCCAGCTCAGATACTCGCTGAAAGAGTTGAACATCTTGTCTTGAACGATGGTATCTTCCAGCTTGACGGGGTTCTGACGGTCGGGTATGCGTATGAGCATGCCGTCGAAATACGGTTCGATATCGAAGATGCTCAGATAGCCGGACGAAGGCATGAGTACTCCCATGTAATAGTCGATATAGTCGCCCATGGAGAAGTATCGGCAATAAGGCATACCCAAGGTCTCGAAGATACTGCCGTCTTCTTCAGAGCGCTCTTTGAATAGCTTCATCACCTCCACAGTGCGCTTCTCTTGGTTGATGATTGGGCGGTCTTCGGCAATGATGTCAAGCACCCGCTGCTTGATATCCTTGATTATCTGCTTTGTGAGAGGTATCTGCTCACCTTTCTCGCCTTGCAAGGTGCAGTAGTAACCCTTGCATATAGGGTGTTCGATGCGCAGGTCGGCTCCCGCATACAACTCTCTGATGGCGCAAGCAATGACCATGCTCAATGTTCTTACATAGCAACGCATACCGCTCGGGCAACTGATATCAACAAACTCAATATCCTTGGGCCGATAGATGAGGAAATGGAGGTCTTCTAATTTGTAGTTGACATGGGCAGCCACCACCTTGTAAGGCAGAGAGAGACCTATGAGTTGGTAGATCTCCAAGAGTGAACTGCCGCGTGGCACTTCGTAATACTGCTTGTTGTTCTTGCAGTAGATAGTGACGGTCTGTGTTTTAGGCATTGCGGATAGTGTCTTGTTGACTTCCACATCCGAGGGGAAAGTAGGTTGCATATAAGACAAGATTTATGAATTTGCAAAAGTACGAAAAAATTCGGAAATAGACAAGCTCTGTTTTTTAAACTTAAGTTTTCGGCCTCTTACTCGTTGAGTTCATGTTGTGTACCTAAGGGTCGGTCGGGGTCGTAGATCCATCCCCATTTATTGAAGTACCGGCACATATTAACTATATGTATCCATAGCATTTTCAAGCTTTTATATGAGGCTTGTTCGTGGTGGTGAATGATGGTTTGGTAGGGATAGAAGAGGGTTTGATAATGTTGGTTGAGTCGTCTTGTGAGGTCGATATCTTCGGGGTACATAAAGAAGCGTTCGTCGAAGAGTCCTACTCTTCTGAGGGCTTCTACTCTGAGTAGCATGAAGCAGCCGGAGAGGTATGGCACTTCCATTATATGGTCGTAGCCTGAGGAGCGCATCTCAAAGCGGTTTCTCATGTCTCTTCCGATAGACTTAGGTAGGAAGCGGCGTGCGAAGAGGTCGAGTGGTGTGGGCAGTTGTTTGCACAGGTATTGCACGGAGCCGTCGGGATAGAGGACTTTAGGTGAGAGCAGTGCGACAAACGGGTGTCGGTTCATGTAAAGGACCATGTCTTCGAGAGCTGAGGCGGTGAACTCAACATCGGCATTGACAACGAGGTGGTAGTCAGCGCCTTGACTGACGGACTCGCGCAAGGCGATGTTGTGGGCTTTGCCGTAGCCTAAGTTGGCATTGTTGAAGCGGTAGGTCACCTTCTCCTCAGTTAGTGATGAGAGGTAAGGGGAGGCTTTTGGGGAGTTGTCGATGATAAAAACACGCCTTACCCATTCCATCGGCAAGACGGTGTTGAGAAGGCGTTGTATCTGATCTTCGGGGGTGTTATATGTTACTACCGAGACATTCATTTCTTATATTTGAGCACTCCGTTGATAGCCCAATGTGTTAAGTAATAGAGACTTTTTATCACCGATAGTCCTTCGGCTTTGCGATAGACAAGGTATTGCGGGCGGATCATCTTTTTCTTGTTGTGTGAGACGGAGGAACTGACGATGCGATAGGCTCCGAGTATCTTTTGGTTGCCGTAAGCCACTCCTGCTTTTTTTATTATCTCGAGCCAGAAGACATAGTCGTCGCGCAGCGAACGGAACTCCTCACGCAGATAGATCTTGCCGTGGGGCTGAGTGTCGTAGAGGGCAGTGAGACAAGTGATGGAGCAGGTGCGCAGCAGGTCTTTGTAGGTTATTTTCTCGGGAGGATAGAAGGGGCTGAGGATGTCATTGCCATTGGCATCGATGCGCCTATGTGCTCCATAGACGAGCACCGTCTGTTTCTCTTTCATCAGGCTCAGTTGCCACTCGAGGAACTGCGGCACCCAGATGTCGTCAGCGTCAAGCAGGGCTAAGTAGCGTCCTTGAGCTCGGCGTATGCCGTTGTTGCGGGCGGCAGCACTGCCTGCGTTGGCTTGAGAGAAGACCTTGATACGGTTGTCGCGGGAGGCATAATCGCGGGCTATGAGCTCGCTGCGGTCGGTGCTACCATCGTTGATGATGAGCATCTCCCAATCGGTATAGGTCTGAGCAAGAACACTCTCGATGGTCTCACTCAAAAAGCGTTCGCCGTTATATAGAGGGGTGATGATACTTACTAAGGTGTCTTTCATTGCTTTTTGGTATATGCTTCAGTAAAGTAGCGGCAAAGATACGATTTTATTTTGTATCAACCAAATTTGCAATCATTCTTTTCTTAGCTTATAAGCGATAGCGAAGCCTATGACATGTCTGAGCACCACCACCCGGCTCCATATCTTTGTCCATAGACTGCGGCGGCTTCGGTGCCAGATGTTTTCTGCGAGGTTGGTGTGTGCCAGGTCGTGTCGCCGATAGATGATGTAAGGCTTGTCGAGGAAATAAGTCTTGCCTATGATCTCGGCTACGAGTCCGAGCCAGATGTCGTGTCCTATCTCGTCGGTCTCGGGGAAAGGCAGAGCAGCCTCCACCACTCGGCGGCGCATAGCCATACAAGCACCGAAGTAAGTGTTGTTCAGCGAGTTCTTTATTATACCCTTGCCTGAGTGATAGAAAGTGAAGAACGAGTCATTAAACACATGTAAGTCTTTGTCTGCCAGTTGGCTATCGTGCACCACGAGGTCGTACTCTTGCAGTGCTTCAAGGCAGGCCTCTACCTTACCCGGCAGCCACACATCGTCTTGGTCGGAGAGGAAGACAAAGTCGCCATGGGCATGACTCAAGGCATTGAGGAAGTTCCATTTGAAGCCGTGTCGAGTATTCAGACAGATGACTATCCGCGGGTCGTTGAGCGAGCGGATGATGTCGAGTGTGTGGTCTTGCGAGCCATCGTCAGACACTATCACCTCGTCGTCAGAGCTGAGTTGAGGGAGGATAGAGCGTATCTGCTGTTCGACATACTTCTCTCCGTTATATGTGGCAATGCAAACACTGATCATGACTGAAGCGAGAGGTTGATGGTTTGATATTGCTGAGCTATCTGTTCCCACGATGTCGGCACATTGTTCTTGACATACTCTTGCGAGCGTTCTTGCCACTTATCGAGAGTATGTGTATCTTCTAAGAGAGAGAGAATGGTCCGGGCAGCTTTGTCGGTGTCAGCGAGTGGAAGGAGCCGTTCTTGTTCGGAGGTGGTGAAGGGTCCTTTGTTGCTCACCACCACGCAGCCGTTGACGGCGGCAGCAAGGAACGAGCCTCGGCGCTCCGACAACCCGTCAGGGTAGGGGAGGTATGCCACTTTGGTGTGGTTGAGCATGGCTGCCACCTCTTCCTTGGTCTTGTCGCCGATATACTCTATACCCTTCTCGTTGAGCCGGTTGAGCATGGCTGCTCCATAGTCGGCCGTTTCTTTCTGTGTCTGTCCCATGACATAGACCCGACAGCCTTTTCTTTTCTCACGCAACTCGGTGGCAACAGAGAGAAAGTCTTCCAGTCCTTTGTTAGGTCGGATGAAGCCGAAGAAGCACACATCCCACTCTCGCTCAGACATAGGCTTGAGCTCGGCAACAACGGGTATGTTTGAGTTGATCTTGATGATGGCTGTTCGTCGCAACCACGGGTTGCGCCGGCGGGCAGCATCGCGTTCGAACTCGGTGGTGAAGATGACGGTGGAGGCTATGAGAAAGAGCAGGGTCAATGCCAGCTTACCTTTCCAACCCAACTGCGAATATTCGTGTATGGTGAGCACGAGTCTTCGGTGAAGACAGAGCACGGCATAGAGAGCAAGCAAGTGGGGCGTGAGGTGCGTGGAATAGCCCATGGTGGGGTATTGCAGGTTAATGACCTTGTCGGTGGTCCGCTTGAGTTGACGGCACAGCTGACGGAGGTTGCTCATCTGCCAGTTGCGCTCATAGAAAAGATGGAAAGAGCTGCCGGTGGGTGTGGAAAGGATACATTGAGTGTAGTCGCCTACACCGCAGCGCTCGGGTGGATATGTGCCGGTGATGATTAGCATAAGGTTAGCGTTTGCGTTTCAACTCATCTTGATAGAGGTCGAAGACATACTTGCGTTGCTCGTAGGTATGGGTCTTCTGCACGAGGAAGTTCTCGTAGTCATATAGTATGTTGTTCGACAGGTTGTGCATCTTTATGACGATGACGGTGCTGATGAGGATGGCGAAGACTGGGGCTGTTACTCGGTCTAAGTACTTGAGCAGCATGGGGTACATCACCCAGCAGCCAAAACTGAACAGTGCTCCGAAGCGTGTGATGAAGATGTCGAACTCATAGCCATAGAGGCAGATGAGCACGAAGATGGTCATGGCGTTGATATAGATGAGCAGTGGTTTATCATCGCTGATCATGCGGTGCTGAACGAAGAGTACGAGCAGGAAGGCGATGGTGCGTTCTATATATCCGAGGGTGAAGCCGTAAACGCGACTGAAGATAGCGTTGTCAACATAGTTGAGCACACGCTCTTGCATCTCTTCGGGCATGAAGTGTGCCACTTGGCGGATGATAAGGCTTACCGAAGGGAGACCGAACAGGTAGATGATGTTTCCCACTACGAAGAGTGCGAGCACAACGAGCAAGGGCATACGACGGTGTATGAAGAAATAGCAGGGTGCGAGCACTATGATAGACCAGTGGAAGGTGAGAGCAAGAGCAAAGAGAAGATAGTGTTTTAGCCATTCTCTTGACTCTATATACCTCAGTGAGTAGAGGAAGATGAGCAATCCCTTGACATTACGCATGAGGTCGGTCTCGAAAGTGAATCCGTAGAAGACGAAGAACACGGCGAGAGCGAATACGAAATACTTATGTGTCACGCTGTGCTTGAGGAAAGCGTAGAGTAGCAGAGCATCGATGAGTGTGGAGAAGAAGACGAGGAAGTTGTAAGCGGCTTGCCCATGCAGACCGACGAGGTCGGTGATGGTGAAGAAGAAAGAGATGTATATGTTCCACCCGGGTTCGTTGAAGGTCCACTTGTGAGAAGTGAAATCTTTGAGCGGCACGGCGTTGATGAAGTCGCGATAGTAGTTGGTCCAGTCCCATCCGATGAAGCCTCGACCGCCGATGAACAAGATGAAAAGCACAATGGAGAGTATGCTCAAACAGCGTTGGCTCTTCTCGGTAAGCGGAACAGCAGTCTGGAGCAATGCCAACAACAGCAGCACCAAGATAAAAACTATGTAAGGAAATGAGTAAGACATAGCTTTTCAACTTTCAACTTTCAACTTTTCAACTTTTACATGTCGTAGTCGGTATCTCCAGAACTCTTGTTTCTGTTTGTTGGCAGTGAGAGTGAAGAACAAGAGTCGGAGCAGGCAGTTGAGCGTAAGTATAGCGTCTGCCAGACGATGTTCGAGCCGTGAGGTTGTCTTGTTCAGATAGGTTTGCCTTGAGGGCATCATGTAGGTCTGTCTCTCGAGCATTGAGCCGATGGTCTGACTCTCAAGGTGGCAGATGTGTGCTTGTGGTACACTGATTATCTTATATCCATGGCGTCGTATGCGGTAGCACAGCTCTGTCTCTTCGTAGAAGAGGAAGAAGTCGTCGGAGAAAGGTCCCACCTGCCGGATGACCTCTGCTCTTGTCATCAGGTCGGCACCGATGATATATCCCACCTCTTTGGGTCGGCCGGTGTGGTTAAACTTGAGCGAGGAGCGGTGTCGGAGCCTGAGCCATAGGTTCGACCATAGCTCGTTCCATTCCATCCTTGCTCCGGGCAGCAGCGGCCAATAAGAGAACTGCTCGGCACCTTGCGCGTTGCTCAGGTTGCCTCCGCATGCGCCTACCTCAAGGTTAGCGTCAAGGAAATGTGAGAGCACACTCACGGCATCGTTGAGGAGCCGAGTGTCGGGATTGAGGAAGAAGAGGTGTCTGCCTCTTGCCTCTCTTATACCTTCGTTGTTGGCGCGTGCAAAGCCTAAGTTGTCATCAAGTCGGATGAGACGAAGGTTGTAGGTCTGTTGAGCGTCAAGTAGCAACGAGAGGTCAGAAGAGTGGTTGTCAACCACGATCAACTCATAACTCACCCCTTTGGTTAAGTCAACAACCGACCTCACTGCCTCAACAAGCAATGCAGACGCGTTGTAATTGACTATTATGATACTTACATCTATCAAGACCTAAAGGGATGAGGGTGAGTTTTTCTCTTGTCTGTATTTACAAATTACGAATTACTACAGCTCCTCAGAGCGGTTAGTAATTCGTAAGATGTAATCAGCAGAAACGCTTTATTCAGCCTGTGCTTCAGGTGCGGCTTCTTGTGCAGCCT
This sequence comes from uncultured Bacteroidales bacterium, assembly GCA_946186735.1. Classification (GTDB taxonomy): domain Bacteria; phylum Bacteroidota; class Bacteroidia; order Bacteroidales; family Paludibacteraceae; genus Colicola. The sequence goes on from CAMHOK010000001.1 coordinate 24,302, forward strand.
CAGCAGCTTTTTGTGCTTCAGCCTCTAAGAGAGCTTGCTTCTTCTGAGCTACTTTCTGAGCGATAGCTTTGTTGGTCTCTTGCTCTTGCTGGAGGGCTTTGCGTTGAGCAGCTAATTTCTTGTCGGCTTCCTCTTTCGAGATCTTACCGAGTTTCTGATCTTTCTGTGCCTTCCAAGCATCGAAACGACGCTGTGCTTCTTCCTCAGAGAAAGCGCCTTTCTTCACGCCACCGCAGAGGTGCTTCATGAGCATAACGCCCTCACCTGAGAGGATGTTGCGAACGGTGTCGGTCGGTTGAGCACCTACACCTATCCAATACATAGCGCGGTCGAAATTGAGGTCAACCGTTGCAGGGTTGGTGTTAGGGTTGTAAGAACCAATGCGTTCAATGTACTTGCCATCGCGAGGAGCGCGGCTGTCGGCTACTACGATGTGGTAGTATGCATAGTCTTTATGACCATGACGAGCCAAACGAATCTTTGTTGCCATAAATGTGTTGTTTGTTTTGCGCCGATAACACGGCATAGTTACTACTATAGGGGTCAACCCGTGACCCTTAACGGGCTTTTTCACGAAAAGCGCGGCAAAGATACAACTTTTATTTCATTCAACAAAATTTTCTTCGATTGAAAGGTGAAAACATGAGTTTATTGCAGTTTAAGAAAAAATGTGTAACTTTGCGCTCCGAAAAGAAAAACAGTAACAAAATAATCATACATAATAATGTCGTTGAAATGTGGAATAGTGGGACTCCCCAATGTGGGTAAGTCAACTCTTTTTAATTGTCTTAGCAATGCTAAGGCGCAGTCAGCCAATTTTCCTTTCTGCACTATAGAACCGAATGTGGGTGTTATCACCGTACCTGATGAGCGCCTCAATGTGTTGGCTCAGATATGTCATCCGGAGCGTGGCATCATTCCTACCACGGTGGAGATAGTGGACATAGCCGGTTTAGTCAAAGGTGCGTCGAAAGGTGAGGGATTAGGTAATAAGTTTCTTGCCAACATCCGCGAGACGGATGCCATTCTGCATGTGCTTCGCTGTTTTGACGATGACAATGTTGTTCATGTTGACGGTTCGGTTGACCCTGTTCGTGACAAAGAGATTATTGATGCTGAGTTGCAGCTCAAGGACCTGGAGACAGTAGAGTCGCGCATACAGAAATGTGAGAAGCAGGCTCGTGCGGGTCAGGACAAGCAGGCGCAGTTGGCGTTGGGTGTCCTTCTTAAGTTCCGTGAGGCGCTCTCGGAAGGTCGTTCGGCTCGCACCGTGGTGTTAGACAACAAAGACGAAGAGCAGGTGGCACGCGAGATGTTCTTGCTCACTCGTAAGCCTGTGCTCTATGTATGTAATGTGGACGAAGCGTCTGCGGTGAGCGGCAACAAGTATGTGGAGCAGGTGCGTGAGGCTGTGAAGGACGAGGATGCTCAGGTGCTGGTCTTGGCAGCGAAGATAGAGTCGGAGATAGCTGAGTTGGAGACTTATGATGAGCGTCAGATGTTCCTTGAGGAGTTGGGCTTGGAGGAGTCGGGTGTCAACCGACTTATCAAAGCGGCATACTCACTGCTTCAACTGCGCACATTCCTCACAGCGGGAAGCGACGAGGTGCGCGCCTGGACTTTCCGCGAAGGTATGAAGGCACCGCAGTGTGCGGGCGTTATCCATACCGACTTCGAGAGAGGCTTTATCCGTGCTGAGGTCATCAAGTATCAGGACTTCGTGGAGTTAGGAGGTGAGAGCCAATGTCGTCAGGCAGGCAAGCTGTCGGTAGAAGGAAAAGACTATCTGGTCAAGGACGGCGACATCATGCACTTCTTGTTTAATGTATAATCCGGATAACTATGGAAACATTAATGAGTAATATGTGGATTGTGGCAGCAATCATGTTGGTCGGACTTGTCTTGCTTGTCAAGAGTGCCGATTGGCTTGTTGATGGTGCGTCAGCTCTTGCTAAGCGTTTTGGTATAAGCGACTTGGTTATCGGTCTGACGGTAGTAGCTTTTGGCACATCGATGCCTGAGTTCGTGGTCAACATGGTATCGGTGGCAGACGGCGTAACCGACTTGGCGCTAACCAACATACTTGGTTCAAACATCATCAACACCTATGTTATATTAGGTGTCACGGCACTGATCTATCCTATTGCCACGCAGAAGCGTACACGCGATTTCGATCTGCCGCTTGGTATCATTGCCGGTTTGGCAGTTATTATGATAAGTGTGATATCTCCCATGTTGGGTATGCCTGATGGTATCAACAGATGGGGTGGAGTGGTTTTGCTTGTGATCTTCATCATCTTCATGCATCTTACTATGCGTCATGCTAAAGACCATACTGACGAGCTTGAGACTTCCACTTATTCTTCGATGCCCCTATGGCGTGCTATCATACTCATATTGGTAGGTCTGATTGGTTTGGTCGTAGGAGGTGAGATGATAGTGAAGAGTGCGGTTAAGATAGCTGTGCAGTTGGGAGTGAGCGATGCCATCATCGGTCTGACGATAGTAGCGTTGGGTACCTCGCTGCCTGAGTTGGCTACCTCGGCGGTGGCTGCCTTCAAGAAGAACTCCGACATAGCCATAGGCAATGTGGCAGGAAGCAATATCTTCAATGTGTTCTTTGTATTAGGTATGAGTGCCACTATCCGTCCGTTGCCCGACTACGACAATATGATGCTTGACTCGGTGATGGTAGCTTTGGGCAGTATGCTGGTATGGCTCTTTGTCAAGATCTCGCATAAGCGCGAGCTGAACCGCTGGGGAGGAGTGTTGCTGCTTATCGTTTATGGAGCATATCTGGCATACCGACTGACACATGTGTGAGGTGGCGATAAGGATGGCGGATGACAAAGATAAGTACTTTTTTCAAAAAAAATTTGCGTAATTGAAAGAATTGGCGTACCTTTGCAGCCGCTTTGAAAAAATACGTATTTTAATCAACCCATCCGCCGGTAGCCGGTAGTTGAACTATAGGTCCGGAGGGCAAAATCTTACAACAATGAAAAGAACATTTCAACCAAGTCAGAGAAAAAGACGTAATAAACACGGCTTCCTCGAGAGAATGGCTACAGCCAACGGCCGCCGAGTATTGGCAGCACGCCGCGCTAAAGGTCGCAAAAAACTGACAGTAGCAGACGAAGGTCGTCATAAGTATTAATAATATTCACTTATGTCTCTGTTAGGCAAACGGGAAAAGAGCGTCGGCTCCTTTCCCATTTTTGTATGTTAGCAACCTGAAGGAGACAACGAACCAATCATTTTTTAGTATGCAGACAACAAGACAACAGAAAATAGAGCGATTGTTGCAGAAAGACTTAGGTGATATCTTCCTGAGTTTTGCGCGTCGTTTAGGCGGAACGCTCATCTCGGTGAGTGAAGTGCGCGTATCTCCCGACTTGTCGATAGCTCATGTCTATCTGAGCATCTATCCTCAGGACAAGGTGGCACCTACCATGGAGCTGATTGAGGAGAACCACGGCGCTATCCGTGGCGAGATGGGAACACGCGAGAGACATCAACTCCGTATCATACCGGAGCTGCATTTCCATATCGACCCCACACTCGACCGCATGGATCGTATCGACCAGTTGCTCAAGCAATAATCATACATGAACGATCAACGAACACACAATGCCGCTTAGTTGGAAAATAGCATGGCGTTATCTGTTTGCCAAGAAGAAGCATAATGCTATCAATATTGTCTCGATAGTGTCAGCTTTGGGTGTGGCAGTAGCTACGGCGGCGATGGTGTGTGTGTTGTCGGTGATGAACGGTTTCTCGATGGTAGTAGAAGAGATGTTCTCTTTGTTCAACCCCGATCTGAGGATAACGACAACGACGGGTCAGTCGTTCGACGGCCATACCGCTGTTTTTGACTCTATTGCTCAGATGAGCGAGGTGAGTGTGTTCTCGGAGACGATAGAGCAGACGGCTCTGGTGCAGTTCTCGGGTCGTCAGCTGACAGCCACCGTTAAGGGTGTGGACGATAAGTTCGAGCAGCTCACAGGCATCGACAGCATCATCATCGACGGCGACTACGAGGTGTATGATGGTGCTTTCTACCGTACGGTGATGGGACGGGGACTTGCCAACCAGATAGGTATAGGTGCACATTTTGTATCGGGCATGAGACTATATGCTCCCAAACGCTATGAGAAAGTGAACATGCTCAACCCAGAGAGCTCGCTCAACAGAGAGAGCGTGTGGATATCGGGTGTGTTCGCTGTCAATCAAGTTGAGTATGACGACCGATACATGCTGGTGGATGTGGAGCTGGCACGGCACTTGTTCGATTTCGCTCCTACAGAGGTTACTGCCATCGAACTGGGTGTGAGAGACGGTGTGAAGGTGAGTGAGGTTGCCAAGCGTATCGAGAAGCTGTTAGGCAACGACTATCAGGTGGCCGACCGCTATCATCAGCAGGAGGATTTCTTTCGTATATACGAGATAGAGAAACTGCTCACCATCCTTCTTCTTGCGTTCATCATACTCATAGCCTCGCTCAACATCATCGGTGCCTTGTCGATGCAAATGATTGACAAGACAGAGGATATACGCATCTTCCGGACCATGGGCTTAGACCTGCAAGGCATAAAGCGTGTGTTCTTCTACGAAGGCTTTCTTGTCTCGATGCTCGGTGCGTTGGTAGGAGTGGTGGTAGGTGTGGGTGTGTGCTTGATACAAGAGTTTTTCGGCATCATCAAGTTGGGCAATGGCAGCGACTATGTCATCTCTGCTTACCCTGTGGATGTGCAGACGCCTGATGTGCTGCTTGTCTTGCTCATCGTCTTGCTGATAGGTATGGCGGCAGCGTATGTGCCGGTCAGATCGCTGCGCTGTTAGACCGTTGCGCTGTTAAAGGTTAGAGATTATGAAAAAAGATATAATATTGATAATATGTGCTCTGTTGCTTTTGTCGTGTGGTAAGAGCAGGCAGGTGGAGACGCCGAAAGATGAGGTGCTTGATAAGGGCTTTATCACTTTTTTCGGACAGTATTATGCCGAAGAGGGGGTGAAGAAGAATGTGTTTGAGATAGATGTCTATTCGCCCGACATCGTTATTGACGAGAACATGCGTGTGTCGGGTCATGGCACCAATGTTTATATCTCCGACTTGTTTGTTGACACTCTTTCCACTCGTTTGCCTGCTGGTGAGTATCACTCTTCTGCTGATGCTGAAGACTCCGCTTTCTTGCGCGGCATAGAGCTGGAGGGTCATTATAGCGGAGCTTATGTCCTTACTCTGGAGCAGTCGGGCAGTTATCATGTTGCGCTTGTTGATACGGGCACGGTGAGCGTCAGTTATGTTGGCGACACCACCGTTATTGATTTCAACCTTGTGCTCTCAGGCAGACCTAAGAGCACTTATAAAGGTCAGTATAGGGGTAAAATTCCATACTTGGATGGCAGAAAAGTTGGAAGACATATTAAAGGAGTATCACACTTATCTAAGACTTGAGAAGTCGCTCTCAGCCAATTCTATTGAGGCTTACGAGCGCGACTTGAGTAAGTTGGTGGCATACTGCGAGAAGTGCGGTTTGGATGTGGTAACGCTCAACTTAGAGCAGTTGCAAGACTTCGTCTATTCCGACCTTGGCAGGACCGACTCGACCCGTTCGCAGGCTCGCACTCTGTCAGGCATTCGCTCTTTCTATCGTTTCCTTCTCTATCACGATAAGATCCTCACTGACCCTACCGAGCTCTTGGACATGCCTAAGATAGACATGCATATACCCGAGGTGTTGACGGTGGAGGAGATAGACTCGATGGTGGCACAGATAGATGTGAGCCGGTTTGACGGTCAGCGCAACAGAGCTATCATAGAGATGCTGTACGGCTCCGGACTACGCGTGTCAGAGTTGTCGAACTTGAAACTGAGCAATATGTATCTTAACGATGGCTATATGCTCGTTGAGGGTAAGGGTAGCAAGCAAAGACTGGTGCCTATATCACCGGAAGCGGAGAAACAGTTCAAGTTGTGGTTGGAGTTCAGGTGCCATCTGCCCATTCAGCCGGACTATAAAGATTATGCTTTCCTTAATAGGTTCGGCAGACGACTGAGTAGGATCATGGTGTTTAATATCATCAAGCAGTTGGCAGAGCAGGCGGGCATCACCAAGAACATCTCCCCTCACACTTTGCGTCATTCGTTCGCCACACACTTGTTGCAGAACGGTGCTGACCTCAGAGTCATACAACAACTGCTCGGACACGAGTATATAACGACCACAGAGATATATACTCATGTTGATATACAAGACCTCAGAGAGGCTATCATTAAGTATCATCCTGCAAACAAAAGACAAGAAAAGAGATGAAAAAGGCGTTGACGATAATCATGTTGTTGTTGCTTGCAAACATCGGTTATGCTCTTGAGACCGTTGTTGTGGGCGATGTGTACGACAAGCAGACTCTCCAACCCATTGAGAACGCCAATGTCTATTTCAAGGGAACGAAGATAGGCTGTGCTACTAACGATGAGGGCACTTTCCTTGTTCGTGCCGACTTAGACAAGAGTGCCACTCTGATAGTGTCGGCTGTTGGTTATAAGAAGAAACGGTTTACTATAGAGCCCGGTAGTCAGTCGGGCATACAGGTAGAGCTGGAGCAGTCGAACGCTATGTTGACCGACCTGCTCGTAGTGCCCGGGGAGAATCCCGCTTTGGCGCTGATGGAGAGAGTGAGACATCGTCGATTGATCAACGACCTTAGCAATAACTCCGCCGTGTCGTACGAGATGGCAGAAGAGCGGCAGTTGTGGATAAGTCGTATCAACAGCAATCATCTGCGTCGGCGTCTGTGGAAGAACCTGAGCCTACAGATGATCACCGCATCCGACTCTACTTATCTGCTTCCAATGATGGTCTCTGAGCGCCGCTATCGGAGACAAGGACGCGACTTCACACCCATCACGCAGGCACAGACACAGTCGGTGGTCCTGACCGATGATAACCTCTCGGCTATCATTGATGTGATGAACGAACCGCTTAACTTCTATCAACAATCGCTCAGCATCTTAGGCAAGCAGTTCATCAGTCCGCTCTCTTCAATGGGCAACAGCCACTATGACTATTATTTAGCAGACTCAGTAGAGCATGCAACGGGCAAGCTTTACGAGGTGCATTTCCGTAGTAAGAATCCTTATACCTACACTTTCAATGGCACTTTGCTCATCGACTCCGCCTCTTGTGCCCTTCGTGTGGTGGACGCCTCTGTGCCCTCAGAGGTGGCAGTCAACTACCTGCGCTCCATGCGCGTCTATCAGTCGTTCGCTCAGGACAATAGTCTGGCAGAAGAGTTCTTCTCCACCTCATTCGATGTGGCGGCACATATAGACACCACCAACCGAGTCTTTCCTGCCGCTCTTATCCTCAGACACCTCAAACAACCTAACATAGAGGAGTCGGAGACGGAAAGAGCGGCTCAACCTTTCCATCACCAACTGCTTGCCGGAGCCGATTCGCGCGAGGAGCAACAGCTGATGGTGGATAGTATGGCAAAGACTTATATCGACTCTCTCAATCATGAGCCGATAATGAAGATGGCTCGGTATGTGGCTTATGTGTTCACCACCGGTAACCTGAGCACCGGCACTTGCATAGATGTGGGCAATGTGGTGGAACTGATTGGTGGTTTCCCGTTCGAGGGGTTCCATATAGCCTTACCTTTTGCCACCAACGAGAAGTTGTGGAAGAATGTGGAGTTGTCGGCTTATCTCGCTTACGGCTTCAAGGACCACGCATATAAGGGTAAAGGACAGATACGCGTCAAGTTACCTACCGACAGACGACATCTGTTCGGAGCCTATTATTGGGACCATTACAACAACTCAGAACTCAGTCCGATCTATTTTAAGATGCGTGAGAACGATATCTTCTACGGCGATAAGGACTTTATGTATATGATACTGGAGTCGGTGCTATATACAAAGACCGAGACTCACACTTATGCTCGTCAGAAAGAGTTCAAGGTGTGGAGCGAGAACGAGTGGAACGACTATCTGTCAACCACTTTAGATGTGAATGTGGGCAAGCTTGGCTATGGTTCGCCTATGGTGGGTTACAACCAGATGCCTATGTTTCCATGAGACGAAGGTTGATTTCTTCATGCGTCGGCACTATGGTCATAGTCGTTATCCCGTTGTGCATTTCTTGGCAGAGATGGGCAGCTATAAGACCGATGCGATGCGCTATGACAGGATGTATGGTCGATTGTCGTTGCTGGTGTCGCAGACGGTAGGCCTGCAGATGTTCGGTAAGCTGGACTATAGTGTGGTAGGAGGAGTGGTGCTGGGCAAGGTGCCTTATCCTTTCCTTGAGACTTTTGCGGGTAACCCCACTTTCGCCTACGATAGGTATAAGTTCTCTCTGATGGACCATTATCAATATGGTGCCGATCGTTTTCTTTACGGTTTTCTCACCTGGGACATGCAGGGTCTGCTTTTCAACCGTATCCCGGGCATTCAGCGTCTTCACCTCAGAGAGCTCATAGAAGCCAAGATAGCCTGGGGCATGCTCAGCGATAAGCATCGGCAGGTGGTGCCATTGCCCGAAGGGATGAGCTCGCTCAGAGTGCCGTATGTGGAGTTGGGTGTGGGCATAGGCAATATACTGCAAGTGGCAAACGTGTTTGCCGTCTTCCGCTTGACACACAACACACCGGCAGATAACGCCCTTCCATGGTGGGGAATACGCGTTTGCTTCTCTTTTATGTAGTCGTTTTAAGAGAAATTTGTATTTTTCTTAAGAATAGTTGTAAATATTCGGATATTTTTATTACCTTTGCAGGTCGATTTTTAAGAATAACTAAAATTTAGACCTATGCAAGAGATACCTTTGTTGGATTGTCCTTCACCGTTCTTGGTTGGTGATGCCAGTGGTAAGATAATGAACGAGTATGGTCGTTTCCCGTGTAAGATCAAGTGTGGAGTGTATGCTTTCATGGTGCGCGGTCAGGCGTCAGCAACCATCAATATCACCCGATATAATTTTAAGGAAGGTGATGTGTTGTGGTTGGAGTCAGGCAGTTTCTTGCTCATACATGAGTTCTCGGACGATGCTCTGGTCTATTATTTGCTTTTCTCATACGATTTTCTTGAGAAGAGCACTTTCCGTCATCGTGTTACCTTGTCCACCATGGAGTTGCATAATCCTATCTTCCATACCGACAAAGAGGTGTCGGCTGTGATTGAGAAGGGTTTTGATATGCTTTTTGGTGCCGTCAATCTCAAGCAAGACATACTCACTCCGGATGTCATGGTTTATGTCTATCAGATTATTGAGCATCTGCTTATTGAGAGTGCTCGTCGGCATAAGAGCATAGTGGCTAAGCCTCAGGTAAGGCGTACGGAGATCTATCACGAGTACAACGACCTTGTTCTCAAGCATTACTCAGAGTGGCACCATGTGTCGGAGTACGCAGAGGCTATGCACCTGACTCTTCCTCACCTCTGTTCGTCTATCAAGGCGGCATGTGGTAAGACGGCAGGCGAGCTGATTGATGAGGCCATCATCACTGATGCGAAAGCTCAGCTGAAGATCACCAATCATCAGATCAAGGAGATAGCTCTGTCGTTAGGTTTTGAGAACGTGGCTTTCTTCAATCGGTTTTTCAAGGCTCATACCAACATGACTCCTCGCGAGTATCGCAACAGCGAATAATTCCTTTTAGCAGCGAGGAGTCTGTACGACAGCGAAGAGTATTATCTGAGGTCGCTTAAGATAGAGTCAGCGGCAGCTGTAGGTGCGTCTTTCTTGCCGAGTTGTTCGCGCAAGAGAGCGTAGTTGTTGAGCATGGTCTGTCGGTAAGCCGAGTCGTTGAGTAGTCGAGACGTCTCGGCATACACATTGTCTTCGGTGAACTCATAGGCGAGCAGTTCGCGTATCACTTCTTTACCCATGATGATGTTGGGTAGGGTGAAGTGCGGTATCTTGAAGAGGAGAGGTCTGATAAGATTGAGCACATGCCCGAAAGCGAGGTGATAGACTGCCACTTGCGGGCAACCGATGATGGCTGTCTCGAGGGTGGCGGTGCCGGAATTGACGATAGCTGCCTGAGCTTGCTGCAAGAGGGAGTAGGTGTCGGTGGTGAGACTGACGGTAGCAGACATAGATGTCTGAGAGATGATTGTCTCATAGACCGAACGGTCGATGCTCGGTGCTTGTGCCACAACCAACTTATATCCGCTGAAGCCTGAAGCGGCTTTTAACATCTTCCCCAGACATTTATCTATCTCATGTTTTCTTGACCCGGGCAGTATGGCTATGACGGGTTGGGTTGGCTTATTGGTGCCGGCTATGGGCGCCAAGGCTGTTGCCGTGGGGTTACCCACATACTCGGTGTGGTAGCCGTAGCGCTCGTAGAAAGCGGGCTCGAAGGGGAAGATAGTGAAGACCTTCTGTGAGTAGCGGGCTATGCGATGTATGCGCCATGTCTTCCATGCCCATACCTTTGGCGGTATGTAATAGTAGATGCGTGTGTCAGGCAGGTGCTTGCGGCAAAAACGGGCTATACGCAGATTGAACGAAGGGTAGTCAACGAGGATGAGTGCGTCGGGTCGTTCTTTCAGCAATGACCGATGAGCCAACGAGAAGTTGTGTGAGATCTTAGGAAGGTGTAGGAGCACATCAACAATACCCATGTATGCCATCTGCGAGTAGTGGAGAAGCACAGAACAGCCGGCTTGAGCCATCTTGTCGCCACCCATGCCCACGAAAGTGCTGTCAGCGTCTCTTGCCTTGAGTGCTTCGATGAGTCGCGCGGCATGCATGTCGCCCGACGCTTCGCCTGCTATGATGAAATATCTCATTACTTAGTTGCAGATTAGAAGGTTAGACCGATGGCGAGTAAGACATAGGGTATGGCACCTAAGATGATACCTTTGGCCAGCCTCCATGTCTCCATGGTGTAGAACACGAAGAGCAGAGCCATGTTTGGGAAGACGCTGATGATACACAGCTTGGTGAGTATATGCTTGGCCATCTCCCATTCGTCGAAGAGCCAGAAGAGGTTGTTCTGACGGAGGTAGATATATGCGATGAGTGCGGGCAGAAGGAGTCCGAGCAAGATACCTATCCAATATTTATCGAAGCGTTGCATCTATTTGGCGGTCATGTCGATAGTGGTAGGTGAGATAGCGACGAAGCCGTGAGCGAGAGCCCACTCGTCGGTATCTTGGGCTTGCGGTTCGTGGTTGACAAAGACGCCTTGCAGTTGGTAGTAAGGCTCACCGTTCTCATCGATGAACTCGGCTATCTCTTTCTCCCAATGCGAGCGTGCATGTCGTGTGAAGCGTATGCCTTTGAGTTCGCCTATGGGTGCATTGATGTTGTAGCACACTCTGTCGGGGAACCCGCGTTGGAGCAGTTGGTTGACGATAGGTATGATGAGCGGCTGCAGGTGAGAGAAGTCGGCGTCGGGATGGTGGTCGCAGAGTGAGAACCCGATAGAGGGTATACTCTGTTCGCAGCCCACGAAGCAAGCTCCCATAGTACCTGAATAGATCACATTGACGGCGGCGTTACTCCCGTGGTTGATACCGCTCAGGAGCAGGTCGGGACGGGTGTCCTTGTAGATGATGTTCACCGCTAACTTGACGCAGTCGGAGGGGGTGCCGTTGGTTATATATACATCTCTGGTGGGTGTGTGCTCGATGAGTCGGAGGGTCATGGGGCGGTCCACGGTGATGGCATTAGACATGCCTGAGCGCGCTCCGTCGGGAGCCACCACGGTAACATGTGCTATCGTCTCCATGGTCTGAGTGAGGGTCAGTATGCCTTTCGATCCCCAACCGTCGTCGTTAGTGATGAGTATCTCCATGTGCTTTATTCGGTAACCATGTCCATAACTCTCTTTGCCAGCTCTTCGGCATGTTCGAGGGTGTGTGCTTCGGAATAGACGCGTATGATAGGCTCGGTGTTAGACTTACGCAGGTGTACCCATCCGTCGGCGAAGTCGATCTTGACACCATCGCGTGTGTCCACTTGTTCGTGCTTGAAAGCCTCTTGCACTCTCTGTAGCACCTTGTCCACATCCATCCCCTCGCTGAGGTCGATACGGTTCTTAGAGATGAAATAGTTGGGGTAGGTCTGTCTTAGTTGACTCACTTTCATCTTCTTGTGTGCGAGTAGGCTGAGGAAGAGGGCTATACCTACGAGTGCGTCTCTGCCGCTATGGCAAGCGGGGTAGATGACACCGCCGTTACCCTCACCGCCGATGACGGCGTTGACACGGCGCATCTGTGCAACCACATTGACCTCGCCCACTGCGGCAGCCGAGTATTGCATGCCATGCTTGAGGGTGATGTCACGAAGGGCACGAGTGGAAGAGAGGTTGCTCACAGTGTTGCCGGGGGTGTGAGACAAGACATAGTCGGCAACGCTGACCAGAGTATATTCCTCACCGAACATCTCACCATCTTCTTGGATGATAGCTAAGCGGTCAACATCGGGGTCAACAACGAACCCTACATCCATGCCGCCCTCTTTCATCTTCTCGCTTATCTGAGTGAGGTTCTGCGGTATGGGTTCGGGATTGTGTGCGAAATGTCCGGTAGGCTCGGTGTTGAGCTCTACTATCTTCTTCACTCCCAGAGCCTTGAGTATGGCGGGTATGGCCAGTCCGCCTACCGAGTTGACGCAGTCGATGGCAACGGTGAAGTCGGCTTGTTCGATAGCATGGCGATCAACCAACGGCAGATCGAGCACTTTCTGCACATGATAAGGCAGGTAGTCTTTGTGGCTGACGGTGCCCAGCTCATCGACCTGAGCAAAGCAGAAATCTTCTCTCTGTGCTATATCAAGCACTTGTTTGCCCTCTTTGTCGGTGAGGAACTCACCGTCCTGGTTGAGCAGTTTGAGTGCGTTCCACTGCTTGGGGTTATGCGAGGCGGTGAGGATGATACCTCCTGCCGCTTTCTCACCGGTGACAGCCAGTTCGGTTGTAGGGGTGGTGGCAAGACCAATGTTGACAACATGGTAACCCATACCTATCAGAGTGCCGCAGACAAGCATGTCAACCATCTCACCGGAGATGCGTGCGTCACGACCGACAACAATAGTCTTGTTGTCGGGAATCATTGCTGCTCGCTGTGTGGCATAGGCTGCCGTGAAACGGACGATATCAACGGGATTGAGACCTTCGCCTACCCGTCCGCCTATCGTTCCGCGTATGCCGGAAATAGATTTAACAAGTGACATATTTTTAGATTTTAGAGGTTAGACCGCTTTGCTGTTAGACCGCTTTGCTGTTAGACCGCTTCGCTGTTATCTTTTTATTCGTATCTTCAGGTCGTAGCCGTAGGGTGTGACGGTCGATTGTTCCTGACCTGTACCTGAGAAGCCGAGTTTGCTGGGGTTGATGATCTTAGCCTCTGCTCCGTTGTAGGTCATCATCAGTACAGCCGCATGCCAGCCCTGACATGCATTGACATTGTCGGTGAGGAAGGTGAACTCTACGGGATAGCCGCTGTCGGCAGTGGTCCAGTTGCTTAAGGTGTCAGGGTTGAGGTCGAGGGTGTAGCGGCGGTAGCGTAAGACGATTTTGTCGCCGCTGGTAACAGCCTCTGAGGCTGTGTCGCCCTGGGCTACAAGATGGAAATAGAGGTTGTCGTAACCAAACTGGGTCATGTCTAAATAGTCTTTCTCGCCCCATTGGTCGGGCACCTCGTGTATGACGTTGATATGGTTACGCTTGATATAGTCGGCAATAAGAGCCTTCTCTGCTTTGAGTTGGTTGGCATAGGTGTTCGATTGACAACTCGAAGCGATAATGACAATTGGCAAGAGAGCCAAGAAAGGAAGTATCTTTTTCATATTCATGTTTTTATTCGTGTGTTTGAATGTCGATGATGAGGTTGGTATAGGGTGGTATGATGTCGTTGCCTGCTTGGTCGTAAGCCAAGTACCAAGGAGCTATTATTCGTGCTTTCTCTCCGTGTCTCATGAGCAGTAGTGCTTCGTCCACGACAAGTGTCTCTTGCCGTTTGCCAATGACGATGGTGGTGTGTATGTCGCTGAGCAGACGGCCTTGCAGGTCGTACTCTCTGAGGCTCAGCTCCACCGACTCGTTGTTCAGGAAGCGTGGCAATGAAGAGCGTGAGGTGATCTGATACCAGAAGCCGAGGTCGTTCAAGACAAAAGTGGAGTCTTGCGTGGTCATGAACTGAGTGATCTCACGGTCGGTGGCTTCAACTAACTGGCGGCGAGCGTTAATCATAGCAACGGCAGTGGTGTCTTCCGAGCGCTTGTTAGACGGCAACTGAGGCCGCTGACGATGGCAGGAAGCTAAACATGAGCATAGACTCACAAAGGTAAGGATGTAAACAATCGTTCTCATAAGCCTACTTAGCAACTGACCGCAAAATTACAAAAAAATCTTTAATCGTGCAAAGTTGAGGGCTATATTTTGTTGTTTGGAAAAATTATAGTACTTTTGTGGCGGAATAATAATATAAACACAATTATAAAGCAATTATGACAATCATTGATTTCGTAGAGAAATACACCAAACAATTCTCAGAACATACTTTTCTTCGCGAGAAAGTTGATGGCAAGTGGGAAGAGACCACTTTTGCTCAGACTCGCGAACAAGCACACATCATAGGTGCCGGACTGATGAAGCTCGGTCTGAAGAAAGGCGATAAGGTGGCGCTGCTCTCAGAGGGGCGCAACCTATGGATAACGGGCGAGCTGGGTATCTTATATGCCGGTGCGGTTAATGTGCCCTTGTCGATAAAGCTTGAAGAGTCTAACGACCTGCTTTTCCGCATCAGACATTCTGATTCGCGGTTCGTGATGGTATCTAAGTATCAGTTGCCTAAGGTGCGTAAGATCATTGACGACGTGCCCAACGTGGAGAAGGTGATAGTGCTTGATGAGATAGAGGATTTAGGCAAGAACGAGATAACGATGAGCCAGGTGATGGCTATGGGTAAGGAGTTCTTGAAAGAGCATGAGAGTGAGTTTGTCGCTCGTTACAGTTCAGTCGGCGATCATGACTATGCCAATATCTCTTATACCTCCGGTACGACAGCCGACCCGAAGGGTATCCTACTTACTCATCGCAACTACACAGCCAATGTGGAGCAGGCTCATTCGGTCATCGGTGTGGATGTGGACGATGTGATGCTCATCATCTTGCCTCTTGACCATTGCTTTGCTCATGTGGCAGGGTTCTACACGATGATGTCGTATGGCGGCAGTATTGCCACAGTGCCTGTCGGAAAGACGCCTCTGGCTACACTGAGAAACATACCGGTAGCTATTCAAGAGATTAAGCCTCATGTCATGCTCTCTGTTCCGGCTCTTGCCCGTAACTTCAAAGCTAACATTGAGAAAGGTGTGAAGAGCAAGGGCACGACGGTGGAGAAACTATATAACATGGCTTTGGACAACGCCATCAAATACTATAAGGAGTATTACAACCAAGGCGGTAAGGATGCTTGGCGCAAACCACTGGTCGGACTGTTCGATAAGTTAATCTTCAAGAGTGTTCGCCAAGGTCTGGGTGGTCGTATGAAGTTCTTTGTGGGCGGTGGTGCGCTCCTTGATATACAGTTGCAGCGCTACTTCAATGCCATAGGCATACCTATGTTCCAAGGCTATGGGTTGAGCGAAGCCACTCCTATCATCTGTGCTAACGCCCCCGGACACGCTATCTTCGGCTCATCAGGCAGGATCGTTAAACCTCTGGATGTGAAGATATGCGATGCTGAAGGACAAGAAGTGCCTTATGGGACGAACGGAGAGATAGTTATCCGCGGTGAGAATGTGATGGCGGGCTATTGGAAGAACGAGAAAGCCACAGCCGACACTATCATCGACGGTTGGTTGCACACCGGCGATATGGGTTATATAACGGCAGCTCACCCCAACTACCTATATGTGACAGGTCGCTTCAAATCGCTACTTATATCGTCTGACGGCGAGAAATATTCTCCGGAAGGGTTCGAAGACTCGCTCACCGACGGCTCGCCGTATATCGACCAAGTCATACTGCACAACAACCAAGACCCGTACACCATGCTCCTTGTGGTGCCCAACATGGACGCTCTAAAGGAGTATGCACAGAAGAGAGGTGTTGACCCGCAGAGCACAGAAGGTAAGCAGGCTATGCTCAAGAAGTTGCAAGCAGAGGTGGACGAGTATAAGAAAGGCGGAAAGAAAGAAGGCATGTTCCCGGAGCGCTGGCTGCCAACAGCTCTGGCTGTGCTGCCCGAACATTTCACCGAACAGAACCACTTGGTTAACTCAACCATGAAGATTGTTCGCGGCAAGGCTGAAGAGTATTTCAAAGACCGTATCGAATATGCTTACACCGCTGAGGGTAAGGAGCTGCTCAACGAGAAGAACATGGAAGCAATGAAATAACACAACAATCATAATTATTAACAACTAAAAATGTAGAGTTTATGAAGAAGATTACTTTCTTTCTTGGTGTGATGGTAGCTCTGTTGGCTTCATCGTGTAGTTCGGTAAAGGTATCGAGTACAGGTAAGACGCTTGAGCCGGAGATTACCACATTGCGTGCAGACTTAGACATTAAGTACACCAAGGTTAAGGGTGTTTATGACATCAATGTGAAGAAGAACGAGCATGTTGATATCAAGGCAATGTGCAACAATGCTGTGTTCAATGCTTTGGATCCTGTGGGTGCAGATTACCTTGTAGGTCCTCAGTTTAAGGTGGATATAGAGGTTCGTGGTCGTAAGTATATAACTGTAACCGTTACAGGTTATCCTGCTTACTATAAGAATTTCCATCAGGACGCAGAGCCTCAGTATCTGGAGTCGTATGATATTCAAGAACTCAAGCCCGGCACTCCTTACCTTGTTATCGACAAAGACCAGTATGGTGGCGTTATGGGTTATGACCTTATTGCTCCGAAGGCTCCTAAGTGCTGCGAGAAAAAACCTTGCACCATCGACCTCAACGAGACAACCGTAGAGAAGATCATCCTCAACCATAACGGCAAGGTAACCCCCAAGCCCGAGCAGGTTGTAGAGGTGCAGAAACCGACTATCACCAGCCGTATAGAGGAGAAGGTGACAGCCGCTAAGCAAGAAAAAGCAAAGAAAGCTGAAGAGAGAAAGGCAAAACAAGCTGCAAAGAAAGCAGCCAAGCAGAACGCTAAGAAGAAATAAAGCGGCTGACTAAGCCGATTAGTATTTGCGCATTGTGTAACCGAAAAGGTTATACAATGCGTATTTTTTATTGTCAAAAAGTAGGATGGGTAACAATAAATGGCGATTTTTGCAGACTTATGCTTGATGATACAAGAAAAAGCAGTAACTTTGCGTACAGAAATAAACGGGCATGACAAGACATAAAGAGGCTCGTTGGTGAGTTAAAATTGATATGGTTATGGCAAAGAGGATCTTACAGATATTATTCCTTTTTATTTTTTATGTAGCATCGTGTTATGCTCATGTAGTAGGTGTGGTGGTTGACCTTGATGGTCTGCCGCTGATAGGTGCCAATGTCTATTGGGCGGGGAGCAGTGTGGGTGTGAGCACTGACACGGCAGGTGTGTTCAGTATAGAGACAGTGGCAGGGAAGAAGCAGTTGGTGGCAAGTTATGTGGGCTATAAGTCCGACACTGTTGTGTGCTCATCTAATAGTCATAAGGTCGTGTTTGTGCTTGTAGCAGACCTGGAGTTGGGTGAGGTGGAGGTGTCGGAGCGTCGTGCTACCCTCATCAAGTCTCGCACCTCGGCTCTCAATGTCCAGACGCTCAATGCCGGAGAGCTGTGTAAGGCAGCATGCTGCAACCTGAGTGAGTCGTTCGAGACCTCGGCAGCCGTTGATGTGGCTTATTCAGACGCTGCCACCGGTGCTAAGCAGATCCGTCTGTTGGGTCTGGCGGGCACCTATGTGCAACTGCTCACCGAGAACACTCCGGGTATAAGAGGACTGGCGCAGTCTTTCGGCATGGAGTATGTGCCGGGACCATGGATGGAAGCTATTCAGGTGTCGAAAGGAACGGCATCGGTGATCAACGGATATGAGTCAACCACGGGTCAGATCAATATCGAGTATCTCAAACCTAAGTTGCAAGACCCGCTTACCATCAATCTCATGCTCAACAGTGAGCTGCATAGCGAGCTTAACCTTACAGGCGGTTGGCGCGTCACGCCTGAGGACGATGAGACGGACGTGACGACAGGCCTTATGGTGCATGCCGGGCTGATGCCAATGAACATGGACATGAACGGCGATAGCTTCGTTGATATGCCATCGGGCTATAAGGTCAATCTGTTGAACCGTTGGGATATCTTCAAAGACGATTATACGGGTCGCATACTCTTGCGTGGGATCTACGACCGTCGGTTAGGCGGACAACGCACCGACAATATCTTCGCTCAGACAACGCCCTCTGCTCTTTCGCCCGCCCCTTATCTTATCGACCTTGACCCGCGTCGGGTAGAAGGGTTCATGAAGAACGGCTATGTGATAGACGAAGAGAAAGAGATGTCGATAGGTATCATCACTGCCGGCTCCTATCATTGGCAGGATAACAGTTACGGTCATCGTCGCTGGAAAGCGGCTCAAGCCAATGCTTATCTGAACGCTATGTTCCAGACCTCTTTCTCAGAGAGCCATAAGCTGACCTCGGGTCTGTCGCTCAACCATGACACGTATATAGAGACGCTTGAGGGGATATTGCCTGACGATGTGGTGATGACAGCCTTAGGTCAACCGATTGACAGATTAGATCTGAGCCGTAGGCAGACTGATATCGGTGTTTTTGCCGAGTACTCGTATAAGCTTGACGAAAAACTCTCGTTGCTGGCGGGTATGCGTGCCGACCTTATCATACGCGATAAGGTGAGAGTCATTCCAACACCGCGTTTCAACCTGCGCTATTCGCCATGGGAGTGGTGGACGATACGCGCATCGGTGGGTATGGGTTACCGCTCGCCTAATGTGCTTGCCGACAATGCTCAGTATCTGCCCACAGGGCGTCTGCTCTTCCCTGCTACCACCACCGAAGATTATGGGTTCAATCGCGCGCTGCAGACCAAAGGGCTGATGACTCCTAACATGGAGAGTGCCCTCAATGCCGGACTGAGCACTATGTTCTACATACCGATAGCAGAGCGCGAGTTGCAACTGTCGGCAGAGTATTACTACACTCATTTCTTCGACTGCTTAGTGGCAGACGCCGAGACGGCGGGCATGGTCAGGTTCTATAACCTGAGCGACATTGATGGTGCTCGTGCTTTCTCGCATACGGCTCAAATAGAGGCCACTATGGAGATATTGCGAGGATGGACCATGACTCTTGCTTATCGTCATACCGACAGTCGTCAGACCCTCTATTCACCTTCTCAGAACGCGTATATGCTTCGTCAGAGACCTCTGCAGAACAGGTTCAAGGCTATCATATCAACCTCCTATCAGACACCGCTGAAGAAATGGCAGTTCGACTTCACAGCGCAGTTCAACGGCTATGGCAGGATGCCGGAGTCGTTCGTGGTACCAACGGCGTCTGATCAGTACTTCGTCAGAGGAGCAGAGACCTACCATCGGTGGTACCCGCAACTGCTCGGACAGATAACCAAGTATTGGCGCACATGCTCACTGTATGTGGGGGCTGAGAACATGACCAACTTCAGGCAAGCGAGTCCTATCGTTGCCACCACGACTCCTTTCAATAGTGCTTTCGATGCTTCTGCCGTGTGGGGACCCATCAACGGATGGAAAGTGTATGTGGGGTTCAGGTGGAACTTAGAAAGAGATGACGATTGATGAGAGATGATGAATGACAAAGATAAGAGATGAACGATAAAAACATAATGTATATGAAGAAGATAGTTGTTTTATTATTATCGGTACTGCTGTTGCTGCCTGTGTCGGTGTCGGCCGCCAAGCCCAAGCGCGAGAAGGCTGTGTTCCGCGTGGAGATAACCTGTCAGGGTTGCGTCAACAAGATAGAGAAGAACATTGCTTTCGAGAAAGGAGTGAAGGACTTGTTGATTGACAAAGACAAGCAGGTGGTAACCGTTGTCTATGACCCTTCGAAGACCGACAAGACTGCTCTTAAGAAGGCTTTTGCCAAGATTCGCAAGCCCGTTCTGGAAGATTTGAGCGACAAGCAAGACAAATAAAAACGAAGTGAGCGGCATAAAAATAATGCGACTTAGTTTTGTAGTTCAAGAAAAAAATGTAACTTTGCAACGCAAACCAATTTCAAATTTTTATGTCAGCTTTAAACAGCATTTTTTCCGTTTTTCTTCCTAAAGAAGACAAGTTTTTTCCCATGTTTCGCCGTATAGGCGAGGCTATGGTAGAGGCAGCCGACTTATTCACTCAACTTATTTCAGAGACCGAGCGTCAGAAGCAGGAGGAGATATATCCTCAGATTAAAGCTATTGAGACAGAGTGCGATAACATTGTTATCGATATTTTTAACGAGCTCAACGATGCTTTTGTTTCTCCTTTCGATCGTGAAGATATTCATGGTTTGACCAATGCTCTTGACGATGTGGTTGACCTTATCACCTCATCGTCAAAGCGTATCTTGCTATATCGTCCCAAACAGATCCCGACCAAAGCCATGCACATGGCAGAGATTATCCTTGAGGGAGCCAAGTGCGTGAGAGTGGGTATGACAGAGTTGAAGACTATCAACAAGAAACCTCATTTGGCTTTGGAGCAGTGTCAGCGTCTTCATGACTTAGAGCACGAAGGAGATGAGGTGTATGAGAGCTTCTTGCAAGATCTGTTTGAGAATGAGAAAGATGCCGTAGAGTTAGTTAAGCTCAAAGACTTGATGCAAGGTATGGAGTCGGCTACCGACAAAGAGAATTCTGTAGGTAAGGCTCTAAAGACCATAATAGTTAAATACGCTTGATTATGGTTTACCTCATTGTCATTATCGTACTTTGCGTAGGTTTCGATTTTATCAATGGCTTCCACGATGCCGCCAATAGTATAGCGACGGTTGTGAGCACCAAGGTGCTGACACCTGTTCAGGCGGTTATCTGGGCGGCCATGTTTAATTTTATAGCCTTTTTTATAGCCAAGTATCTTATTGGTTTTGGTGTTGCGGAGACAGTCCAGAAGACGGTAACGAGCGATGCTGTGGGCAGTCCGGCAGGTCTGACGATTATCATTGCGGCATTGTTGGCAGCCATCACCTGGTCGTTGTTCACTTGGTGGAAAGGTATTCCATCCTCTTCCTCACATACTCTCATTGGTGGTTTGGTAGGTGCTGCAATAGCAGCCAAGGGTTTTGCAGCCGTTCATTGGATGACGGTTGGTAAGATAGCGTTGTTTATCTTTGTGGCTCCCTTGATAGGTTTTGTTGCCGGCAATATCATCACCGTTCTGACCACTTGGATCTTCCGTCGCACCAAGCCTCATAAGATGGACAAATGGTTTCGTCGGTTGCAGTTGCTCTCGTCGGCGTTCTTGAGTCTGGGTCATGGTCTGAACGACTCGACCAAAGAGATAGGTGTGATAGCGTGTGCGATAGTGGCATGCAGAGAGTTGGGCATAGATGTGTTGCCTCATTGGCTGATGCCTTCAGAGGAGTTGGCGGCTATAGGAGTGCCTGTTCCCGAATGGGCCGCTTTTGCCTGCTTCACCGCCATAGCTGTAGGAACGATGTCGGGAGGCTGGCGTATCATCAAGACCATGGGCAACAAGATAACCAAGATCACTCCCGTTGAAGGGTTCTGTTCGCAGACAGCCGGCGCTCTGACCATCAGTATCAGTCAGATGCTCAAGATACCCGTTTCTACCACTCATGTCATATCAGGCAGTATAATGGGTGTGGGGTCGGTTAAGCGCCTATCAGCCGTGAGATGGGGAGTGTCGCTGGATATGATAACAGCATGGGTGCTGACCATTCCTGTCAGTGCGCTGATAGGAGCCTGTTCTTTTTGGTTAGTGAGCCTGTTCTTATAAACAATATAGTTATGTTAGAGATCGTTGAAGTAAAGAGTAAGAAGCAACTGAGGCAGTTTATTGACTTTGCAAACGAGTTATATAAGGACTGTGAGAACTATTGTCCGCCGTTGTATATGGACGAGTTGGATGTGTTCGACATGAAGAAGAACCCCGCGTACGATGTGGCGGAGTCGGT
This sequence comes from uncultured Bacteroidales bacterium, assembly GCA_946186735.1. GTDB lineage: Bacteria > Bacteroidota > Bacteroidia > Bacteroidales > Paludibacteraceae > Colicola. The sequence goes on from CAMHOK010000001.1 coordinate 46,391, forward strand.
TGAGTATATGGCAGTGTCAGACGGCAAGGTAGTGGGTAGGATAGCCGGTATCATAAACTATGCCGCCAACGAACATTGGCAGACGAAGAAAGTGCGGTTCGGTTGGTTCGACTTTATTGACGATGAGCGTGTGTCTTTTGCTTTGCTCGACAAGGTGGCTCAATGGGGCAGAGAGCACGGCATGGAGTGGTTGAACGGTCCGGTAGGTTTTACGGACCTTGACCATGAGGGTTTGCTCATCGAAGGTTTTGAGTATTTGGCCCCTTTGGCTTCGCTCTACAACTACCCGTATTATATCGAGCACTTGGAGGACTACGGACTCAAGAAAGAGAACGATTGGATAGAGATGCAGATCACTCCTCCTGCAGAGTTGCCGGAGCGCTTGTTGAGGATAGGGAAGATAGTGGAGCAACGGAGCAAGGTGCACATTGATAAGGTGAAGAATGTGAGTGAACTGACCAAGAAGTACGGCTACTCATATTTCGATGTTATCGATGAAGCTTATCAGCGGTTGTATAATTTTCAACCTCTCACCAAGCGTCAGAAAGAGTACTACTCAAAGGTCTATTTCCCTATACTCAATTTCGATTTTGTGAGTGTCGTTGTTAACGAAAAAGATGAGATAGTGGGTGTGGGCGTGGGTATGCCCGACATCTCTGAGGCTGTCCGCAAGTGTGGTGGTAAGCTGTTTCCTTTTGGTTGGTGGTATCTGTTCAAGGCTCTCAAGGCTAAGAAGATGGAGGCTTTCGACTTGTTGCTTATCGCTGTAAGGCCCGATTATCAGGGTCTGGGCATCAATAGTCTGATTCTCATCGACCAGTACCCGTATTTCATCAAGTATGGTATCAAGCGTGTGGAGACGACCTCTATCATGGAGACCAACTATAAGAACCAAGCCAACTGGACTATGTTCCCGCACAAGCAGCATAAGCGTCGCAGAGCATATCTCAAGCCGTTATGACCAACAAAGACGATTTATATGAATCAGCGGTTAGTGTGCTTGACCAGTATATAGAGCAGAACCGCATGCGGCACACGCAAGAGCGTTACACCGTGCTCCGCCAGATCTGTCAGTTCCCCTCGCAGTTCACTACCGAGCAACTGACAGTGTTGCGTTCTGCCGAATTGTCGCTCTCGCGGGCTACTATATATAATGCTATTCAGCTTTTTTTGGATTGTGGACTGCTTGTGGCACATTCTTTGCGGGCAGGATCGAAGACGACAAGTTATGAGTTGGTCATACCCAAACGCTCGCAGATGATTTTTCAGTGTACCAAATGCGGGAGGGAGGTTAAGTTCGATAATAAAGCTATTGATAGGGTTATTATGGAGCATAAGTATCCCAACTTCGTCCCGAAGAACTACTCACTTTATGTCTTCGGCGAGTGTAAGCATTGTCGTCGTCCGGAACATTGAGTTAATAACTATTTAACAGATTAGGATTATGGCTGTATATTGGATAATCTTTGGTGCTATAGCGTTGGCCAGTTGGATAGTGAGCAAGTCGCTTGAGAGTAAGTTTGAGAAATATTCTCAAGTCAGTCTGCCATTGACGGGCAAGCAGGTGGCAGAGCGTATGTTGCTTGATTATGGCATCACGGATGTTACGGTCAAGTGTGTTAAGGGTCATCTGACCGACCATTATAACCCTCAAGACAAGACCCTTAATCTGAGTGAGAGTGTCTATTCGGCAGCCAATGTGGCGGCAGCGGCTGTGGCAGCTCATGAGACCGGTCATGCCCTTCAGCATGCTGTGGGTTATGCTCCGCTTCGTCTGCGTTCGGCTCTGGTTCCGGTGGTGAGCGTGTCGAGCAAATGGATGTCGATAATACTGTTAGTGGGTATGCTGTTGTTGCAATATACACCACTGCCTTTGGAGATAGGAGTGGTGCTGTTCGGGTTGACCACCTTGTTCTCTTTTGTCACTCTTCCTGTAGAGGTTAATGCATCGCAGCGTGCTGTTAAGTGGTTGGAGGAGTCAGGTCTGACCTATGGTGAGACCACACGGATGGCTTCGTCTGCCTTACACTCGGCGGCATATACATACGTGGTAGCGGCATTGTCGTCGCTGGCAACGCTGTTGTATTATGTGTTCTTGCTTGTAGGTGGTAGAAGGAGTTAAAAATAGTAAAATATCAAAAAGATTATTGCTTTGCGGCGATAATTTTGGCCCCGTAGCTTAGTTGAATAGAGTGTCAGATTCCGGTTCTGAAGGTCCTGGGTTTGAGTCCCAGCGGGGTCACCAAACAGGTCATGCAGACCTCAAACAGTTGAATGACTAATTTTTAGTGTTATCTTGTGATAGATAAAGTCAAAACTAATCTCTTAGTCGTTCTTCAGCAATCTCTTTATTCTTTCATGCAGTAATGATTTATATGCTTCTTTCTGCTCTTGAGTCAAGAAAGAGCAACTGATAGTCTCTTCCCATTTGGGTAAAACAGACGCAAATCGCTCTGCTGTGTGACGGATAAAATGTACAGGGAGGTTAGCATGTCTTGCTGCTTCTTCAAAATCGCGTAACCGGATATTGGATTTTTTACCATTTAATGTCAGTGCCATTTCCTCTTTATCCTTTGGGTTCACTATTGTCACATTCACAAGGTCATAAGCAGGTGTTAAGACATATTGTGTTGCCGGTTTATACAACGAGAAGTTTTTCAAATGCATATCGTTGTTGCCCGTCAGGAAACAAAAGATTAACAATTCGTAGAAATTCGTCAAATCCAATTGTGGGATTGCGGAATACTGAGCAATCAGTTTGGCTACTTGTTCATAACTGCTTTTGTACTTGTCCTCCGTCTTGCGTTCCGCCAGTTGGCACATATCTTCCATCAAAATCTTCTGCCCCTTTGCGCCCCGGTCGAACCGCCGGGTAATATATCCGAGACTACCGTCTGCCAGGCGGATGAGCGAATGTCGTGCAACAGGCAATCTGGCATCTTCCGCCAAGTGCATTGTAAGGTCTTCAACTTCCGGTAAGTGTTCGAATAGCTCGGTCTGGGGCTTGAAAATATATTGTCCCCATAATCCCACAATCGTCAAGCGTTTGCTGCCTTCGTGTTCTGTCAGATTAAGCGACAACTTGGCCTGTACGCCGGTAAGAGTGGTCTGCGAACGGATGATTTCGGTTGCCAGCCGTTCCATATCCGCTTGAGTATAGTCCATGAGCGGCTGCTGTTTTATGCCGAACATCTTCTTGGCACAGGACGGATGAAAATCTATCTGTCCGGGCTTTAATTTCTTATAACAATATAGACATTTGCACATATAGATTATTCTTCTATAGGTTGTACACTAACAGCTCCGATACAATCTTTGCAGCATAGCAACAGCAATCCCATTCGGTCCAATTGGGAGATATCGCTATTACGCAATGCCACATCCAACAACCAACCTTCCGGTATCAAACCGTCAAAGAACGGATGTAGGATATTACTATCATACGCTTGTTCACGAAGAGGCAGAGTTAAACTAACAGGCTCTGCGTCTGCTCTTTCTAAATAGCGGCTATCATACGTAAAACGGTATCCTGTTTCGGTCTCCTCTAAACGTCCCGCCAAAAAATCACGGACATAGATATCAGCTTTGCGCATGGTTTTTAGGTTGAGCGGTTAGACAATAATTGAACAGGTTGAGTAGTTGATTGACCGTATCCATACGTGCAGTCGTTTTGCCTTGTTCCAACTCACGGAGAAAAGCCAGACTTACTCCTGCTTTACGGGCCGCCTCTTCTTGTGTCAAGCCATATTGTTTTCGCAAGGCTTTGACAGTGTTTGCAATTTCTGTTCTCATAGTACTACATATTATAGTAGATAATCATGTCCTGTTTCTTAAATTATACTTACGATGGTATATAAATCTGTGTAGTTCTATCGTGTTTATATACTATAGTAGTTAAAATACGTTGCAAAGGTAGTAAAATACTCGATATCCGCAAATATTTTTTGCGATTTTCCGAAGATTGTGGGTACTTTGTTCCAAAGATTGTGGGTTTGAGTCCCGGTGGGGTCACCAAACAGATCATGCAGACCTCAAACAGTTGAATGGTCGGTCGTGCGGTAAAGACGAAGCATCTTCTCTGAATTTGACAAGATTCAGAGAAGATGCTCTCTAATTTCTAACAGCGCAGCGGTCTAACCCCTCACAGCGTAGCGTTCTCACAGCTCAGCGGTCTAACCTCTAACAGCGCAGCGTTCTTATTGCTGTTTTCTTTTGCGCAGTTTCTTTATCTCTTCTTCGAGTTCGGCTATCTCTTTCTCTTGGTTGTTGATGGTGGTGAGCAGTTCGTTGAGTTCTTCGTTCTCGATGGTGGTAGGATATTGTTCGTCAACGAGTTGCAGGAAGTCGGAGAGGATGTTCATATAGTTGATGAAGGCATCGTAAGGCGACTCGTAAGGTGAGCCTTCGACATGTTGGTGGCTCATGTAGTGGAGATAGGTGATGTCTTGTAGTACGAGCCAGTCAGCCTTGAGTCGTTTGTCTTGGCAGAGGTGTACTCTCTCGCTCACGGCATAGAGTTTATTGAGGGCTTCTTGTTGCAGGTCGTTGCCATTGTATGCAGCAAGGTCTTTGGCTTCTCCTGTCCATGTGAGAGCGTAGGGTACGCTTACGGTACCTGAGACGGCTATCTTCTTGCTAACCTCGGCAGGTGTGAGGAAGCCTATCTCGCGTTCGAGGGCATAGAAAGGCAGAGCTTTGAGGAAGTCGAAGATACCTGTCTGAGCGTTCTGTCTGATACCGAAAGTCTCGGCTCCGAGCCAGATGTTTACCACCTCTTCTTCGTTAGGCAGTTGGCTTATCTGCATGGCATAGCGTTCGGCATCCATGGGGTAGTTTTTCCAAGCGGGGTCAGAGAAATGGAAGGCGAGCTCATCGCTGAGTTGGTTGTTGCGGAGCAGCACTTTGAGCTTGGGCGAGAGGGCGGAGTTATATACATAGTTAGGTGATTTCCATGACAGTATATGTTTGGCTCCTTCGGTCATTATAGTCTTATATCCCATTTGGTTGACTGTCTCGCCTATCTCGTCGGAGTAGAGCAGTTCGGTGTTCCATACGGTAGTGGGTTTGACTGAGAAGAGGTTGTTGAGTTGCTGAGCATGCTGTTTGAGTTGTGCTTCGAAGTCGGCTTTGTTGTACTCGGCAGCGAGTGAGTGTGCATAGGGTGTGAGTACGAACTCCACACACTTGGTGGCGGCGAGCTCTTTGAGGCAGTCGATCATCTCGGGTGCGTACTGTTGGAACATGTCGATGAGCAGTCCTGAAACCGACAGAGCGCAGTGGAACTTCTGGTGGGACATGCGTATCATGTCTGCCAATGTGCGGCAGAGTGGCAGATAACTGGTCTGGACGAGCCATGAGATGTTATCTTCGGTCTGCATGTCGTCGTAGTAGTAATGGTCTTGTCCGATGTCGAAGAAACGATAGCGTTTGAGCACATACGGAGCGTGCATCTGGAAGCAAAAAGATATATTTTTCATACTTTTTCCTCCGCTTCTTGTGAAGCAATACGGATGGAGGGGTTCCGTTTTTTATATTATTATTCTGTTTATCTTAGGTGTTGTGTTCTCAGCTTTGTTTATCTGCCGATCACTTTGTCGTAGATAGCTCTCACTTTGAGTCCGGCGTCAGCCCATCGTATGTTGTTGACCTCTTCTCGTCCGAGAGTGCTCAGTGAGTGGTACATGGCGGGGTACTTGACGATAGCATAGATAGCGTCTGCCATAGCATCGATATCCCAGTAGTCGGTTTTGATGGCGTGTGTGAGTATCTCGGCGCATCCTGACTGGTGTGAGATGATGCTGGGGCATCCTACTTGCATGGCTTCGAGTGGTGAGATGCCGAAGGGCTCGCTGACGGATGGCATGATATAGACATCTGACTCTGCCAACATCTGTTGCACCTGTTTGCCTCTCATGAATCCCGGGAAATGGAAGCGGTCGGCGATGCCGCGTCGTGCGACGAGGTCGATCATCTCTTGCATCTTGTCGCCTGAGCCTGCCATGACGAAGCGTACCCCTTTGGTCTTGGCGAGCACACGAGCTGCAGCTTCGACGAAGAACTCGGGTCCTTTCTGCATGGTTATACGGCCGAGGAAAGTGACAATCTTATCCTTGCGTTCGTGCTTAACGAACTCTTCGGGATGAGCCAAGGGCTCGACGGCATTGTGAACGGTAGATACCTTATCGGGGTTGATACCGTATTTCTCGATGACTGTTCGTCTTGTGAGGTTGCTCACGCACATTATATGGTCGGCAGCGTCCATACCTCTTTTCTCAATAGCGAAGACGGTAGGGTTGACATTACCTCGTGAGCGGTCGAAGTCGGTGGCATGCACATGTATGACGAGCGGTTTGCCGCTTATCTGTTTGGCGAAGACTCCGGCGGGGTAGGTGAGCCAGTCGTGCGAGTGGATGATGTCGAAATCGAGGCTATGAGCGAGCACCGAAGCCACGGCTTCGTAGTTGCCTATCTCTTCCAGCAGGTTGTCGGGATAGCGTCCGGAGAAGCCCACACAACCCAGTTCATCGGTACCTATACGGGTGTAGTCATAGTGAATACCGTTGCGCAGGTGATAGTACTCTTCGGGCGACATCTTGCCTTCCATCTGTGAGCGTACTTTGTCGTAGGGCACATCTTTCCATACGATAGGTACGGAGTTGGCTCCGATGATGCGAAGGAACGATTGGTCTTCGTCGCCCCATGGCTTGGGTATAACGAAGGTTATGTGCATATCCGGCTGCTGCGCCATGCCACGCGTGAGACCATAGCTGGCGGTGCCAAGTCCACCGAGGATATGAGGCGGGAACTCCCAACCAAACATTAGTGCTTTCATGTTATCTTCTATTGATGTTTAATTACTGATTATTGTTTAGTCTCTTTATTGTTCTTGCTCAGAGGCTTGTTTCTCTTTTTCTTTCTCTTGTACTGTTTTCATCACAGAGATGACGGCGGCCACTGATGGTGCGTACGACATGCCTCCGTGTCCTTTGTATGGAGGGTTACCGTCGTATATCTCATTGAGTGTACCGATACACAGTTCTGACATCTCCACCTCGAAGCCCACGAGCATACGCTCCATGAAGCCTATGCCGCTGAGCTTGTAAACTCGCATATAAGCGTTGGCGTATGCCATGATGGTCCATGGCCATACGGGACCATTGTGGAAGTTGTGGTTGCGCTCTTGTTCGCCTCCCACATAGACGGGTCTATATTCGCCGCTCTTAGGTGAGATGGTGCGGAGTCCTCGTGGTGTGAGCAGCTCTTTGGTGCAGATGTCCACCACTGCTTTCTGCTGTTTTCTGTCGAGAGGAGAGTAGGGTAGAGCGGCAGCCCATATCTGGTTGGGTCTGACCTCTTTGTCGTGGTAGTTGTCAACGACATAGTCGTCGAGATAGACGCCGTTCCAGAAGGTGTTGACGAAGGCTGACTTGCACAGCTCTGACTGATAAGAGATGAGGTCGGCTCTATGTTCTTGTCCCATGGTGCGAAGCATGTCGGAGACGAAGCAGAGGTCGTTGTACCATAGTGCGTTGATCTCGACCACATATCCTGTTCGTGGAGTGATGGGTCGTCCATCTTCCATAGCGTTCATCCACGTGGCGGGTCGGGAGAGTCCGTCCACCCATGTGAGTCCGTTGGAGTGGAGGAACATGCGGGGGTGGCGCTGCTTGCGTATCATCTCGATGATTTCGGCGCATATCTGTCCGTATTTCTGAGCGGCTTGTTCGATACCATACACATCCGCATATTTCTGAATAGCTCTGATGAACCAGAGCAGAGCGTCGGGTTCATCGAGTCCTTTGAGTGCTATCTTATCGGCTGTCTCGGGGTTAGCGATGAACGACTCGACCTCGTCGATGGCAGTCTTGTCCATGATAGCCTCCCAGTACTCGGGTCGGTCGATATAGAGTGTGCACGATGGCAGTGAGAAGAACTGCTCTCTTGCTGTGGGTTTGAACCAGGGATAACCGGCGAGCAGATGACACTTGTCGCCTTCGCGTTTATAGAACTGAGCGGCGGAGTTCTTGAGGCAAGCGAACATGTTGTCGCGCACATTGCGTCGGAGCATCTCTTTATCCCAGATGGTCTTGAGGGTGCGGGTGTTGATCTCGCTGATGCCGGCAGAGAAGATGACCGACTCACCTTTCTTCATCGGCAGTTCGAACCAACCGGGTACCATCAGGTCTTCTTTATACTCGTAGCCGCGTTCTTGTTCTTTCTGATATTCGATATCTTTGTACCAGTGTGGTTCATGAGTATAGGTACATTGTTTGGAGAACTGCATGAAGAGTTGCGGGAACTCTGGATACATACGGTTGACTCTTCCGTTCTGCACCTCGTCCATGTTGCTGTTAGCACGGTCGTTTTGGTGTGTGAGTTGGTTGACGGAGCGGAAGGCGAGGAAGGGGCGGAAGCGCAGAGTGGTAGGTGAGTGTGCTTCAAGCAGTGTGTAGCGGATGAGGATACGCGGCTCGAAAGAGACGAGCAGTCGCTCTTTGGTGAGTACGACACCTCCTACACGGTAGGTGGTGCGTGCTATCACATCGCAGTCGAACTGGCGGATATACTTATGTCCGTTGGGCGAGAAGGTTTGTTCTCCGTATTTATGAATGCCTAAGTTGAACTCGGCACCATGTTGGATGACTGTCTCGTCGAGCGAGGAGAGGAGTACATAGTTGTCGTCGCCCAGTTCGGGAAGGGGCATGACTAACTGACCATGATACTTACGGGTGTTGCAGTCAACGAGAGTCGAGCTGTTGTACACTCCGGCGCGATTGGTCCTGATCATCTCCTTGGAGAGCGAGCGTTCAAGGTTGATGAGCAGCGCTTTATCAAAATTAAGGTATCCCATAAGGCAGAATTTATGATATTGTTATTTATTATCTTTTTGTTGTGTGGGCTTATTTGAACTCATCTTTGGTGTCAGCCACGAACTGTCGTATCTGCTGTTCGTTCTCTTTTCGGCAGATGAGCAGTACTCCTTCGTTCTCGACGACGATATAGTTGTTGAGTCCTTCGATGACCGCCATCTTACCGTTCTCGAGTGTAACGAGGTTGTTAGCAGCGTTGTAGAAAGCGGCTTGTGAGTGAAGAGCGACATTGCCTTGTTGGTCTTTGTCAGACAACTCGTAGAGTGAGCCCCATGTGCCCACATCTGACCATCCGAAGGCAGCGGGTATGACCCTTACGTTCTCGGCTTTCTCCATGATACCATAGTCGATAGAGATATTGTCGCAGAGAGGGAAGTGTTGGTTGATATAGTCTTGTTCGTTATCGGTTCCGATAATCTCTTTGCCGTCCTCGAAGTGTTGCCATACAGATGGCAGGAACGTTTGGTAGGCATCGATGATGGTTTGGAGGTTGAAGACGAACATGCCTGAGTTCCACAGATAGTTGCCGTCGGCAAGGTACTGCCGTGCTGTTTGGATGTCGGGTTTCTCTCTGAACCTAAGAACTTTATATGCTTCTTTGTTGATGCCGAGCGGTTGTGTCTGCTGAGGTATCTGTATGTATCCGTATCCTGTCTCGGGTCGAGTAGGTGTCATGCCGAGAGTGAGTATGTGGTTGTTGTCGGCTACATAGTTGAGTGCGGTGGTGAGTGTTAGTTGGAAGGCATTAGTGTCGGTTATGAGATGGTCGGCAGCGGCAACGAAGATGTTGGCCTTATTGAGGGGTTTGTGTTGCTGCGCGAGGGTAGCTCTGATGCGTGCTATGGCGTATGCCACGCAAGGTGCGGTGTTGCGTCGGCAGGGTTCGGCGAGTATCTGTGCGGGTTGTAGCTGAGGTATCTGTTGGAGCACTAACTGTCGGTATGCTTTGTTGGTGACGACAAGGATGTTGCTCACGGGCACGAGAGGGAGGGCGCGTTGGACGGTCATCTGTATAAGCGACTGTCCGGTGCCGAAGAAGTCGAGGAACTGTTTGGGTTTGTGTTCTCTCGAGAAGGGCCAGAAGCGACTTCCTATGCCGCCTGCCATTATGATGAGGTAGTTGTTGTCGGTGTTTGTCATGGTGATAGTCGTTTATTATTCCCACATAAGGCTATTGAGTTGTCCTCGATAGACATCAGAGAGCATCTGTCCGTTGTTTTGTCCGCCGATGATATAGATATATCCGTCGTTGACGAAGACGCTGTGTCGGTGTCTTTGTTTGTATGTCTGAGGTAGTCGGTTGTGTGTGGTGTCGGGTAGTTGGAAGGTATAACCTTCGTTGTTAGACACCATCAGGTTTTCTTGCAGTTTGTTTTTGTCGTCCACTCCGCCGAAGAGGAAGATTGAGTAGAGATAAGGAACGATAGCATGTTGTGCGATGGGTTGGTTTTTGATAGCGGTGCTATAGTCAGCCCATCGATAAGCGTTAGTGTTGGTTATTTTCTCGAGTCCCCATCGTGTGTTGAGCATGTTTCCTTTCTTGTCGTACCCGCCCATGACGAAGGCTCGTGGTCTGAGGCTGGCATTGTCGTAGGTAGTGGCGGCGAAGTCGGAGACGGGGAAGTTGTCGGGCAGAGGTGTGTCTTGTCGTTTCCACTGTTTGCCATCTTTAGAAGTGGCGATATAGTAGTTGTCGGATGTTTTATCTTTGGCCAGGGCCCATATTGAGTCTTCGAACTGGAAGTATAGGTTCTCGATGGTGAAGGTCTCGGCAGAGATGTCGTTGGCTGTCCATGTGAGTCCGTCAGGAGATGTATAGACCTCGTCTGATGCGGCACATATCACTTGCTTGTCGAGGGCGAGCACTCGTCTGGGGTCGCACTTGACGGGCATGTGTGAGGTCTGTTGTGTCCACGTAGCGGCGTCGGGTGAGGTATATGTGTAGGTCTCGAGTCCGTCGTTGATGAGCAGGAAGAAGGTGGAGTTGAAGTAGAAAGCTTTCTGTTCGCCGTTGCGCAGGTTAGTGATACTTTCGGTCAGTTGTGTCCACGAATAGAGATAGGGGTCCACCTTATGCACATTGACGAAGATCTTGTACCAGCGGTGTGTTGACAGGTCGCTGGATATGACATGCAGCTTGACCGGCCTTGGCTCGAAGTTTATGGTGTCGTAGCCTTTGAGTTCGATGGTGTCGCTGTCGGAGATGAGAATGGCGGCAGCGGGTGTGGCCTTGAAAGTGAAGGCGGGTATGACTCGGTCTATCCTTGTGAGGTAGTCGAGCGAGTCGGAGTTATAGACGAGTCCGGTGTCGCTGAGCTCTTCGATAGTGAAGTCTGCATATTTGAGTCCGGGTATGGTGTCGTTAGCACGGAAGGTGAGCGATGCGAGAGTGGCATCGGACGAGAGTACGGGCTTGTTGTTGGTCGTTGTTGTACACGAAGCGAGCCCTAAGAGAGCAAGCAGGGTGAGTAATATGTATGAGTGTTTGAGCATCTTATAAATATTGTGGGTTGGTTTTATTTGATGATGTTGGTTTCAGTAACGATGATGTCCATGTTCTTGTCTCGGAAGTTGTGTGGTAGTGTGGTGTCGATAAGCTGATAGTCGTATCCTACTCCCATCTTTTTTGCTTTGTTGTTTTTGTTGAGGAATCGGTCGTAATATCCTCCTCCTCTTCCGAGTCGATGTTTGAGGTGGTCGAAAGCCACGGCCGGTATGATGATGAGGTCGATAGGTCCTTTGTAGGCTTTCCCTTGCGGTTCGGGTATGCCGAACTTGCCTCTATGCAGTTCTTGTTTGGGTGCGAAAGGTTTGACTTCGATGGATGTGCGGTGTACGACAGGGAGGTAGAAGTGTTTGGTGTCGGCATATTGTTCGACAAGTTTGATTAGGTCCACTTCGTGTCGGATGGGGTAATAGAGCATTATGTGTTGTGCTTGCTGGAAGATGTCGGTTTGTTCTATCTGTTGTCTTATTTTTTCTGAGCGTTGTTGCACATCCTCTCTGCTCATTATTCGCCTGCGTTGCAATATTCTTTCTCTCACTCTTTCTTTTTCCTTTTTTATTCGTCTTGAAGGAAAGAGGTTAAGCAGGTCGTGGAAGGTATATCTGAGTGTCATGGTTTGTGAGTGGTTGTGGGTTGGTGTTGTCAGTCTCGTCCGAAGTCGATAGCCGGTGATTGTGCCAGTTGTTTTTTGAGCTGTTCATCGGACTCTTTGGTGAGAGGTTTTTCTCCTGTTCGGTAGTAGTATATCACTCCGTAGCTTTTGCAGCAGCATAGTCTCTCGTAGGGCAGTCGGTCGCGGAAGTAGGTCTCCACTTGGTTCCAGATGTCGAGAATGATGACATCGGCTTGTTGTCGGAGCGAGCCCATATCTTCGTAGGAGCGGTTGGCTGTTTTGTTGTGCATCTTTTGTGTTATCTGATAGTCTTTGAAGATATCGTAGTGCACTTTGACTTTGGCGATGGTTGGGTTGTAGATAGGGAAGCCTCCTGCTCGTGTTCGCTCTGTCTCTCCGTCGATGATGTTTTGTCCCCATACGAGCAAGTCTTCTTCAGATGAGAGGTCGGGCAGTATATGGTTGTTGACATCAAGTTTGTAGAGTGCTTTTTGTTCTTTGTTGATGTCTCCTCTGATGACGGCAAGGTTGAGCACTTGAATGAAGTGAGATATATACATTCTTGCGTTCTGTACTATATGTCTGTATCTTTTGTTTGCCGATACTTTCGATTGGAAGTTTTGGTGGTATTGTGTTACTTGGTTCTCGAAGGTGATGAGGAATCGTCTGGCTTCGTTGAGTGTTCTGTAGGTGAGCACTTGTTCGGTGAAGTCGGCTTCGGAGGCGCGTTGAACGGCAGTCTGCAGTGCGTGTAGTCGTGCCTGGTCGGTGTTGGGTAAACGGCGGTAGGGCATGATATTGACTGTTTTAGTTTATATTATTTTTCTCTTTTCATCAGTTGTAGTGCGATGTGTCGGAGTTGTTGGAGCTGTTGTGGAGCGGCGTTGAGCAGGTTGAGTTGTTCAAGAGCGAGTGAGGTGTAGTGTTGGATGATGTTTTCTGTTTCGTCTTGGATGTTAAGTGCGTTGTAGATGTCTCTGACGGCTGTTATCTTCTCTTGAGCGTTGATATGTGTGTCAGCGAGGAGGTTGTTGAGTTGTTCTTTTTGTTGTTGATCAGCTTTCTCAAAGGCTTTGAGCAGGAGGAAAGTCTTCTTTGCTTCGAGTATGTCGCCTCCTATGGGTTTGCCGAAGGTCTTTTCATCACCATAGGTGTCGAGCAGGTCGTCTTGCAGTTGGAAAGCCAGTCCGATGTTTATCCCGTAGTTGTAGATGTAGTCTAAGTCGTCGTGTCTGGCATCAGCGAGGAAGGCTCCTATCTGCAGTGCGGTGGCGATGAGCACGGCAGTCTTTTTCTCGATCATGTTGATGTATTGGTCGATGCTGACGCTTTTGAGTTTTTCGAAGTCCATGTCCAGTTGTTGTCCTTCGCATACGGCTGATGCCATCTTATTGAACATCCGAATGACTGAGGGTTGTTTACTCTCGCTTATTTGTGCCAGATAGGAGTAGGCTTCGATGATCATCGTGTCTCCTGAGAGTATGGCGATGTTGGTGTTCCATTTGCGGTGCACGGTAGGTCTTGAGCGTCGGAGGTCGGCGTTGTCCATGACATCGTCGTGCAGGAGAGTGAAGTTATGAAAGATCTCGATGGCTAAGGCGGCATTGTCGGCATCGGTGTTTTTGGCGGAGCCATACATCTGAGCTGCGAGCAGCAGCAGGTTGGGTCGCAACCTCTTACCTCCGTTTTGCAGGGTGTAGGCTATAGGCTCGTAGAGCGAGTAGGGCTCGCGGTGCCAATCGATGGATGATAATATCTGTTCGAAATCGTTCATAAGTTGATTATTTGAAGGAGTCTTCGATGATGTCGGTGAGCACCTCTGTAATGTTGAGGTTAGCGGCTCTTACCTGTTGTGGAATGAAGCTGGTGGCAGTCATTCCGGGGGTGGTGTTGATATCCATCACTTTAGGTATGCCGTTCTCGATGATATAGTCGGCACGGATGATTCCGTGTGCACCGATGAGGTCGTAGATACGGTCGGTGAGTTGTTGTACGCGCTGTGTCATCTGCTCGGAGATGCGGGCGGGTGTTATCTCATCGGACTCGCCATAGTACTTGGCAGCGTAGTCGAAATATTCGTTCTTAGTCACCACCTCGGTGAGTGGGAAGATGACGGAGTGTTGTTTGGTCTTGTACATGCCGCAGGTCACTTCTGTTCCTTGCATGAAGGCTTCGACGATCACTTCCTCTCCTTCGTTGAAAGCGAGTGAGATGGCGGGTCGTATCTGTTCGGGAGTCTTCACTTTGGTGCATCCGTAGCTGCTTCCTCCTGTGTTAGTCTTGATGAAGCATGGCAGTCCTACTTGTTGTATTATCTGTTCGTCGGTCATGTCGTCGGGATGTCGGAGCAGGACGGAGGTGGCGATGTCGATGCCGAAAGCTTTGAGGAAGTGGTTGCAAGTGAACTTATTGCAAGTGAGAGCTGCAGCGAGTACGTTACAGCATGAGTAGGGCAGGTGCAGCATGTCGAAATAGCCTTGCAGTTGTCCGCTCTCGCCGGGTATGCCGTGGATGGTGATGTAGGCGTAGTCGAAATGGATGGTCTGTTGGTTGAGAGTGAAGGAGAAGTCGTTCTTGTTGACATCTACTGTTGTGTTGTCTGCAAGGAGCACTTTCCAATCAGCGGCTCTCATGACCACTATATATAGGTTGTAGCGTTCTTTATCGATGAAAGAGTAGAGTCCTTGTGCGCTGCGGAGCGACACCTCATGTTCGCTCGACTCGCCTCCTGCCACTATTGCTATTGTTCGTTTCATAGTTTGGTTGAATTTGTTTTGTGTTTGATTGTTGGTTTTATGTTTGTGTTTGATTTATTGTCTTTTTAAGTTGAGTTTGTAGCCTCTGCCTCTGAGTCCTTGTATTTGTATGTCGGGGTCGTCTTCGAGGTAGTGTTTGATATGGTTGACATAGACGCTCAGTGAGCGTTGTGCGAAATAGCTGTCGGTTTTCCACACTCGCCTTAGTATGAATCGTTTTTCCACCACTTTGTTGATGTTCTGAGCGAGCAGAGCGAGCACTTCGTTCTCTTTGACGGAGAGGTGTTGGCTTTGTGTGTTGTGTGATAATGTTTGTGCTTCGGTGTCGAGAGTGAAGATGCCTATCTGCATTTTTGTCTGTTGTCTTCGGAGTGCGAGTTGTGGTCGTCTGAGCCAACTGTTTATCTTACAGACGAGCACATCGATGTCGTATGGTTTGGTTACGTACTCATCGGCTCCTGCCCTATAGGCTTGGCATATATCTTCTTTCTCGTCTTTTGATCCGATGACGATGACGGGTAGTGTCTCGTCCACTTCTCTGAACTCCCCTACCAGGTGCATAGCGGCTGCGTTGTTAGCGGCACAATCGACGATAGCGAGGTCGTACACAGCTTCTTGCAGGCGTTCGATGATGAGGTCGGTATTGCTGAGGCTATCAACGTGAAAGCCTTTGCTCTTCAGGCTCTGCGAGAGGAGCGAGGCGTAGGCAATATCGGTAGAGGTGAGAAGGATGTTCATATAAAACAAAGGGTGTAAGGTGTGGTTAGGTCCACACCTTACACTTGTGTGTTAAAGTTGGCGGAGTGTTGCTAAGAGGAATTGGTAGAACATCTCCACTGTCTTGATGTTCACTTTCTCGTCGGGTGAATGCGGATGTTTGATGGTAGGTCCGAAAGAGATCATGTCCATACCCGGGTAGTTGCGTGAGATGATGCCACATTCCAGTCCGGCATGGATGGTGATGATTCGTGGTTTGTGGTTGAACTCTTTCTCATAGACCTCGAGCATGGTGTGCAGTATGGGCGAGTTGATGTTAGGTTTCCATCCCGGGTATGAGCCGGAGAACTCGGTCTTAGCTCCGGCGAGTTGGAAACAACTCTCGATGATGCTCTGCAGCTCTTCTTTTCTTGACTCTACCGATGAGCGTGTGAGGCAGTAAACAGTTATCTTATATTCATCGCCATCGGTTGTCTGTCTTACTTTCTGAGTGTTGATTATTGCCAGGTTGTTGCTTGTCTCTACCACATCGGGCATCTCGGGAATCATTCTGAAGACTCCATGGGGGCAAGCAGTGACGGCGTGTATGATAGAGTCTTGTATCTCTTCAGGGACGAGCACCTCGGGCAGGTCTGTGGGTGTGACTATGAGTTGTATGCCTTCGTCCACTCCTGCATACTCGCTGAGGAAGAGGTCTTCGGTCTGTTCTGCGAGTTGTTGTATATCGTCTTCGGCGCCTTGTGGTACGGTGATGACAGCTTCTGCTTCTCTTGGTATCGAGTTTCTCAGTGAGCCTCCGTTGACGGAAGCGAGTCGTGCTTCGTAGTCAGCCACTGCCACTTTGAGGAAGCGGAAGAGCAGTTTGTTGGCATTGGCTCGTTGCAGATTGATGTCGCAGCCTGAGTGTCCGCCTTTGCATCCTTTGACAGTGACCTTGAGGGCCACATCTCCTTCGGGTACGGGTTGGGCTACATAGTCGAAAGTGAACTCTCCGTCAACGCCTCCTGCGCACCCCACATACAGCTCGCCTTCTTCTTCGGAATCGAGGTTGATGAGGGTCTTTCCTTGCAGGAACCCTCCTTTGAGAGCGAAAGCTCCGTACATACCTGTCTCTTCGTCCACGGTGAAGAAGGCCTCGAGAGGCGGGTGTTTGAGCTCTTTGTCGGCGAGCACAGCCATAGCGGTAGCGCAACCTATGCCGTTGTCGGCGCCCAGAGTAGTGCCGTCGGCGGTAACCCAATCGCCGTCAACATAGGCGCGGATAGCGTCGTGTTCGAAATCGAACTTGACATCAGAGTTTTTCTGGGGCACCATGTCCATGTGTGCTTGCAGGATGACTCCCGGATGGCCTTCCATGCCTTGTGAAGCGGGCTTGCGAATGAGCACATTGCCGATAGCATCACGCAAGGTGGTGAGCCCAAGCGACTTACCATATTGGTATAAGAACTCGGATATCTCTTCTTTCTTTCCCGAAGGACGGGGGATTTGAGTGATGGCATAGAAGTTTTGCCAAACGCTCTTTGGGTTGAGGTCTTGTAGTGTCATGGTTGTAGTGTTGTTAAATTAAGTCGCTGCAAAGTTAAGAATTTTAATTTTCATGGGCAAGCATTTTACGAATAAGGCAGCAATTTTATTTTTGCTGCCTTATTCGTAGATTGCAAGAAGCCTATAATCAAATGATTGCTTACGGCTCTTCGTCGATATAATGTGCGATAGAATTAGCTATTTGTGCCATCTCGTCGGTAGAGAGTTGCAGTTTGGGGTTAGAGAAGAGCATATCTTTCTCTGAGTTGAGTGGGACGAGGTGTATGTGCACATGGTTAACTTCCATGCCTAAGACCGCCATTCCGACGCGTTTGCAGTCGGTTGCTTTCTGCAGTCCTTTAGCCACCATCTTAGCGAAGATTATCATGTCGGCGAGTGTTTGGTCATCGAGGTTGAAGATATAGTCTTCTTCGGGTTCCGGGAGTTTAGGAACGACGAGTGTGTGTCCTTTGGTGAGCGGGTTGATGTCGAGGAAGGCATAGAAGCGGTCGTCTTCTGCCACTTTGAACGAAGGGATGTCTCCGTTGATGATTTTGGTGAAGAGAGTCATGGCGTTTAGTGTTTAGAGTTTGCGTTTAGAGAGATATTTCGAGCACTTCGAACTCCATGAGTCCGGCGGGCACTTGTACTTTTGCCACTTGTCCTACTTTCTTCCCGAGCAGAGCTTGTGCTATGGGAGTCTTGACCGACAGTTTGCCTTCTTTGAAGTTGGCTTCGCTCTCGGTTACGAGTTGGTAGGACATGATAGCTCCGGTCTTGACGTTCTTGATCTTGACCTTGGTGAGCACCTGTACTTCTTTGGTGTTGATACGGCTCTCGTCGATGATGCGTGCATCCATGATTTTCTCTTTGAGCAGTGCGATTTTCGACTCCAGTTTGCCTTGTTCTTCTTTTGCTGCATCATATTCAGCGTTCTCGCTCAGATCTCCTTTGTCGCGAGCCTCCTGAATGGCGGCAATAACGCGAGGACGTTCAACGCCCTCAAGATAGACGAGTTCGTCTTTAAGTTTCTGCAGACCATCTGCAGTCATATAGATATTTGCCATAATATAATGATATTTAGATTTTCTGTTTGGTTGTTGTTTTCAAAAAAAAACTGAACGAGACATAGTCTGTATGTCTCATTGTGCTTATCAAGTTAAAAACAACGAGAAACTTCCCAGCCTCTCGTTGCCATTAAACCTAAACCTTAACTATGAAAATTTATTTGTTTTCGGCGGCAAAGGTACAACTTTTTTTTGAATTGGCAAACTTTT
>CAMHOK010000002.1 GCA_946186735.1 uncultured Bacteroidales bacterium
CGGATACTATCCGAACAATATTTTTCCTGTACGAATCACACGAATCTGACGAATGTTTATGTACGGAACTCACGGAAATAACGGAAAGCTTTTTCTACACGGAAGCTTTCTTTAACGAACACGGACTGACACGGAGGTTCACGGATGTTCTTTTTTCTGTACTAATTTAACGAATCTCACGAATGTTTATGTACGGAACTCACGGAAATAACGGAAAACTTTTTCTACACGGAAAATTTTTTTGAACGAACACGGATTTACACGGAAACTCTTTTCCTGTACGAATTTGACGAATCTGACGAATGTTTATGTACGGAACTCACGGAAATAACGGAAAGCTTTTTCTACACGGAAGCTCTCTTTTACGAACACGGACTGACACGGAAGGACACGGAAACTCTACGGGGAGTAAGCTCCACTCCTTACCATTCAACTTGTTACTTCTTCATTTGTCATTGATACGTTGGGGGTGAGGTAGGTCTTTTCTATGAGGCTGACAGCGAGGAGTTGGTCCTCGGTTAGTTCGCATGAGGAAGGGCAGAGCGAAGAGGAGAGGTAGGCGGCAAGGTCGTTGATATTGTCGATGGTGTGTGCGGAGGTGGGGTTGTGGCGTGGAGCGGCTAACTCTTTGTCTTGGAGAGCGGTGCTGCAGAGTACGGGTCTGAGGTTCATCACTCGTTGCCTGACCGACTTCACTCCGTGTTTTGACAGTTTCTCTTGTGTTGGTGTGATGGCTTGCTCCAGAGCCGTGAAATCGACATCATAGAGCATCGTTCCGTGCACTATCGTTCCCGTCTTAAGTGCGTAGCAGGCGTTACCTGACACTTTCTTGCCGTCAACGAGGATGTCGTTGTGCTCTGACTTGACGGCGGGCAGACCAAGTCGTGTGAGCAGACCGGCAATAGTGTCGAGGTAGGTCTGAAAGACCTGTTCGGGATGAACGGATGGTGTTATATAAGAGAGCATGAGGTTGCCGCGGTCGGCATAGACACACCCGCCACCGCTCTTACGACGGTAGATATGGATGCTATGAGCGTGGCAGTAAGATAAGTTGACCTCTTGTTCCATCACCTGGTGGCGACCGAAGATGACGGTCGGCTCAACGGACCAAGTGAAGAAAGCACCATCGGGAAAGAGGTCGAGGTGTTGTCCGATATATTCTTCTAAAGCCAGATACCAGACGAGTCGTCGGTTCTTAGGAGTGATGATATTAACCATAGTATGCTGTGTGCCGATAAAAACAATACGACCCCTCTCAAAGGAGAGGAGTCGTTTTTGTAGGTGTTTATTTTGCCATTGCGTTCATCTGCACTCGTGCTTTTAGCTCCCATGTGCGTATGCGGTCTTTATAGAGGTTGTTACGGTTCATACCTTCTATATCGACATTAGCGTCGGAGTTGTCGTCCCAGCGGCGGCAGTTATAAACGACGTCGTAGATACGACCTATCTGATACTCGCGGCTCACGCGCAGTCCGACAGCATAGTCCTCGCCGTACTTAGTGGTGGGGAAGTTGATCTGTCGGAGCATAGGTGTATAGAAGGCTCGCGGCGCTCCCAGTCCGTTGATACGCAGCGCGTTGTTACGGCCGTTGTCGGGAGTCCACTCGCGGTGATCGATGATGCCGGGAGGCAGGGTCTCCATGTGGAAATTAGTCATGCGATAGGTGCCTACCACCATGGCGCAGTTCTGCTCATGGAAGGCATCGATGAACTTCTGTACGGTGTTCTCGTCGTAATAGACATCGTCGGAGTCGAGCTGTATGGCGAAGCGTCCGCATTTGGGGTGGTGGAGTGCCACGTTCCAGTTGCCTCCTATAGCGTGCCACGACTTGTCTTGAGCGATGTAGATGAGTTTGTCGTTGCCGAGGAACGACTTGATGACATCCACTGAGCCGTCTTCAGAGTTGTCGTCAACAACGATGACATTGTATTTATATTTGGCATCCACCTTCTGCGACAGGGCTGAGCGGATAGCATCGCCTATGGTGCGTACGCGGTTTTTGCAAGGAATGACCACCGAGGCTTCGAACTCGAAGTCACCACCGGTCATATCCACATCTTTGAACTTTGGCTCCAGATAGCCGCCTATATCTTTGAGGTGTTGGGTGCATGCTTTCTCCATCTCTATCTGTACGCCGCGGTTCTTGGGGTCAACATAGTCGAACAGTTTCTCTCCCGACTTACGGGTGTCCATCTCTACATCGTAGTACAGATACTCGTTGATATGCTCGAGAGCTCCGAGTTGGCTCACTTTGAGTCGGAGGTCGTAGAGACCTGCAAACTCATAATCCACATCCATGCGGCTCACAGCGTTCAGGAGGGCATCGGTGCGATAGAGAAGGACTGAGCCGAAATCGAAATCGTCTCTGAGCGAGCCGAACTGATAATCGATGACGGGTGCTTGCGTGGACACATCGCCTACTTTGTTGAAATGGTCGGCATAGACCATCATAGCAGCCGAGTCCTCCATGAGAGCAGTCATGCGCTCAAGAGCGAAGAGGACGAACGAGAGGGTGGTGTACTTGGTGTAGATGAGAGTGTAGGGAGTGGTGGCATGCTCGGCAATATAACGCATGTTACGGGTCGAACGGATGTCGCCTTCGAGCAGGAAGACTTCGTTGACGAGGTCTTGCTCTTTGAGGTTCTTCACTGTCAGGGCTACTTGTTCTTCGCTCTGAAAGGGCACAAAACAATTGATGGATTTCATTGTTGTATTAGTGTTAAAGATTAAGAATGTCCGTGTTAACGATACGGATTGTTTCCGAGCGCAAAGGTAAGAAAAACCATCGAATTGTGCAAATAGAAATTCATGCATCTATCACTTCTTGGAGCCAGTCGCGCAGGAGTGTACCTTTCTCGGCACCGGCGCGGAGCGGTATCTGTCGGGCTTTGAGTTGTATGGTGTTACGCGTATAGCCGTGTACGAAATGTCCGATCTGCGACACGGGTACTCCAAAGAGCATGAGTACGGAGATATGCAGCTCATCTTCGCTCAGGTGATATTTGCTTCTAAGTGTGGTTGCGATGTTATGGTGTCGTTGGTCGGCATAGACAAGCAGTTGTTGCCAGTCGGTAGCGTCGAGATTCTCTTTGGTGAAGGGGTTCTGTTTAACGAGCTCAACTATGTGCCATAGTTTCTGATAGACCTCCGATGCTTCCCACTGTTCTTCGATGAGTGATTGTCGTGTTGTCTGCATGGTCTGTATCTGTTGGCTGAGGGCTCGGTGTTGCCGATAGCGATAGATGATGATGGTGATGATAGCGATGAGCAGTAGAGCAAGTGCAATGGTGAGCATGATAAGGAGTCGTTGTTGCTGTCGTCTCAGGTCGGTCTGTTGTTCGAGCTCGTTTAGTTGTTGTCGGAGCACTCGGTTGGTCTCGAGGGCGTCGTGTGCACTGCGCTGAAGGGCCAAGTGCTGTTGCTGATAGAGTTGTGCGTGTGCTATATCACCTTGTTGCAGTGCTATCTTCTCGAGTATAGCAGCGGCATCGGCTCTGAGTTGGTATGAATGGTCGATAGCGAGAATGGGTTGGAGGAGGGTTTGTGCGGAGTCGTATTGTTGCTCTTGGTACATCACTTCTCCGAGTTGGTACATAGCTATCCACGTGCGCATGGGGTGTGGTGCGAGTCGGAAGCAGAGTCGTGCTGCCCATGCGGCACTATCAGTGTTGCCGGCCTGCTGATAGGAGGAGTAGAGGGCGGTGAGCACAGTTGGGCGCACATCTATGCTGTCAGCGAATGTTTGTGCTAATTGCCATGCCTCGTGCACTTTTCCTAACTGCATGCGCGAGTAGATGAGGTCGAGGGTGTCGTGTCTAAGGAGTGCGAGCTGTTCGGCCTTGACATACACTTCCTGAGCTTCTTCCCTCAGTTCGTGTTCATAGAGCAGGTATCCGAGTCGGCTATAGATGAGTGCCTGCAGGTTGCTCTGTCTATCGCGTATGAGTCGGTCTGCCTGTCGGAGCTCATAGATAGCCTCGGCACGGCGGAACAGGTCGGCCTCGACGCAGCCGAGCAGGTAGTGTGCTTTGGCCCTCTCTTGTCTTGTGCCATGACGGTCGTAGTAGTTGACGGCGAAGCGTATGAGTGAGTCCGACTCAGGGAAGCGGTAGGCTTGGTCGTTAGCTTCGGTGATAGCAAGGGCTTGTCGGGCGCTGTCGCGTTCGGTGTTATCAGAGAGCAGGCAGAGCGATATGAGTAGCAGAAGTCTTACCATTGTTTGCGGGTTGAGAAGGTGCCGTCGGTATATTCTGTTTGGATGATGAGAGGTTGTGCGTGAGTATCGGGTCGGATCGTCTCCTTGCTTGTGAGTAGTAACCGGCCGAGTAGGTCGTAGTAGCGGACACAGAGTATATGTTTGTCGGACAGGAGTTCGATGATGTCTGTTGTTGTGTTCTTGCTTGTTATCCAGATGTCGAAGATGAGAGTGGCGGTAGATGTGAGTCGGGTGGTGCTCTCTATGCGTATGAAGACCGACTCGTTGCCTTCGTAGAGTGTGCTGAAGCGTCTGATAGGCTTGAGCTGATCGGTGCCGAGGGTGTCTATGCTCATGTAGTTGACGCCATCGGTGGAGATGAGCACTGCCACCTGCTCGGTCTGCTGCTGCAAGGCATCGCTTGTCATGTTCAGGCTCAGTCGCCATGGTCCGCGCAAGCGGAAGAGTGTCTCAACGCAAGCCGGTGTTTGAGTGGGGGTGTTGTTAGCGCCGAAGAGTAGGGCGTTGTTGCTGATTTCGTGGGCATAGATGTCGGCAGGACCATAGTCGTCGCCGATGAAAGGTGATACCTGTATGGGAAGGATGGCAATCTCTTGTCCGCCGCTTGTGAGTCTCCAGAAGTTGTTCTTGTCGTTTACAGCGATGCTTACATCTTTGTAGTTGAAGAAAGACGGATAGAACTCGTAGAAGTGCAGTGCTACTATCTTGTCTGTATCCGGTCCGTTCTGATCGGTTGGAGATGCTGTGCCGATAGCTGATGCAGACGATGGGTCAACAAAGAAGCAGATGGTGTCGGAGCGGTTGGCGTTAGTGTCTTCTGCCCATGCCGTGACCCATGCTTTTTCCGTAAGGAAGAGACTATCACATTGTTCTGAGCATCGGTGGTCTAACGAGCGGCACAGGTTGGCATAGATGGCATGCCCTTGGTCCTCGGCCTTGAGAACGACTAAGACGGTGTCTTTACTATAGGGAGTGATGGCATAGGAGGGACGAGCAACCGACATCGCCTTGCCGGTAGGGTTAAGCCCTATCAGCAAGACAATGATGAGCATCAGATGAGGAACATACCGGCGCATGCCTGTCGAGCAGAGGAATTATTGTTGTTCATCGGTGGGGTCGCCCACGATGCCGGTGAAGAGCATGGTCCCGTATTTCTTCTCGCGTATGACGAAGATGAAGGGGTGGTCAGCAATGAAAGAGAAGCTTGGCATAGCTGAGTTGCAATCCACGCCACCCACTGTGACGGCAGCCGCCTCGGTGCTCTCTTCGTCAACCGAGATGAAGGTGTATTGCTTGATGAAGCTGAGGAAACAACTGATGTCGCTCAAGCGTGAGAGGTCTGCCAAATTCTCGTTGAAGACATCAACGATGCCGGCTGCCCGAAGGTCTTTCTTGAGGTCGCGGTTGTAAGCGAACTTGAACTTAGGCAAGCAGACTATGGCTTCGTTCTTAGTCAATTGACTCAGATACTCGTTCCATTGGTCGAGGGTGAGCGAGGAGAGTAAGGTGCGGACATCGGTTCCGTTGTTAGGAAGGATAAGGTCCATGCAATACTTACCTTCTTTATAGTCCAGCTCAATCATCTTCATGCCCGCGGTCTGCATGTAGTTGATGTATGCTTCCTGCATCTCCATCATGTCCACCTCTTTCTCTACTCCCGACAAGGTGGTGAACGGCTGCTTATGAGTGAGGTCTTTGTCGAACACTTGTTGCCATATACCTTTGAAGTAGAGAGCATTGGCGAAGACCATGACGGTCTCATCAGTTACCATGTCGGGCGTGAGTATCTGCTTGATGAGCTCGTTGGTGTTGTCGACAGCCCACTTGTTGATCATGTCGAGGGTTGGTTGGTCAAGGAAGCTCTCCACATTGTCGATAGTGGCGAGGAACACCTCTTTGGTCTTTTGCTTATACTCGGGGTTGAAAGGGAAGGCATCGCGCAGCCATAGGGCGTTAGCGATATTGACGACGGTGGTGGAGTCGAGTGCGGGCAGCACATCGAGCAGCTTGTGGTAATAAGCGTTGATGTCGTCTTGCTTGACGCCTTCAAAACCGAGAGCGTCTTGCATCTGACTAAGGGTGTTGCCGTCGGCTCCGTTCATGAGTATGCCCAGAGCCATGCTGCACGAGAGAGGAGAGAAGCAGATATTGCTTTTCTCCTCCTCGTTATGGCTGATGAGGTTGAGCATGTTGATGGAGAACTCGTTGGTGCGATAACCCAACTGTTCATCAGTAGAGTTGAAGACAAGTTGCTTGATCTGGCGATCAGAGTTGCCCGTCTTCTTTTCAGGTTCGTTGCCACCGGTATGATTGCCGCTGCATGTTACCAAAAGCAACGACAGACAGAGTGAGAAAAACAGAGTGTGTTGCATAGCGAAAAAGTTTTGAGGGTTAGTATTTCGTTTTCGGCGGCAAAAGTACAAGGAATATTTGAGAAAGGATGTATCAAAACTGTATCATTTGCTTTTGATACAGCCTTTTGGCATTGTTTTTACAATATATGGTACTGCACGAAGGCTTCTATGGCTTCGTAGTTAGCGAGTCCGAGTTGTGCATATAGTCGTGCTGTCTCGTGGTTGCGGTCTTCGGCTCGTTGCCAGAAGAGTCTCTCGTCGTTACCCATGAACGGAGCCGACTCCATCTGCGACTGATGCTTGAGTATGGTGTTGCGTTTGAAGCGCAGCTCTTCGGGTGACATAGGCACAGCCATCTCGATGAGGTCCACCTCCCATTCCATCCATGCACCGCGGTACATCCATATACGGCAGTCGTGTAGCCAAGGCTCTGTATCCTTCAGTTCGTCGATAGCGGCGAGCACGGCGTCGAGGCAGACCTTGTGTGTGCCATGCGGGTCGGCCAGGTCGCCTGCCACGAACATCTCTTGCGGCTTGAGCTCGAGCAGGAGGCGTTTGACTATATCCACATCGGCTTGCGAGAGGTCGTTCTTCTTGATGGTGCCTGTCTCGTAGAACGGCAGGTTGAGGAAATGGATATGCGACTTATCGAGACCCATGTGTCGGCAGGCAGCGGTGGCTTCGCCACGGCGTATGAGAGCTTTGAGGTCGAGTATGTCGCGCGTGTCTTGGTCGCCAATCTTCTCTTGCTGGAGGAAATGTATGAACTCGTCATACTTCTTGTTGATGACGTCAGAGTGGGTGTCGTGCAGTAGGTTGAAGCCTTTGATGAAGTCCATGAAACGGATGACCTCGTCGTCGCAGACGGCTATGCAGCCTGATGTCTCGTAGGCTATATGCACATTATGTCCTTGGTTGATGAGTCGCGAGAAAGTGCCTCCCATAGAGATCACATCATCGTCGGGGTGAGGTGAGAAGATGAGAATATCTTTTGGGAAGGGTTTGGCTCTCTCGGGTCGGTTGGTGTCGTCAGCGTTAGGTTTGCCTCCGGGCCAACCGGTGATGGTGTGCTGCAGGTCGTTGAATATCTTGATGTTGCAGTTGTATGCCGAGCCGTAGAGTGTGATGAGGTCGCTCAGACCGTAGTCGTTATAATCTTTGTTGGTGAGTTTGAGGATAGGCTTGCCTGTCATCTGGCAGAGCCAGACGATAGCTCTTCTGGTGAGTTGGTCGTTCCAGTCGCACGAGGTGACGAGCCACGGTTGGTGGATGCGTGTCAGTTGGTCGGCTGCAGCGAGGTTGAGTATGACCTCTGCGTTCTTATGCAGCTGCAGAGCCGAGGCGGGGCATGCGGTAGAGTAGGGCTCTTCTACGGCTTTCTTTATCTGTTGAGCTTTGGTGTCGCCCCATGCGCACAGCACTATACGCTTGGCGTTGAGTATGGTGCCTATGCCTAAGGTGATGCTGGCGGCGGGCACTTGCTCCATGGTGCCGAAGAGCGACTTTGCATCTTCGCGCGAGTTGTTGTCGAGCAGGACGAGTCGTGTCTGCGAGTTGCTCTGCGTGCCGGGCTCGTTGAAAGCGATGTTACCCATGCGACCTATGCCGAGCAGCACGAAGTCCAGACCGCCCTCTTCCGTTATCTGTTTCTCTATCTGTTGGCAGGCGGCTAACACTTGGTCTTGTGGCATGGTACCGTCGATGAAATGTATGTTCTCGGGAGCTATGTCAACATGTGAGAAGAAGAGCTTGGACATCTCACCATAGCATGCCTGCTTTTTGTCAACCAGGGGGTAATACTCATACAGACTGAAGAAAACGACGTTCTTGAAACTCAGCCCTTCTTCTTTGTGCATCTTAACCAAGAGGTTGAACACATCGCTTGAAGAGCGTCCGGCAGCCATGGCAATGACAGCTTTCTCTCCGAGAGCCTGCTTATGGCGGATGAGCGAGGCTATCTCGGTGGCAATAACTTTGGAGCCTTCGTCGGCAGTCTCAAAGATGGTAGTCTTGATCTTCTCCATGCGCTGAACGCGGGAGGCTTCGAAAACATCGTCGGGCTTATAGAGACGGGGCGATACGTGACTGAGCACGATTTGAGAGGAAAGATTGTTTCTCATAATATTGTTGTTTTTAAGTTTTTGTCGGTTTTTAAGATTCTTGTTTACGGTCGTGCAAAGTTACACAATTTGTTCTAAACAACAAAGTTGTTTTTAAAAAATAACTATTATTTGTGAGATTGAGGAATATTTTGTAAATTTGCGGTCCGAAGAGAGCGCTCTTATCGATGGTCGGATAGAGTCTGTCCGGAGACTATTGAAAGAGTGCCGTTAACCTTAAAACAAAGTATTATGAAACTTATTGCAGACAGTGGCAGTACAAAGACCCACTGGTGTCTGATTACTCGTAGTGGTCAGGTAGAAGAGTTTGTTACCGATGGTATCAATCCGTTTCAGCAGTCGTCTGATGGTATAAAGAACTCTATTTCCAATCAACTCTTGCCTTTGATGGCACATGCGATGTGGGTAGGTCCGGTAGAAGAGATCTACTTCTATGGTGCCGGTTGTACTCCTGAGAAGTCGCCTTTGGTTAAGCAAGCTTTGCAGGCATGCTTTAAGAAAGCCACTCTCATTGAGGTCTATTCCGACATGGTAGGTGCAGCTCGTGCATTGCTTGGCGACAAGCCGGGTGTGGCGTGTATCTTAGGTACGGGTTCCAACTCGTGTCAGTATGACGGTGAGAAGTTTGTCAAGAATGTGCCGGCATTGGGCTTTATCCTTGGTGACGAGGGCTCGGGTGCAGTGTTAGGCAAGCGTTTGGTGGCTGACCTGCTGAAGAACCAGATGGGCGAAGAGTTGAAACAGAAGTTCCTCGCTCAGTACAACACCTCACAGGCAGAGATAATCGAGAATGTCTATCGCAAGCCTTTCCCTAATCGCTACTTGGCTCAGTTCTCTAAGTTCTGCTCTGAGAACATCGACAATCCTCTTATATATAATCTTGTTTACGACCATTTCACGCAGTTCGTTGTGCGCAACCTCAAGCAGTATCCCAAGGAGTTGCCGGTAGGTTTTGTGGGCTCGGTGGCATACTATTATCAAGACATCTTAAAGAAGGTGCTTAAGGACAACGGCCTGAGTCTGGCTCAGATCATCCAAGATCCTATTGAGGGTCTGAAGGCTTATCATCAGCAAGAGGCATAGGTCTGTTGTGAACGAATAAGTGTAATATTATAAGGTCAACAAACAAATCAGGAAAGCGTTATGTTTACAAAGATAACCGAGCAGCCCTCGCTGCACGACAGGTTAGACGAGAAGTCGGTAGGTGAGCTTCTTCGTGAGATGAACGAGGAGGACCAGAAGGTAGCTCTTGCCGTTCGCGAGGCTATCCCTCAGATAGAGAAATTAGTGGAGCAGATAGTGCCTCGAATGAAGCAAGGCGGTCGTATCTTCTACATGGGAGCGGGCACCTCAGGTCGTTTGGGTGTGCTTGATGCCTCAGAGATACCTCCCACTTTCGGTATGCCCAACACTTATGTCGTTGGTCTGATAGCCGGTGGCGACACCGCTCTGCGTAACCCTGTTGAGAAAGCTGAGGATGACCCGGAGCGCTCGTGGCAGGAGTTGTTAGACCACGACATCAATACGCTTGACACCGTCATCGGTATAGCAGCATCGGGGACGACACCTTATGTAATAGGTGCGCTCCGCCATGCTCGCGCTTTCGGGTGTCTGACGGCAAGCATCAGTTGCAACCCCGACTCGCCCGTAGCCAAAGAGGCAGAGATAGCTATAGAGGCTATCGTCGGTCCGGAGTTCGTGACAGGCTCCACCCGCCTCAAGTCAGGTACGGCACAGAAGCTCATCTGCAACATGATAACCACCACCACCATGATCAAGATGGGGCGGGTGAAAGGCAATAAGATGGTCAACATGCAGCTGTCGAACAACAAGTTGGTTGATCGCGGCACGCGTATGTTGGTCGAAGAGTTGGGTCTCAAGTACGATGAGGCTCAAAAACTGCTACTCAAGTATGGGTCGGTCAAGAAAGCAACCGATGCATATAGAAAGAATAACTAACCAAAAATATCATATTATGAAGAAAATCTACACTTTGTTGGCTGTCTTCTGGTTAGCGTCGATGACTGTCATGGCGAGCATCACCGTGACCGGACATATCACGCAGGCCACCGACGGCGAACCCGTCATCGGTGCTTCAGTGATGGAGAAAGGTACGAGCAATGGTACCATCACCGATTATGATGGTAATTATACCATTACTGTGGGCGACAAAGCCAAACTGGTTGTCAGCTACATAGGTATGAAGACACAAGAGATCACCGTTACCGGTCCCAAGCATGACATCGTGCTTCAAGAGGCTGCCATTGCAGTGGAAGAGGTGGTGGTAACGGCTCAAGGTATTGTGCAGGAAAAGAAGAAGATGAACTTCGCTGTTCAGAATGTAACTTCTGACGCTCTCACGGCAGGCAAGCAGCAGAACTTCGTCAACTCTCTTCAAGGTCAGATAGCCGGTGTGACGGTTACCAACTCGTCCGGTTCGCCTAACGCCGGTCAGCAGATCATCATCCGCGGTATCAGCTCTATCAACACCTCGCAGTCGAACGAGCCTCTGTTCGTTCTTGACGGTATGCCTATCAGTGGTGGTGCCACGGCTGCTGCCGATATCAACCCCAATGATATTGCCAACGTGACGGTGCTCAAGGGTGCGGCAGCCGCTGCTCTCTACGGACAAGAAGGTGCCAACGGTGTGATCATGATAACCACTAAGTCGGCAGAGGTGGGGAAGGTGCAAGTTAATATCAACGGCAGTTGGCAGATGGACACACCCGCTAACCTCTTGAAACAGCAGTCCACCTATATGCCCGGCTCCAACGGCTTCTTCCGCGATAAGACGGGAGGCGGTTGGGGACCGATGCTCTCAGAAGGGCAAAAGACCTACAACAACTTAGAGAACTTCCTCACCATGGGCTTCTATCATAAGTACGATGTGTCGGTAACAGGCGGTACGGAGAAGTTCCAGGCCTACGCTTCGGCCAGCTGGTCGAAAGCAGACGGTGTGGTACCCAACGACTACAAGCAGAAGCTCGGAGCTCTCATCAAAGCCTCGTACTCACCTGCCAAGTGGGTGACGATCAATGCTTCGGCGAACATAAGCAACACTCGCTCTCGCTCAACGAGCGGTGTGCAGACGGCCTACGGCTGGCCTCTCACTGACGACATCACCTATTATCAAGAAGCTTCTGGTATGCCGCATTTCCGCTATTATGCCGATGGCGAGGGTAACAAATATGCGTCGCCCATCAGTCCGCTCTATGGCATCTACAACGACAACGGACTGAGTCGAGCCATGCGTAATGTGCTCAACGCTTCCGTCACTTTCAAGCCCGTCAAGGGTCTGGAGCTGACCGGTCGTGTGAGCTACGACACCAAGGCGGTATCGACCGAGAGCTATGTGGTGCCCCGCTGGGACGATGCCACCGTCACTCAGACCGTTCCCAAGCCCGCTGAGGAGCGTAATGCTGCCAACGCAGCCGAGTGGGATGCCTATGAGGCTTATCTCAACTACTTAGCCACAGGCTATCTCACCGACCCGTATCTCACCACCAAAGACTTGGAGAACATGGGTACGCGTAACTCATACTTAGGCTACGCCTCGTCCTCATCGAGCATGTCGGAGCTGCTCAACGCAGGCTTCATCGTCAATTATAACCTCGCCCTGCCCAAAGATTTCAGTATGAACTTCATGGTGGGTGGTGATATAAAGACCTCGCACAGCACCTCGAAAGCGATGACCGGCTATAACTTCATCATCCCGGGCACCTACAGCATGAGCAACACCACCGGTGGCGACAACCTCGCGGTGTCCGACCGCACCTCAACCATGTCGCAGAAGCGTATGTTCTCTTACTACTGGGAGGTGCGCGGCGACTACAAAGGTCTGGCATCGTTGTCGGTGACGGGTCGTTGGGACTGGTCGTCGGCTCTGAAGACCTCACCTTTCTTCTACCCCTCGGTAACGGCAGGTCTGGTGTTCTCTGAGCTCATACCCGGACTCAACCAGACGAAGAACAACTGGTTCTCTTATGGTAAGCTGCGTGGTAACTTCGCTATCGTAGGTAAAGACACCTCGCCTTACGCTTACGACCGCGCTTATAAGCAGTTCGCCACCTATCCTGACGGAGGTTATGGTATCGACCCCACAGTGGCAGCCGCCTCGCCGGAGTTGCAACCGGAGATGTCGTCATCGTGGGAGATAGGTGCCGACCTGCGCTTCTTCAACAACATGACGCGCTTAGACATCGCTTATTACTCGACCCGCGTTGACAACCAGATAGTAACGGTGCGCGTGTCGCCCGCTTCGGGTTATATACTGCAGAGGAGGAACGAAGGATCGTTGCGCAACCAAGGCTTTGAGTTCACCTGGGACCAAGACATCATCAAGAGTCGTAACTTCGACTGGTCGATGGCTCTCAACCTCGGTCTGAACAGAGGTAAGGTAGTGGCTCTGCCGGAGGATGTGCTCGAGATAACCGGCGTACAGTATGGTACGGTGTTCACCTCAGCTTACTTGGGAATGTCAACCACCTCGCTCTCGGGTAAAGACTACGAGAGGAACGAGGAGGGCAAGGTCATCTGCGACGAGAACGGTTATCCTACCATCTCGCCTATCAAGAACAAGTATATAGGTAACCGCGAGGGTCTGTTCTCGGCAGGTCTGAGGAGCAACATGTCGATCTACGGTGTACAGTTCGGCTTCCTCTTCGACGGTCGTGTAGGCGGCGATGTGTTCAACTTCACTCAACAGTCGCTCATCTCCTCAGGTCAGGCAGCTATCTTAGAGAACTACCGCGGACGCCAAGTGGTGTTCGACGGTGTGGTGAGCGATGGCAACGGCGGATGGGTGAAGAACACCAAGCCTATCACACTCGATGCTACCACCATCATCAACTCTTTCTATAACGTGTCGTCTAACTTCATAGAGGACGGCTCGTATCTGCGCTTGAGCTATGTGACCCTTGGTTACGACTTCGCCAAACTGATGCCTCATCAGAAAGTGCTTAAGTCGCTCAACCTCTCGTTCACTGCCAACAACCTCTTCACTCTCACCCGTTACACCGGTTCCGACCCTCTGTGTAACGCTTCGACAAGTGCTTACGGTACAGGCTCGGCAGGTATCGACTATTTCCCGATACCTTCGCTACGCTCGTATAACTTCACACTCAATGTTAAATTCTAACCTCAAAAAGCATTTACCATTATGAAAGCAATCAAATATATCGTTTGTGTATGCCTCTCGGCATTCCTTACCTTGTCGCTGACAGGTTGTGATGAGTGGTTAGATATCAACACTAACCCCAATCAGCCTATCACCACCACTCTTGATCAGGCTCTGCCTCCTATCATCTTCTACTCGGCTTTCATCAACTACGACCATGCCGAGTATGGAGTATATATGTCGCAAGCACTGACCACCTCTTCTAAGTCGCAGACCGGCTCTTATCCTTACAGTCAGGGTTGGGAGTTCTTGGGCATCAACCGTCACCCGATGTGGCGTCGTCATTTCTACGACCTTGGTGCTAATATACGCAAGATGCTGGAGATAGCTGAGCAGCAGAACTCGCCTAACTACGAGCTCATAGGTCGCACCATCCGTCTGCAATCGACGATGATGACCACCGACCTCTTCGGCGACATGCCTCGCTCGGAAGCTTATCAGAAGAACTCACCTAAGTACGACTCGCAAGAGGAGGTGTATGAGTGGCTCTTCCAAGAAGCCGACGAGCTGGTGAAGCTCTACGACGACCCTGCCTATACCGACAATCCTAACTCTCACCCCATCAACGAGAAACAGGACCGTATCTATCATGGCGACATGAAGAAATGGGCAGCCTACACCAAGGCTCTGCGTTGCCGTCTGTGGCTGAGGAAACTGCCTAACTGGGACAACACTCCCGCCAACTGCCAGCGTATCGTTCAGATGGTGGATGAGGTGCTCAACGACCCTAACTGGGAAGAGCCCCGCTACTATTTCCCCGGAGGTGTGACGGAGAGCAACTGCCCGTGGGGCTCCACCTGCCCGAAGATCAACTCGTGGGAGAGTCGCGACAACCGTTTAGCGTCGTCGATGCCCACCACCTTCTTTGCTCAAGGTATCCTCGGAGCTTACCCGCAGCGCCATGCCTCATGGCATTATGCCCTCGACCCCCGCGCCGAGAAGATGATGACTCCCCGCTCGATGGGCTCGTCGGACACCTACGGTGCCATCCGCTACTTAGAGAGCAACATAGGTATGGACAACTCGATGAAAGTAACCTATTATCCTGACCTCTATGCCTCATCCGGCAACAACCCCTTCGTGCAGAACAACGGCTATATAGCCCTCATGCTCCAAGAAGAGCTTATGTTCATCAAGGCTGAGGCTCAGTATTGGGCAGGCGATGTGGCAGGTGCTTACAACACTACAGTGGAGGCTACCAAGTGCAACATGGACCGCTACGGAGTGGGCAACACCACCTCTGCCGACAAGAAGATCTACGACCTGTTCTTCGAGATCAAGCTGCCCGGTGCCACCGAGTTCACCATAGCCGACCTCATGCAGCAGAAGTATGTGGCGATGTACTTGCAAGAAGAGCAGTGGACCGACATGCGTCGCTACAACTACTCGTCGAAGACCAACGGTATCTTCTACGGTCTGCAAGGCACCACTCCCGTTCCCGTCTATACCTGCAAGACCAGAGCCTCGTCGCGTTATACGGCAGCGGCTTACACCGGCGAGTATTCGCTGCGCCGACCCTATAACCTCTACGCTCCTTATTGGGACCAACCCGACTGCTACGAAGATCCTTCGTCCAAAGCAGTGCTCTCACCTAATGCCTGGGTCAACCGACTCAATCCTGACACCGAGACCGAGACCAAGTACAACTCCAAGGAGCTCATCCGTATAGGCGCTTGTAACGCTAACGGACAGGTGGACTACCACTGGATGCAGAAACATCTGATCTGGGCGAAGTTCAATCCTCAGGTCTGCACCTGCTCTAACTCGATAGAATGGATGTAAGGAAAAGTAGAATAGATGAATACCTGAATACTTGAATAATTATTATTGATATGAAAACGACAAGATATATTATTTTAGCATTGGCGGCTATCTCGCTTATCGCTTGCGACAAGCACGATTTCTTCGATGAGCAGACCATCACCGGTGAGGTTGGACCTCAAGCCTACTGGGAGATAAGCTCATCGGCAGTAGCCGCAGGTCAGTCGCTGGGTTTCAAGCTGCAGTACTACACCTCGGTCAAAGAAGCGAGTATCGACCGCTCGGAGGCTTGGTATAACCTCACGGAGAATATCGAGCGTCAAGTAACATGCCCATGGGTTACCTCTTTCACTTACTCTGTCTCGTCGAGCACAGCCGAAGAGAAGCGCGTGGAGCAGAAGATAATGGTTTATCCGCACTCGGAGTCGCTGTGGAACGACTCGCTGCACGCTTATTACCTTGAGGGCTCCTTCCCTGTGAGCAGTACGCTCGTGCCTTTCTCTTGGGCATCGCCTGCGCAGTTCGATGCCGACAAGATGGTGCAGTATTTCGGCAATGGCTTCATGGAACATTTCAAAGACAGTCTGATGCCCAAGATGAAGTATGCCGACTACCGCTCGATGATGATAGGTCTGGGGTTGGTGGACGACTTCATGCAATACACCGACTCGACCTACGACCTTAACTCCAACTCGTGGGTGCGCCACTTCAAGTGGAACGCCGACTCCACCGACACCCCCGTTCCTGCCGACTTAGAGGCTCTCTATCGCGACAGCGTCAGCTTCGACCGACTCATCTTCAACTCTGCCGAGAACAACTACTCTGTATCGTATGTGCGCAAGTACAACGTCCGTTCTGTCATCAGAGTGTATGACAACAGAGGCGTATATGGTATAACCGAACCTAAGGTGATTGATGTCATCTGATGGACAATAAAAACATAAAAGCTATGAAACGATTACAATATGTCATACTCGCGATAGCCGCCATGGCTGCTGTCGGGTGCAAAGAACATAAACCCTCGGTTGAGTTGCTGCCCAAAGATGCTGTCTCGTTCACCTACGTGATCAATGGCGATTATGCTCTCGACTACTATGTTGACTCTGACATCACTTTCGAGAACACCTCGCCCACTCAGGGAACAGCCACCTGGAACTTCGGCGACAACACCCCTGAAGTGGTAACGACCGAGAAGACCGTGGTACACTCTTATACCGCTGCCGGCACTTTCTTCGTAACACTCACTATCGACAACGGAACAGAGAAAGTGCAGAAGAAGCAACCTATCATGATTGCCGACCTCAAGCCTATCATCTCGCTCAACGAGTATGAGGGTGTGTGCGAGGTCAACACCACGGCTGTGAGCTTCCAGATAGAGCTGCCTAACCCCAAGAACCGTGTTGCCAACTACCATTGGTTCTTCCCCGAAGGAACGGTGGATGCTAACGGCGTTCTCATGGAAGAGTCCACCGAAAAGTTGCCCGGTGAGGTGAAGTTCACCAATGTCGGTTCGCAGACCGTTCGTTTGCAGGTGGACCTCGAGGGACGCATGCTCGAAGAAGCTTTTATCAATGTGCAGGTGGGCTACAACAAAGAGGTACCCACGCTCTACTATGCCGTCAAGGATGGCAATATCATGGCGCTCAAGTTAGCCTCTGACGCTCCTGCAGACATGAAAATCAAACCTTTCGACTTAGGTCTGTCGTCGGGTGCTCACCCCTTCAACCTGCTCTTCCAAGACTCGCTGCTCTATGTGCTCGACTGCGGTAGTCAGTTCTATTATGTGGACGACACCGACGGCAAGCTCGGAGATGGTAAGATCTCGGTCATCGCAAAGGACGGCTCGCGCTTGGAGACGATGATAAGCAATGTGGGTCAGGCTGCTTTCGACGATCCCTTCTATGGCTATATCGATGGTTCAACGCTCTACTACGCTAACCGTAACACAGGTATCATACCCGTGCCTATCACCACCCGTAACGCTATGTACTCGGCATCGGAGTATCCTTACTTCGTACAGCACAACACCCTTGAGTACTACAACAACGGTTGGGGCTACGGCTGCATAGGCGGCTGCTTTGGTAAGGTGAACGGCGTATGGCACTGGTGCAAGATATACAACGGTACGGGCTTGTTCCGCTTCCTCGATAGCGACATCCTCCCCGCGGCTACCGCTCAAGGCAAGAACGCGCCGGCATCAGGCATAGCTCTGAACAGCCTGCATCCAAAATCGTTCGCTTACAACAAACAGACAGGTGAGTTCTACTTCACTCTCTGGGATGAGGGCTACGGAGGCTTCTATGCATGTCCTACATACGAAGACTTGGAGTCGATAGGCTCGAAGAAAGCCAACCTCGCCCCGTATAAGATCCTTCATGAGTCGGGTTTGGGCTTAGAGCCCATCATCACGGGTAGGCCTGCCAAGTATGAGGGAACGACCTCGGAGCCGGTGGCTATCTGCCAGTTGGCTTTAGACGAGGCAACAGGCTGCGTCTATTTCGGCTATCGCTCACCCGGCGACGCTACCAACGCCAAGTCGGGACTGATGCGCTACAACCCCGACACCAAGAAAGTGGAGACGGTGATAGAGGGTGTTGAGATCTATGGTCTGGCTATCAACCAAACACCGAGCAAACTGTTCTAAACATAGACACATGAAACGCAACTATTTATTGATATTCCTGCTCTTGCTTCCCGCGTTGCTCATGTCGGAGCCTAAGCGTGAGATGCGTGCTGCGTGGGTAGCTACGGTGTGGGCACTCGACTGGCCGGCCACCACCTCCGGCTCGTGGGTCACCGACCCTGCACGGCAGCAGGCGCTGCTCTGCCAGATGCTCGACTCGATGAAGATGATGAACATGAACTGTGTGGCACTGCAGGGACGAACGATGTCGGACGCATGGTATAAGTCGAAATATGAGCCTTGGAGTCAGTGGATAACAGGTACCCGCGGTGGTGAGCCTGAGTACGACCCTATGGCTTTTGCTATCCAAGAGGCGCATAAGCGCGGCATGGAGCTGCATGTGTGGATCAACCCTTATCGCTACTCGTCGTCAGAGACGCAGTTCAACACCAACAAAGCTCTTGCTAACGACTACGCCAACACCCATGCCGACTGGCTCATGACCGTGGGTGCCGCCACCATACTCAACCCCGGACTGGAGGCAGTCAAGCAGCGTATATGCGATGTGGTGGAAGACTTGGTGAGCAACTACGATGTGGACGGCATTCTCTTCGACGACTATTTCTACCTCTCAGGAACGCCCGCTTCGATGGACGCTGACCTGTATAAGGCCAACAACCCTCAAGGTCTCTCGCAAGAGGACTGGCGTCGTGAGCAGGTCAACGAGATGGTGGCTCGGGTGCAACAGACTATCCTCAAGACCAAGCCCTGGGTCACTTTCGGTATAGGTCCGGCACCTCAGGTGGCGTCTAACGCAGCGCATGCCGCTAAGTACGGCGTGCCGCAAGGACCTTTCTCCGACTGGCAGTACAACTCTATCTACTCCGACCCCTTAGCATGGATGAGCAGACGCACTATCGATTATATATCGCCTCAGATGTATTGGCATGTGGGCAGCTCCACCTGCGACTTCTCGTTGCTCTCGGAGTGGTGGTCGATGATAGCCGAGCGCTATGGTCGCCACTTCTATCCCTCACACTCGGTGGAGGATAGCAAGGCTTCTGCCACCGTCGAGGAGGTGAACAAGCTCAGGGAGGACGACCGCATAGGTGTCACCGGCTCGGTGCTCTACAGCATACGCAACGGTATATATAAGAACCAAGGCTACACACATTACATGCTCTCTAACGCATGGCGCACACCGGCTCTGCCTCCGCAGAAATGGTGGCGTCGGCAAGAGACACAGCTCTTCGTTGGCAATCTGCGCTACGAGAGCCAGAACGCTATCTGCTGGAACGCACCGGCACAAGAGAGCAATGTGCGCTATGCCGTCTATTGTCTGCCCAAGGACAGCGTGGGCAAGCCCGGACAGTTCTATACGGGTAAGTACCTGCTTGGTATGACCTACGAGACACGCTACCCCGTGAAGATGCAGAACGGATGGACCTATGCCGTGTCGGTGGTGGACCGCTATGGTAACGAGTATGCACCCGTCACTTTCAATACAGTCTTCTCTTCGACCAAGGCAGCCGTGCTCGACTATCCTCAGAACGGAGGCAATCCGCTCTTGCCCACCTATTTCACTTGGGAGAAAGTGGAAGGAGCCGACTCGTATTTCGTTGAGATATCTGCCGATGCCGCTCACGAGGATGTGATAGGTTGGCACGAGGTGGCAGACAACCGTTTCTACACAGGCAAGATGCATATCTTAGAGGAGGGCAAGACCTACTACTGGCGTGTGCTCACGCGTGCTGCTGACGCCGAGGACCGGTGGTCTGAGACTCGCTCTTTCACCGGCAACTGCTTCACCATGGAGTATCCTGCCGACTCGCAGAAAGATGTGGAGCTGACCACCGAGCTGGTGTGTGACAGCGTGGCAGCTGACGATACAGAGTACACTTTCGAGATAGCCACCAAGAGCACTTTCGCCTCTTCGAGCATAGTGTTCACACAGAACAGTACTGTGCCCAGAGTGAGAGTGGCAGAGAATGTGTTGGCTTCTTATACCGTCTATTTCGTGCGTTGCACCGTGAGGTATGGTGGTGTGGTAGTGATGAGCGACCCCACTGTGTTCACCACTTTACGCATACCTGCCACCAAGCCTGTGCTGCTCAAGCCTGCCGATGGCGACACCATCGTCTCAACAACCGTAGAGGTGAGCTGGCAGGAGCAGTCGTCGCGCGGCTTCCGCGTAGAGCTCTCAACGCACGAAGGGTTCGCACCGCGTATGACTAAGAGTCAGACCGTGGACGCTTATACCTATCAGGCTACCTTCACCGAGGTGGAGGCAGGCAACTATTTCTTGCGCGTGCGCGCCTCAGACGAAGGCGGATATGTCGATTCGGATGTTATCAACCTTACCGTTCAGACTCCTACCGGACTCAATGCTTTCAATAATGAAAAAGCAAACAGGGTAGAGAAAGTGGTGGTGGATGGCGAAATTCTCATTCTCATGCCTGATGGAGAGAGCTACGATGTACTCGGCAGAAAAAGGGAGTTGTCGCGATAGCAGACATGCTGAGTTGAAGATTTTTTGCTTATTTTATCAATAATCTTGTGTGTTATAAAAACTTTTTGTACATTTGCAGCGACATATCGTTAAAAAAACGACAATAGAGTAAAAAGAGCAATATCACAATTATTTAACCCGCTCGGGTGTCCCGCCCGAGTATAAATTTAATCGAACCGAGGAGCCTGACGGATGGGAGGTCGGATACTCTGAGGGAGAAAACACAAAAAAACATGAAAAAGATTTTTATGCTTTTTGCAGCTTGCTTGTTAGCGTTCTCGCTATCGGCAGCTGAGTTGAACATTTTCGCTTCCGGTCTGAAAGCCGGTGCGGTAAATGAAGAGTTCAAGGCAGAGATCAGTTATGTTCTGAATGCTCCTGCTACCGCTCTTGAGGTACAACTCCTCAGCGGTGACGAAGTGAAGGCTACTATCCCCGTAACGGGCGACGATAACCTCACTAAGGGCGCTCACACCGTTACCATCGACCTCTCTGAGGTTGCCGGAGGTGTTTATACCTGGGCTATCAAGGCTACGGGTGCTGCTACAGCAGATGCTCCTGCTTTGGTAGGAACAGCCGGTGTGGCAGGCGACATGACTCGTGGTCTTACTATCGACAAGAACCCCGAGAGTCCGTTCTACGGAAACATCTACACCGTAAACGGTAAGTCACAAGGTCTTTATGCCTTTGATGCTACTCTTGCTCCTTTGTTTGAAGGTGCTCAAGTTGCAAACCAAGGTTGGCAAACAGGTAACTCCTCACCTTTCAATGCCAATGTGGCTGCTGACGGAAAGGTGTTTATGAACGATTGGGGAGATACCGAACCTAATATCCGCATCTTCGACCCGGCTAATCCGACAGCCGAGTTGAAAGTTGTGTTTGGTGGTACTGCCTCAGGTACAGATGGATTCATGGTTAATGAAGCTGGCGACACTATTCACGGTTCGATGTCATGGTGCTTACCCGTAGGTGCAGGAAAAGAGACTGTTCTCTACACTTCTGACGAAGACTATAAGCAACAAGGCAGCATGGCTATCTATAAGTATGCTGTTGGCGACGCTCAGACTCCTATTACTACTAAGCCTGAAGTTGTTCAGTTGGTTGGTAAGTTCGGTATTGCTAACGGATGCTATACCATTATCCCTTCGAAGACCGGAGGTTGGTGGGTAGCTCAACACCGTTGGGATGAGGCCGCTGTTAACCCTTCATTGATTCACATTGCAGGCGACACATTAAACTATAATTCTGCTAACGGTGCACGCGTAACCAATGCTACTATAGGTTATAACAGCCGTGGTATCTTGGCTGTAAATGCTGACCAGAGTGTGCTTGTTGCAGGTAATTCAACTAACTACATCGTTTATGATGTTGTTTGGACTGACGGTGTTCCTACTCTTACTCAGAAATATCTCATTGTTCACGGCTTGACAGGTGCCTACGCAGTAGCTCTTGACAATGCAGGCAACGTATATGGTGTAGGTCAGAACACAGCTCTTACCGTTTGGGCATTGCCTAAGGCTGAGAACTCATGTGTAACACCTGCTCCTGAGGCAAGTACTCTCGAAGTAAAGAAAGCAGCCGTTGCTAAGATTACCTACGAGTTGAATGGCGGTGTTGCCAACGACTATGGATGGCTGTCGAAGAGCGACATGTTTGATGACTTTATGCATACTGCTAACCCTGATAAGGAATTCCAGACTCTTGAGTACTACATGGCTCAGGCCGATCCTCTGGGAGCTCCTAACATCTGCTCTAATCTGCTTAACCCCGAAGTAGCCTTTGCTGATGCTGATAAGTGGGGATGGCTGAAAGACTATATCTTAGCCGTTTCAGACGCACAGAGAGTAGAAGACTCAGGTATCTCAGCTTATCCTGAAACCGGTGCCGGTGCTGCATGGCGCTACGCAGTAGGTGCCTTCTTCGTAAGCGGTCAGCGTCCAGGTTGGCCTAAGAGTGCCAACTTCGCAAAGGCAGGTACA
The DNA here is from genome assembly GCA_946186735.1 of uncultured Bacteroidales bacterium. GTDB lineage: Bacteria > Bacteroidota > Bacteroidia > Bacteroidales > Paludibacteraceae > Colicola. The sequence goes on from CAMHOK010000002.1 coordinate 22,740, forward strand.
TACGAAGCTTTCCAACCCGCATGGGGTCATGCATGGGCTAACCCTGTAGCTCCTGAGGCAGAGTTCGTTCTTAACGCTCCTTATCGCGAGGGCTTCACCTTCGACGGATGGTATGCTAATGCTGACTTCTCAGGCGACAAGGTTCTCAAAGTTGACGCTTCGACCGAAGGTACTCTCTATGCTAAATGGATTGAGTATATCCCGACCGTTGCTGAGGTGATAGCTATGGAAGATGCTACTAAGACCAAAGTGGCAGGTACCGTTTCGTTCGTACAAGGCTCTAACTTCTGGATCCAGGACGCTACCGGTGGTATCCTCTGCTATGGTAAGAACAATGGTCTGACCGAAGGCGATGTAGTCGTTCTCTCGGGTGAGAAGACTATCTATAAAGGTTCGCCTGAGCTTAACAACGCCAAGGTTGAGTCGAAAGAGGCAGGCGATGAGCTCAAGCCTCAGACTATCCCTTCGCTTGCTCCTGTCATGTCAGCCGAGACCTCTTATCTCAACCAGCTCGTTTATGTAGAAGGCTTGAAGATGGCTCGCTACGAGGAAGCTGGCAACTATAAGAACCCTGTTGTGGCTGATGCTCTTGGCAATGAGATTATTCTCTATAACATGGGCGTTGAAGAGACTGATGTACCTGTAGGTGCAAAGGTTAACATCAAAGCTGTGGTAGGTATCTACAACACTACTATCCAGTTCCGTGGAAAGAAAGACTGGGTGGTAGCATCGTCGCTTGCTGCAAAAGACAACTATGAGTATCCTGTTCGCGATGCCGCTGACGACTTCGCCGGTTACACTCTGACCAACGAGTGGATCTACTCGGTTATCGCTGACAACTATTCCGACAACCTGCCCGGTCCTACCGATCACGCTCGCGGAATGGCTGTAAAGGATGGTATCATGTACTTCGTTAACCGTGCTAACGGCTCGCTCACTCGCGTGAACGGTGCTACCGGCATCATGCTCGATCCTCTGCCTATCGTAGGCGACCACCTCTTCGAGCATGAGAGCTATGCAGGTACCGACTCGGCTAAGTGGGACGCTTCGGTTACTCTGGCCTTCAACGACCTCAAGATTGATGACGCAGGTAACGCACTCATCGGTGCTTGTTTGACCAGCTCACAACGCTTCCAGATCTATAAGGTTGACCTCGAGACCGGTGCAGCTACTACCGTCATCGACGAGCGCCTCTGGGACAATGTAGAAGAGGGCTTCGACAAGATCAACTTCCGCTTCGATGCCTTCGGCGTTTACGGTGATGTTAACAACGACGCTGTCATCATGGCTGCCGATGCTAACGGATGGAACGCTTTCCGCTGGGTAATAGAAGGTGGTGTGGCTCAACCCGCTCAGCTCGTTACCCTCGAGCCGGTCGAGAACGTCAACTCCTACTATATCGAGATGAAACCGCAAGATCCTACCAAGCCAGATAGTCCGAAGGTTGCTACTTGGACCGTAACAAGCCCTGGTACCGCTCCTCAGATCTTCCCGTTGGAAGGTGGTATGTTCTATGTTGATGGTTGGGCAACTCTGCCTATCCTCTTCGACGAAGAAGGTTATATCATCGACGACTTCAAGAATGTTCCGTCAGGTACGAAGATTGGTAACAACGAAGGCGACACCTGCACCCTCAACACAGGACACAACGGACTGGCTGAGTTCCAGATTGGTGATGAGTACTTCCTCGTGATGTGCGCAACCAACACCGTAGGCTCACCTACGTCTTCGTTCGCTATCTATAAGTTCAAAGATGCTGCTAAGTCGTTCGCCGAGATGGAGCCGCTGTGGTACTTCCCTGCTGCCGGTATGGGTGAGCTCACCAACGGTTGCCGTACCGCCGTTCCTTCTGTAGAGGTTGACGGAACAACAGCTAAGATATATGTTTACACCCACAACAACGGTTATGCCGTTTACACCATGACAGGCAAGGCAGGTCAACTCGAAGGTGTTGACAATATCAAGGACCTCAACAACGAAGTTAAGAAAGTGGTTGAGAACGGACAAGTTTACATCTACAAGAATGGTGTTAAGTACACTGTTCTGGGTGTAGAAGTAAAATAAGTTAACTTCTCTTTCGAGACCGAGACCTTTCGATATCCCGACATCTCGAAAAAGACTCTATAGCAAGTGCACTCCCTCGGGGGTGCACTTTTTGTTGTTATGCTTTTGTTGTTTGAGTTTTTTTTCATAACTTTGTGGCGTATTAAAATCACCGACCATGAAACGCACTTTTCTTATCGCAGTAGCAAGTCTGCTCTGTGTTTTCGGCGTTGTTCTTAGTGCTCAAGACGCCTATTTCAACAATGTGCCGTATCGTATCGACACCATAGCTCTCTATCCCGCCGGTCCGGGCACCACTTATCTGCAGGTGCGTCTGAACAACCTGCAGTCGCCCACCGCCTCGCTCGACGCTTACTTGCTCATCGCCGACACACGCAACGAGTATGTTACTATCGAGGAGGAGTTAGGTAAGGGTATGTTGGTCGGTTCGGAGCGCCCGTCATCGATGGCAAAGCGTATCACCACTCCCACCCATGTGGCTTTTGCCGGAGTCAACGGCGATTTCTTTGTCACACAAGGCGATGTGGGGCGTCCAACGGGTCTCACTATCGAGAACAGCGAGTATGCTTACATCGGTTCTACCAACCGCCGTGTGGGCGGCATAGGGGCTGACGGCAAGGCAGTGGTGGCAAGTCAGTGGAAATATGCGGGAAGAGTATATACAGCCAAGAACGATACGCTCGTCATCAAGCATGTCAACTATACCCGTCAGGCTGACGAGTTGGTTCTCTATAACCGGTATCAGGGTAAGACGACCGGCACCAACGAGTACGGCACGGAGCTGCTGGTGGAGCCGGCAGAAGGAGAGAGCTGGAAGACTAATGGCAAGATGAGTGTGGTGGTGCGCCAGAAAGAGCAGCAGAAAGGGTCGATGGCTATACCTGAGGGATGGGCTGTGCTCTCCGGTCATGGCGTCATGCGCGATGCTTTAGACACCATCAACATCGGCGACACGCTCACCATCCGTTTCTCTCTTAAGCTTGACGGCATCAACACCAATCTCTCGCAGGCTATAGGCGGCGACAACTACGTGCTTATCGTGGACAGCGGACGCATACCCCAGGAGGGCTATTGGAACGAGGCACACCCGCGCACCGGCTTCGGCATGTCGGAGAGAGGTGATAGTGCCATCTTCTGCGTCATCGACGGTCGCTCGTCTTACTCGCCGGGGTGTACGACCAAGGTGCTGGGTGAGGTGATGCGATTCTACGGGGCATGGCGAGCCGTCAACTGGGACGGAGGAGGCTCCTCAACACTCTATCTGAGGAACGTTAAAGACCAGATGAACAACGGCTCCGACGGCTCAGAGAGAGCAGTGGGCAATGCTATGTTCGTCGTGGCAAACGTGCCGGACGACGACCAGACCATATCCATACTCTACCCCTATCAGTCAGCTTATTCCCTACCGTTCTGCGGGGTCTATACACCGCGTTTCCTCGGATACAACAAGTACGGACTGCTCCTCTCTACCGATGTGAAGGATGTCGTTCTCAGTTGCGATGAGTCGGTGGGTGAGATACGCAACGCAGGTCGCACCTTCTTCGCCTCCACCCGTAACGGAGGTACGCTGACCGCCACCTATGGCACAGCCACCACGCAGATAGAGATAAGCATAGTGCCGGGCAACATGGAGCTCCGTCTCGACACCGTCGTTATCGATAAGTCTCACCCCTACGAGGTGGAGGTGATCAATGTTAACGGAACCGACAGACAGACAGTGGCACCATCGTCGATTACTTGGACCAACCTCACCGAAGATATATGTCTCATCGACGAGGAGGGCATCGTTCATGCCGTGAGCAACGGAGTGGGACGGGTGGCAGCCGCCATGGATAACTTCGTGGATACGCTCGTCGTGCTCGTTCAGACAGCCGATGAGAGTCCGCTCACCGCCGACGATTTTGCCGATTATGAGCAGTGGGCTCTCAAGTCGATGACCGGGTTCAACGAACACTGGCAGCGGACAGAACACGAGGGAGAGGAGAGTGTCAGTGAGGTGCTGTTCAACTATAAGACCACACGCAAAGCTTATATCCTGCTCACTCGTCAGTTTTGTTTCTTTGGTCTGCCCGACTCCATGAGTATTGATTTCACGACCGATGCGGTCATTGAGTCGATCAACATGAGTCTCACCACCGCCGACGGACAAGTGCTCAACCGCACACTCACCGACATACCTAAGGGCGATGCCGTGGTCTATCAGTCGGTGCCTCTCATGCTCAACTACTCCGACGATAGAGCCTCTTTCCCCTTGTCGATGAACTATCTGCGTTTCTATCTATCTACCGAGACCACGGCAGGCGAACATGCATTAGCAATGAGAGGTATAAGGCTGTATTATAAGGATATCGACGACAAGGTGAAGGTAGAGACTATCGCGGCACGCGACCTCGTGCTGTGCTATCCTAACCCGGTGAGCGACATGGTGTATGTGTCGGGTGTCAAAGAGGGCGAGATGGTTGAGGTGTTCAACCTCGCAGGACAATCGGTGATGTGGGCAACGGCTGGAGCCGAAGGTGCCGTCAACCTGTCCTCATTAAATAGCGGCACCTACCTCCTCCGCACCCCCTCCGGCCTCAACATGCAGATAATAAAACAATAATATTGTTGAATGTCCCCCCCCTATTGAACGAAAACCCCTACGGGGTAACCTCTAACCTCTATACTCTAAACAACTAAACACTAAACACTAAACTCATAAATACCATGAAACGAATCTTTACTTATTTGTGTGTTTGCCTTGTGGCAATGCTTGTGTCGGCGGAACCGATACATGTCCTGAGCAATCAGAAGGTGGCTTCCGGTTGGAACGCACAGTTCAGCGCCGACGCTACCGAGGTCCTTTATGTTGACAACGAGATCGACGAGGTACCCGAACAACTCACCCTACAGTCAGTTCTGAGCTCTGCGACCATTGCTTCGGGCGACCCTCTTGGTGTTAACGATGCTCTCAATGCGACCAATGCTCAGGGCGACCTCCGCGTCGAGAACGAGGACCTGAAGATGGTGCTCTATCGTAATGGCGAGCGTCGTGTGCTCACACCGCATGGCAGCGATGTCAATTATGTATGGATGTCGCTCTCGCCCGACCGCTCGCGTATCCTCTTCAACACCAAGCATGGTACTGCTATCTGCGACCTTGAGGGAAGAGAGCTGATCAATCTTGGTACTCTCGATGCCCCTGTGTGGTACGGCAACGACTATGTTGTCGGCATGTTCGATGCTCATGATGGTCACAGCTTCACCGGCTCGGCTATCGTCATCCGTTCGGTGGATGGTCATCAGACTCAGATGCTCACCGACATGCGTGAGTTCGGTATGTACCCTGCTGTCTCGCCCGCCACAGGTCATATAGCTTATAACACCCTCAGTGGCGATGTGCGACTCATGCAGATCGACCGTCTGGCTGACCATAGTCTTGTTGATGCTACCCCTGCTCAGCTTAAGGCACGCCGTGTGGAGCCCAAGGCACGCCGTAAGATGCCGGCTGCCGGCAACCGTCAACCATCAGAGGTGAAGATTTATATCAACCCCGGTCATGGCGGACATGGCAGCAACGACAGAGGCATAACCATCTATCCTTTTGCCTCAGGCGACCCCGAAGGGTTCTGGGAGTCGAACAGTAACCTCGACAAAGGTCTCAAGCTTGAGGAGCTGCTGCTCGCTGAGGGCTTCCAAGTGATGATGTCGCGCCACACCAACAACGACGGTGGCGGCAACGATGCCGATGTGCTCAAGACATGGCTCAACTCCGGCAAGATAACGCAAGAGCAGTACGACGACATGCTCCTCAACGGCGACGACCGCTCGCTCTCCGCTATAGTGGCAGAGGCCAATGCTTACGGAGCCGACTTCATGCTCTCTATCCACTCTAATGCCGGCGGACCGAGCAACTATGTGCTCGAGCTCTATTCCGGACAAGACAAAGATGATACGCGCACCTATCGTAACCCCGCACCACGGCAAGACGAGAGTCGCGCTATCTCTACTATCATTGCCAATAACCTCGTGGACAACAAGATCACCAACTGGTCGCCTGCCTCTCGTGCTGCAGGATGGGTAGTGGGCGACAAGACTTTCGGCTACACCATCATGGGCGGATGGGGCGACGGCTACGGCGTGCTCCGCCGACTGGCAGTGCCCGGCGTCATCTCAGAAGGCTGTATGCACGATTACACTCCCGAGACCTACCGACTGATGAACATGGACTATAAGTGGAAAGAGGCATGGTACTTCACCAAGTCGTTCTTGGAGTATTTCTGCGGCAAGCAGATGCCCACCGGCGTGGTTGGCGGACAGGTGCGCGACTGGTACAAGAAGTTGGAGTTCCCCAGCATAAAGAGTCAGATAGGTACACGCGATGAGTTGCTGCCTATCTTAGGAGCAAAAGTGCAACTGCTTAAGGATGGTGCGGTTGTAGATACCTACACCACCGACTCGCTCTACAACGGTGTGTTCTTCTTCTGGAACGTGGAGCCCGGCACCTATACCCTGCATGTAGAGGCAGAGCATTACTATCCTATGGACCAAGAGATCAGTGTCGAGAAGAACAAGATCACTTATCAGGACATGCTCATCAACGCTAAGCGTGAGACGCGTCCCGTAGTGCTCAACTACTCGCCCGCACCCAAAGAGATAACCGACAGCGTGGATGTGGCAACCGACATAGTGCTCAACTTCAACTGGGACATGAAAGCCCAAGAGACCGAAGCCGCTTTCTCTATCTCGCCCGAGGTGGAGGGAACCATCTTGTTCGAGAACTCTTACCGCACACTGCGCTTCCATCCTAAACGTATGCTCGAGAAAGGTACCGAATATACGGTAACCTTGGCAAAGACAGCCTGTCATCCCGACTACACCTTCCCCAACACCCTCGAGGAGGATTTCGTCTTCCGTTTCCGCACTAAGAACCGTCCGTCGCTCCGACTGATGCAGAGCTATCCGGCTGTCGGACAGACAGAGGTGCCGCTCCGACCTTCGTTCATCCTTATCTTCGACGAGAAAGTGAAGACCACCACCGTCAAGAACAACCTCAAGGTGGTTGATGCCGATGGCAAAGAGATGGCTATCAACACTCGACTGATGAAGTACAACAAAGTGGACAACATGGGCTCCGTCTCTTTCGAGCTCACCGATGCTCTCATGCCCGACAACGATTATACCCTCATCATAGGTAAGGATATACAGGATGTGATAGGCGTTTATCACAATGACGACACCCCCATCACTTTCCACACCACTGCCGACAAGCAGCAGCCTGAGGGTGTGATGCTCAGCGACTGCGAGCAGCTCCTCTTCGCTTACGATGCCGACAACAGTCTGAACATGAGCAATGCCTCCGTCTTCCTCAACAAAGAGCGTAAGTATGCAGGTGCGGCTGCCAACGAGCTCAAGTATAAGTTCGGCGACAGCGATGCTTTCGTCCGCTATCATTACATAGGTGAGACGCTTATCAACGGCAACAGCAACTGCCGCCTGGGTATGTATGTGTTCGGCGACTTCTCCGGTAACGAGCTTCAAGCCGTATGGGACGCTTCGGGCGACATACAATATACTCCTATCACCACTATCGATTTTGCCGGTTGGCATTACGAAGAGGCAGACCTCAGCCAAATGCCTGAGGGCGTTGACTATCAGTTCATGGGACTCCGTCTCATCCATCACGACGGACTGCTCTCCGGCGAAGGGAGCATATCGGTGGACAACCTTTACTTCATGCGTCAGGAGTTCACCTCGGTGGACATACTGCGTGCAGGTGAGGTGATGGCTTATCCTAACCCCGCCTCTACCACTATCAATGTGGCAGGTATCACTCCTCAGACGCAGCTGCGCCTCATCTCTTTAGACGGCAAGCTGCTGCAGACAGGCAGAGGTAATGCTATGAACATCGAAGAGATAAACAACGGCATTTATATGCTGGAGGTAATAACCGACGATGAGGTGTTCACACTCCGCGTCATCATCAATCATAAGTAATATGAAGCGCAATCTTGTCCTTAGTATATTGTTTTGCTGCAGCCTTGTTGTAGCAGCACAGAAGGTTGTCTATCTCCCTACCCACGACTCTGACACTACGCGGCAGGAGCGTGTTGGTCGTTACGGTGAGATCTACGATATCACGCACCCTCGCCTTGACCTCTATCTGCCCGCCGCCTCTTCCGAGCCGCGTATGGCATTGCTCGTCTGTCCGGGAGGAGCTTACGAGTATGTGTCGGTGAGCAACGAGGGTAGGGCAGTGGCGCAGTGGGCTATGCAGCACAATATTGTGGTGGCTGTGCTCAAGTATAGGTTGCCTGCCGGCCGCGAGGATGTGCCGCTGGAAGATGCTCAGGCTGCCATGCTCATGCTCAGAGACAGCGCCGAGCAGTGGCATATCGACCAACAGCGTATAGGCGTCATGGGCTTCTCGGCAGGAGGACATCTGGCAGGCTCACTGCTCACCAAGTATGCGTCAGCACAGAGCCGACCCGACTTCGGCGTGCTTATCTATCCTGTGCTCTCTATGCAGGACGACACCCACAAGAAGACACGACGACTGCTCCTTGGCGAGGACTTCACACCGCAACAAGTGGCGCGCTGGGACTTGAAACGCTCTGTGGATAAGAACACCCCACCTTGCTTCATCGCTGCCTGTCAAGACGATAAGGCTGTGCCCGTGAGCAACTCCGTCGATTTCTACACGGCTCTCACCCGAGTCGGCGTGAGCGCCGAGCTGCTCATCATGCCCACCGGAGGACACGGTTGGGGCTTCGAGAGAGAGATACCGCAGACAGCACTCTTCCGACAAGCACTCCTACAATGGCTAAGCGAGCTCAGATAAACGCCTGCAATGGCTAAACGAGCTCAGATAACTGACAAAACGACATGTTTTTTTTTGCGAAAAGAGCGTACTGAGAAGTTCGGTACGCTCTTTGTTGTTGCGTGGACGGAAAAAAATGCGTACCTTTGCAGGCTAATTCATAAATAACAGCATACTGATTCAGAAATAACAGAAAAATAACTATATCAATATGGGATTTGTAGAATTTTTAAGTAAGATGTTTGGCAACAAGTCGCAGCGCGACATGAAAGCCATTCGTCCGTATGTAGATCAGATTCTGTCGGTCTATCCTCAGATCGACGCTCTCTCCAACGATGAGTTACGTGCTCGCTCAAGTGCTCTCATGCAGCTCATAGCTGATGCCGTAGCACCTATGAAACAGCATATACAAGAGCTCAAAGACTCTATCGAACAGCTTGAGATAGAGCAGCGTGAGAAAGTGTATCACGAGGTTGACAAGACCGAGAAAGATATTAAGCTCAAGTATGAGCAGGTGCTCAACGAGATCCTTCCTGAGGTGTTTGCTATCGTCAAGTCCACTGCTCGTCGTTTTGCTCAGAGCGAGCACATTGAGGTTACTGCCACTCCTTTCGACCGCGACCTTGCAGCAGCCGGACACGATTTCTTGGAAATCCAAGGCGATAAGGCTGTCTATCATAACCATTGGATGGCGGGCGGCAACGAGATAACATGGGACATGGTACACTACGATGTGCAGCTCATAGGCGGCGTCGTTCTGCACCAAGGCAAGATAGCCGAGATGGCGACGGGTGAAGGTAAGACCTTAGTGGCAACCCTGCCTGTCTTCCTCAACGCTATGACGCACGAGGGCGTGCATGTGGTTACCGTCAACGACTATTTGGCTAAGCGTGATGCCGAGTGGATGGGACCACTCTATATGTTCCACGGACTGTCGGTGGACTGCATCGACAAGTATCAGCCTAACTCCGACGAGCGACGCCGTGCTTATGCGTGCGACATCACTTTCGGTACGAACAATGAGTTCGGCTTCGATTATCTGCGCGACAACATGGCAACCTCGCCTATCGACCTCGTGCAGCGCTCTCATAACTACGCTATCGTCGATGAGGTGGACTCGGTGTTGATAGACGATGCTCGTACACCGCTTATCATCTCCGGTCCTATACCAAGGGGCGAAGATCAGTATTTCGATGAGTATAAACATCGTGTGGAGCTGCTCGTGCGCAGTCAGACAGCCCTCACCACCAAGCTGCTTACCGAGGCTAAGCAAAAGATGCCGTCGCAGGATAAGAAAGTGGCAGAAGAAGGTGAGTTGGCGCTGTTCCGTGCATACAAAGGTATGCCTAAGAGCAAGGCACTCATCAAGTTCCTCTCAGAGCCAGGTAATAAAGTGCGCCTGCAGAAGACCGAGGAGTTCTTCATGCAAGAGAACAACAAGAACATGCACATCGCCACCGATGAATTGTATTTCGTTATCGACGAGAAGTTCAAGCAGATCGACCTCACCGACAAGGGTATTGATGCTCTCACCGGTCAGACCGACGACCCGCAGTTCTTCGTCCTGCCTGATGTAGGCTCGGAGATAGCCGACCTGGAGAAGACCTCACTCTCAGCACTTGAGAAACAGTTGAAGAAAGACGAGATACTCGAGAACTACGCTATCAAGTCGGAGCGCGTACATACTGTTAACCAACTTCTTAAGGCGTACACCCTCTTCGAGAAAGATGTTGACTATATCATCGACGACGGTCAGGTTAAGATCGTTGACGAGCAGACAGGCCGTGTGATGGAGGGCCGCCGTTGGTCCGATGGTCTGCACCAGGCTGTCGAGGCCAAAGAGAACGTGAAGGTGGAGGGTGCTACCCAGACTTTTGCCACCATCACTCTGCAGAACTACTTCCGTATGTACAACAAGCTGGCCGGTATGACCGGTACGGCAGAGACAGAGGCAGGTGAGTTCTGGAACATCTACAAGCTCGATGTGGTTGTTATCCCCACCAACAAGCCTATCGCTCGTATCGATATGAACGACCGTATCTATCGCACCAAGCGCGAGAAATACAACGCTGTCATTGAGGAGATCGTGCGTCTCATAGGTGAGGGTCGTCCTGTGCTTGTGGGTACCACCTCGGTGGAGATCAGTGAGTTGCTCTCGCGTATGCTCACCATCCGCAAGATTCCTCATAATGTGCTCAATGCCAAGCTCCACCAGCGTGAGGCAGAGATAGTGGCTCAAGCCGGTAGGAAAGGAGTGGTGACGATAGCCACGAACATGGCAGGTCGTGGTACCGATATCAAGCTCACCCCCGAGGTGCGCGAAGCAGGCGGTCTGGCTATCGTAGGTACAGAGCGTCATGAGAGTCGTCGTGTGGACCGTCAGCTCAGAGGTCGTGCAGGACGACAAGGTGATCCGGGCTCGTCAGTGTTCTATGTGTCGTTAGAGGACGATCTGATGCGTATGTTCGGCTCAGAGCGTATAGCCAAGCTGATGGATAGCATGGGCTTCCAAGAGGGCGAGATGATTGAGCATAGCATGATATCGTCGTCTATCGAACGCGCACAGAAGAAAGTGGAGGAGAACAACTTCGGTATCCGTAAGCGTCTGCTCGAGTACGATGATGTGATGAACCAGCAGCGTAATGTGACCTATGCTAAGCGTCATCACGCTCTCATGGGCGAGCGCTTAGGCGTGGACATCACCAACATGATCTACGACACTGCCGAGTCTATCGTTGCCGATTGGCGACAGTCGCTCGATTTCGAGGGCTTCTCTGCTGAGGTGCTGCAGATCTTCGCCATGGAACCCCCGTTCACCGAGCAAGAGTTCCGCGAGGGTAGGCAACAACAACTCTCCGACCGTCTCTCAGAGGCTGCCCTCGAGACCTTCAAACGCAAGATGGACAAGCTGGCGCAGATAACCTATCCCGTCATCAAGAATGTGTATGAGAACAGAGGACAGATGTACGAGAACATCCTCGTTCCTATCACCGATGGTAAGCGTGTGTATAATGTGGCAGTCAACCTCCATCGTGCTTACGATAACGAGAGCAAAGAGGTAGTCAAAGAGTTCGAGAAACGTACTCTGCTCTATGTTATCGACGATGAGTGGAAAGAGCACCTGCGCCGCTTAGACGACCTCAAGCAGTCGGCACAGAACGCTTCCTACGAGCAGAAAGACCCGTTGCTTATCTATAAGTTAGAGTCGTTCAACCTCTTCCAAGAGATGCTCAACCAGTTCAACCGTCGTGCTATCTCTATCCTGCTGCGCGGTCAACTCAACATGCGTGAAGGACAAGAGGCTCAGCAGGCTCACCAACAGCAACGCACCGACATGAGTCGCTACCGCACACAGAAAGATCAGGTGGCTCGTGCACAACAGGCACAACAGCAAGCCGCCGGACGCGACACACGTGAGCAACAGATAACACAACCTATACGCCGACAAGAACCGAAAGTGGGACGAAACGACCCGTGTCCTTGCGGCTCAGGAAAGAAGTATAAGAACTGCCACGGTGCCGGTATGTAAACTATCAATGTCATAAGAAACAAACACCTTACTCTTTCAATACTGATGCTTGCTTTTATCACATGGAACATCGATCCGGTAATCTTCTCTATCGGAGCTTTGCAGATACGCTGGTACGGACTGCTCTGGGCAGTGGGTATATACTTCTGCTATCTCACTCAAGTCAAGTTCTATAAACACGAGAACTGTCCGCCTGAGTGGATCGACAAGCTCTTTGTCTATATGGTTACCGGTGTTATCGTGGGAGCACGATTGGGTCATTGCTGGTTCTACGAGTGGTACGATGTAACCAACCCGGCACTCTCTGCCTATTGCCATAGCGTCGGACTGTCCACCGAACCTATACAGATCTTCTCGTGGAACATCAACTACCGTAACCCTTATATAGAGCATCCTTTCGAGCTGCTCAAGATATGGCAGGGCGGGTTGTCGTCGCATGGCGGAGCCGCCGGACTCATCTTCATGGGTTGGTTGCTCGATAGGAAACATTTCCATAAAGGTATAGCCTGGCTGTTCGATAAGTTAGTGATAGGTATATGCATCACCGCCACCTGTATCCGTCTTGGTAACCTGATGAACTCCGAGATCTACGGCAACCCTACCACCATGCCTTGGGGCTTCATCTTCGTTCGCGACCCGCAGGTGCCCGTCGATGCCTCGGGCAACCCGCTGCCATGTCACCCCACGCAGATATATGAGATGATGTATTGCATCTTCGCCTTCATCGTTACATGGTTCATGTACTGGAAGACCAACGCAAGTAAGCGTCACGGACTCATCCTCGGTGTCTTCTTCGAGATAATCTTCATCACGCGCTTCGGACTGGAGTTCATGAAGCTCGACCAAGAAGCTTTCGAGCAAAACATGGTGTTCAACATGGGTCAGTGGCTGTCAGTGCCGTTCATCATCTGGGGTGCTTACCTCATCGTTCACGCACTCCGGACTAAACCGCTTCGCGGTTAGAGGTTAGACCGCTGCGCTGTTAGACCGCTTCGCTGTTAGAGCGCTTCGCTGTTAGGGATTAGACCGCTTCGCTGTTAGACCGCTTCGCTGTTAGGTGTTAGAGCGCTGCGCTGTTAGAGGTTAGAGAAATGAAACAAAACATTTTGATATTATGTCTGTTAATTGGTTGTGCTCGTTTGTGGGCGCAGTCTGCTGATAGTGTGGTCTATCATCAGTGGGCCGACACTTTCAAGACTCAGCAGTCGGAGGTGGCTCAGACCGATGAGTTGATGTGGCGGTTGCTTGAAGAGCAGTCGCAACGCATCAAGCAACAGAACGACTCCGTTCATCAGTATCGTCTGCTCCACGACACCACTACTCTCCAACCTTTTCATATAGGCTATGCCGACTCGCTGCGTTTAGACGCCGAGCGCCGGCGCTTCACACATCACCCCTTAGCCATACCTATGCTCTATGTGCCTGAGAGACGCTCATCCGAACAGATGGTGAAAGACAGCCAAGAGGACGACGTACAACACTTCACATTAGGCAGGCTGTATAGCGGTGCTCGGCGAGAGATACTCAGACACAACGCTGAGGTATATAAAGGTGTGTATGACGCCTCACTCGATTTCGGACAGCATATCATAGCCGATATCGATAAGATTGGCAGTGTGGAGATAAAAAAGACGATCATCAAAGAGGTGGACGAAGAGCGTCGTTATCAGTTGCGCCGTTTCCGTGACGCACGGTCGCCCTGGCGCAAACAGGCAACTATCATGCTGCAGGTGTCGCAGAACTATGTGTCGCCTAACTGGTATCAAGGAGGTAACAGCAACTTCGCACTCTTAGGTACGGTGCAAGGCTATATCAACTACGATGATAAGGATAAGATAACCTGGGAGAACCAGGGCGAATGGCGAATGGGTTTCTCTACCGTGAGCGGCGACTCGCTCAGGAAAGTGAACACTAACGACGACCTGCTCAAACTATACACCAAGTTCGGATATAAGGTCTATCAGAACTTGTATATATCAACCTCTGCAGAGTTGCAGACTCAGCTGTTCGAGACATGGAAGACCAATGTCAATGAGCTCAAGACCGGTCCGCTCACACCTCTCAGGTTCAACCTGACCTTAGGTATCGACTATAAGCCGGTGAAAGGACTATCTATAGTGTTCTCGCCTTTCACTTATAAGATGGTCTATGCTTACGACACTGTTCATGTCAGCCCTTCTACTTTCGGTATTCCTGACTCAAAGCAAGAGCTCAACGACATAGGTAGCTCGTTGAGAGTCGATTGGTCGTGGACACCGGTAAGAGAGGTGGCGCTCGACTCGAAGTTCTATTTCTACACCAACTACAAACGCGTAGAGGTGGATTGGGAGATTACCTGCAACTTCATCATCAATCGTTATCTCTCGGCTCGCGTCATCCTTCACCCGCGCTACGACAACACCGTCATCCTGCCCAATGATGAGCGAGCCCGTCTGCAGTTTAAAGAGCTCATCTCCGTGGGCTTCGCACATAAGTTTTATTAGACCGCTGCGCTGTTAGACCGCTGCGCTGTTAGACCGCTGCGCTGTTAGAGGTTAGACCGCTGCGCTGTTAGAGGTTAGACCGCTGTGCTGTTAGACCGCTGCGCTGTTAGGAGAACATCTTCTCCATCTCTTCGAAGCGCAGGATGGCGTCGTGGCCGTAGCGCCAGATAGAGCGGCGCACCTTTTCGTAATCAACCTCCTCACCTATATGCGACTTGGAGAAGAACTTGTCGGCGTAGCAGATAAGCTTCTCTTCTACTGTCTGAGGACAGAAGTCCTGCTCGGGCAGCGGCAACTCTTCGCGTATGATCTGCTCCACGGTGATACCGCTCCCGGTGTGGCGCTCTGCCACGCGGGCATGACGCGGGTACCCCTCTTTCCTGAGCAGCTCGGCACCAAGGTAGCCATGCTCGATATAATGGTGCTCACCAAAGCAGAAGATCTTTGGTGCTTGGCAGAAGATGATTCCTATGTCGTGCAGCATGGCAGCCTCGCTGACGAACTGAAGGTCGATAGAGAGCTCCGGGTGGCGGTCGGCTATGAGGAGCGCACGGTCGCGCACCTGAATGCTATGCGTCAACAAGATATGCCTGAGCTCAGGCGAGTGGGCATAATAGCGGTCGATGATGTCAAGCGGGTTCATAGGCGATAACCGTTAAGAGCGTCTCTGATAGGCATGCGTCGCTTCCCGGGGAACTGCAACTCAACAACTTGCAGGTAACGATCGTTGCATGCAATAAGCATCTGTTTGTCGGCAAGGTTGAGCCGCACACTGCCCGCCGGAGTGTCTGCCGGACGGCTGATAGAGGTCAGACGCGTGGCAAAAAGTTTGACCGTCTCCTCTTTCTCTCCTATCTTTATGTCGCACCAAGCTGCGGGCGAGGGACTGAGTCCGCGTATGAAGTCGTGCACCTCAAGAGCGTCCTTGGTGAAGTCGATGAGGCAGGTCTCTTTGAAGATCTTCGGTGCGGGCTTGAGCGGACCTTCCGAGAGCATAGCCTGAGCCGTGGTTGTAGCTCTGCCTGAGGCTATGAGGTCAACCGTTCGGCTCACCATCTGAGCTCCGAGGACCATGAGGCGGTCGTGAACCGAACCGGCGTCCTCCTCCTCGCCTATGCTTATCTTCTCCTGAAGGATGATGTCTCCGGTGTCTATCTCATGACGGAGGAAGAAAGTGGTGACGCCTGTCTGCTTGTCGCCGTTGATGACAGCCCAGTTGATGGGGGCTGCACCGCGATACTGCGGTAGCAGCGAGGCATGAAGGTTGAAAGTGCCGAGTCGGGGCATCGACCACACCACCTCGGGTAACATACGGAAAGCAACCACTATCTGCAGGTCGGCGTTGTATGAACGAAGACAGCTTAGGAACGACTCATCTTTGAGTCTCTCGGGTTGGAGCAGAGGTAGCGAGGCGGACAAAGCATATTGCTTGACAGCTGAGTACTGCACCTTATGTCCGCGTCCCGCAGGCTTGTCGGGCATGGTAACCACTGCCACAATGTTGTAGCCTGACTCATGAAGGACTTTCAGACTGTGGGCAGCAAAATCAGGAGTGCCCATGAAGATTATTCTCAGATCGTGTGGATGCATGGAGGGTTGAATAGTTGAATGGTTGAATGTTTGATAGTTGATTGGGTTGAATAGTTATTCAAATATAAGGCATGCGCCTATCTGGCTGAAGTTGTCGATATTGCGGAACTGCCCATGCGGACAGTTGCCGTGGTAGGCTCTTATGCCGAAGGCAAAACGCGAAAAGTAGCCATCGTAGTTAGGTGTGTTGTATCTCACTCCTGCGAAGATGTTATAGGTGAAGCGCCTTTTCTCTTTCTGTTCTTTTGAGCTGAGCGTCTGTCCATCGAAAGAGAAGACGGGGTAGCCGTAGATAGCGCGGTTCCTCAGTTCGGCGGAGACGACAGCCTGAAAGCCGTGGGGTGAGGTGTCGGACTGATACTGATACTGCACGTATGCCTCCCATGGCGACAACCGTGGTTGTGCGAGCGACTCGTCACCGTCTCTTTGCTCGATGAAGTACCAGCCTCTCTTAGGTGAGAGCAGTATCATCACTCCGGCGCGCAGACAGTGGTTAGAGCTGTAGCGGTCGGCTGTCTCGTTGACGGTGAACTGCAGCTCGGTGTAGTTGTACGACACATTGACCCTACGGAGCGGATAGCCCTGGTCAACATGCTGGAGCAAGAGCTCATCACCTATATGCGTCGATTCGTGCTTGAACGGACTCCAAGCTACCGAGTAGTTCTTCATGAACCCCAACCTACACTGATGCATGAAAGTCCATGTGGGGAGCGAGACGCGGAAGTCGGTGTTGGTGATAGGTGAGGTGGTACTCTCAAAGAGGTCCATCCATAGCGAGGCCGACAAGGTCATCTTCACATTTAGGTAGAACCTCTCGTCCACCACTTGACCTGTCCATATAGGCAGCGACAGACCGAACATAGTGAGGGTGGTGGTACGATACTGCTTCCCGCCCTGAGTGTAGTCGTAGGTGGGGTGGTTGGTGTTGGCGGCAATGTCCATGCGTACCAAGTCGGGGTGCACATCGGCAAGCAGAGAGTGCCCGAAAGGGGTGTAGCGGAACCAACCTTCTGCTACTCTTGTCTGCGCACTGAGGGGCAGAGTGCTGACGCTAAGGAGAGCGCACAAGCACACAAGCATCATTGAGATGACACTTCTTCTTCTCATTATCAAAAAGATGATTAAATAGTCTGACTGTTTTGCATGCACTATCAGAAGCGGGCACCTATACCCACTTTGACTAAAGCATCAAGTCCGAGATTAATCTCAGCCAATCCGTACACTCTCGTTCCTACGTTCAGTCCGAGCAGGGTGATATCTCCTGCAGGTAACCACTTAACTTCTTTGCCGTTGGGATATCGCTTTTGCAACTCCTGAATGCGCTTCACATCATCGTTGACAAGAGCGGCGGCTGTGAGATCTTTGTCGAACATATCGCTCCTGTTCCACAGAACGATACCCAGACCTATGTCAAGACCTGAGTAGAGCTTGACTATTCTCGTGTTCAGATAAGTGAACTGCATACTGAGTTGTGCCAACATCATGTGAGCATCGCTCTTGCCCAGTTTCTCGTGCGTACTACCTATAGCGGCAATAGCAGCAGGGTCGGTAGGGTTGGCATACATCTCAAATCCTGAATACTCATAATTAAGTTTCAGACCAATCTGGAACCAATCAACCAACTCTTTATGATAACTGAACGAGTAAGAACCAAAGTAAGAGGGGTTCTCGATGGTGAGAACCTTTCCGTAGCCTAACTCAGTGATCATCGGATTGGCAAGGTAACTGATAAAGACAGTAACCGGTGAGAACGGACCGCCGGAGATGCTGATTTGGTTGTCCCAGTCAGCAGCGAAAGAGCTCAGAGCACAGCACAAAGCTACGCAAAAGATAGCAATTCGTTTCATAAATGTATGTTTTTAGTTTTTTGTCTGTTACTTATTGTTGACGGGTGGGTGTCTAACTGCCCCACGACAACTTATCTTTGAGTGTGTCGAAGAAAGAGTGTTCACCTAACTGCACCAGCTTGACGGTGTTAGCGGCTTTCTCTATGTGCAGCGTTACCTCTTCGCGGAAAGTCTGACTGCGCCCGTCAATAGAGATGAGGTAGCTGTGTGAGCGACTGCTTATCTTCATGTCGATGAAGCAGTCGTCGGGGATGACGAGCGGTCTGACATTAAGGCTGTGTGTGGCGATAGGACTTATTATCATCACTTTGGCTTGCGGAGCCACCAACGGCCCTCCTACCGACAGGTTGTAGGCGGTAGAGCCTGTGGGGGTGGAGATGAGCACTCCGTCAGCATGATAGGTGTGCAACAGCTCGCCATTGATATGCATCTCAACCGCTATCATCGAGCTCAGTTCCTGCTTCATCACCGCTATCTCGTTGAGCGCGAAAGGCGAACCCATCTGCCAGCCGTCGTTGGTGCTCACACGGAGCATTGAACGCTGCTCGATGGTGTAGTCGTTGCTCACAAGCTGCCTGCATATACGCTCCACATCTTTCGCCTGCGCCTCTGCAAGAAAACCTAAGTGCCCGCAGTTGATACCAAGCACTACAGTGTTCAGAACCGTACCATCACCTCCGACAGAAAGAGCAAAATCAACGGTGTCGGTCAGCTCGTCGGTAAAAGGGGCGTAGCTGTCTCTGAGGTTCATCTCGTTGCGCAACTCTTGCGACAACAGCACTTCAACGCCATTGCAGCGCATGAACTCCAAGATGCGGGCAACCTCTGCTACGGTATCTTTCTTGAAGGTATTTCCAAAGATAACTATCTTCATAACTATATTTGTCTTCAATCAGAAGGACTTGATCAATCAGAAGAAGAGCATCGGTAGGACTTCTCCGATAAGACGCCTTCTTCACCGCGCAAAGATATGATTTTTTTTCCGATTGACAAAAAAATGCCTTACAATGAAGTCGTGCAATCGCTCATAGACCTGTTTTTTGGTAAAAAAGTAAAAATATTTTCATGATTAAATAAAAAATAGTATCTTTGCACGACTTATGATTTGTTAGAAACAAGAGGTACATTAACCATAGTCTTTAGTTCCAATTTTCAGTACGAATGCTACTTTAAAATGACCAAACTGAGTGTAAACATAAACAAGATAGCTACCCTTCGCAATGCTCGCGGTGGCGATGTACCCTCTGTTGTGGGTTTTGCCATCGACTGCGAGCGATTTGGCGCTGATGGTATAACCGTTCATCCCCGTCCTGACGAGCGGCACATACGCTATAGTGATGTGTATGAGCTCGCGGAGGTGGTGAAGACCGAGTTTAATATCGAGGGCAATCCCACGGCTGCGTTTACCGAGCTCGTTACCTCTGTCTGTCCCACACAAGTTACATTAGTGCCCGATGCTGCTTCTCAGCTCACCAGCGACCATGGCTATGACACACGCTCTTGTCAAGACGAGTTGTGCCGACTCATAGAACCCTTCAAACGCAAGGGGATAAGAGTGTCGGTCTTTGTAGATGCCGATGCTCAGATGGTGAGTTATGCCAAGCGTGCCGGAGCCGACCGCGTGGAGCTCTATACAGGTCCTTATGCGCACCTGTATGATGCTGACCCTCAGGCAGCTGTCCTTATGCTCAAAGAGGCGGCTGAGGCTGCCAAGGACTTAGGCTTGGGGCTTAATGCCGGACACGACCTGAACCTCATGAACCTGCGCGCACTACACAATGCCTACCCGTGGATAGATGAGGTGAGTATCGGACATGCGCTCATAGCCGATGCCCTTTATCTGGGTATAGAGCAGACTATCAAACAGTATAAACAACGCTTATTAATCAACTAAACGATATCAATTATGATCCTATTTCAAGATGTGTTGGCAACCGAAATTGCCGAAGAGACATTAACTCAGACCGTTCAAGAACCCATGAACCTGTGGCAGATGGCTCAGTATGGTGGTTGGATAATGGTTTTGTTGGCAGTGCTGCTTGCCATTGCCGTCTATCTGTTCATCGAGCGCTTGGTGATGATAAAGAAAGCCAAGAAAGAAGACCGCTCGTTCATGGACCGTATCAAAGATTATATTCACGAGGGTAAGATCGACTCAGCCATCAACCTCTGTCGCCAGACCGACACTCCCGCTGCCCGTATGGTAGAGAAGGGTATAAGCCGTATAGGCCGACCGATGAACGATGTGCAGGTGGCCATCGAGAATGTGGGTAATCTTGAGGTGGCTAAGCTCGAGAAGAACCTTGTCATTGTAGCCACGATAGCAGCTATTGCACCTATGCTCGGTTTTCTCGGAACGGTGATAGGTATGGTGCAGACCTTCTACAACATGGCAGGCTCTGAGTCGGGTGCTATAGAGCTCAGCGCCTTGAGCACCGGTATGTACCAGGCTATGGTAACCACTATAGGCGGTCTGATAGTAGGTATCCTCGTGCTCTTCGCATACAACTACTTAGTGGCCCGCATCGATTCGGTCGTACGACAGTTAGAAGGCAGGACGATGGAGTTCATGGACCTGCTCAACGAACCCGCATAAGCAACCAACCTCACAACAACCCTTACTATGGCACTCAAAAGACGAAATAAAGTGGAGGCTACCTTCTCGATGTCGTCAATGACCGACCTCATCTTCCTGCTCTTGCTCTTCTTCGTGATGGCAAGCACGATGTCGTCGCCTAACGACATAAAGATCAACCTCCCGCAATCAAGAGCTAAGACTACCACCAAACAGGTGGTTGCTAAGGTCAATATCGACAACTTAGGCAACTACTCGGTGGCAGTGGGCAAGAAGAAAGCACAGCCTATCGAGGCCGACCAATTAGAGGCTTATCTGATGCAACTCCAAGCACAAGACTCTACCACTTATATAGCCCTGCATGCCGACCAAGATATAGCCTACAAAGAGGTGGTGCATGTGCTCGATATAGCCAACCAACATAAGATGAAACTGGTAATAGCTACCAAGAAGTGATGAAGAAAAAAACAGAAGCACGGATATATGCTGCGGCAGGAACATGTCTTTTCATGCTCCTTCTGTTCCTTTTGTTGTGGTTCGTGTATATAGCTCCGCCTTACCTTCCTGAAGATGAGGGTATAGAGGTCTCTTTCGGCGAGGCGGCTGAGGGCGGAGGTGTAGCTCAAGAGCCTCAACCTCAGGCTGTCATGGAGACGACGGCTCCGCAGCCCGCTCCTCAGACTCCCACCAACAACGACCTCATGACCCAAGAAGATGAAGAGTCGCTGGCTCTGGCTAAGCAGAAGAAAGAAGAGGAGGCTAAACGCAAAGCCGAGGAAGAAGAGCTCATCCGTCAGCGCAAGGCTGAAGAAGAACGCCAAGAAGCTGAGCGCATAGCCAAAGAGAAAGCTCTGGCTGAGCAGAGAGCCAAAGAGCAGGAGGCTATCAACAAGGCTAACAAGCTCGGACAACTCTTCGGCAACTCGACCTCTCCTACCGGCTCCGGCACCTCCACCGGCGAGACGACTCAAGGCAATCCTGTAGGGCAGGGTGTCTCGGGAGGCAACGCGTGGTCGGTGAACGGCAGGACACTCAAGGGTAAGCTCTCTTCACCCGCATACACAGGCGACCAAGAAGGGAAGATAGTGGTGGCTATCAGAGTGAACGCACAAGGACAAGTGGTCGCCACCTCCATCGCTCAAGGCACCACCATCTCCGACAAGAGCATGCAAGATGCTGCATGCAAAGAGGCAAGGAAAGCCGTCTTCACCGCCGGACAAGGAGAGGTGAGCGGAAAAATAACCTACCAATACAAACTGAAGTAACTTATAGCCAAATACTCAACATCGGTTCTGACCCGACATCGGTTCCAACCGACATTTATTAATGTTCTGACCCGACATCGGTTCCAACCGACATTTATTAATCAAAAACAAGCAAAGTATGAACTATCTGTTTCTTGACAACGGCTTTGAAGAGATAGAGGCCGTAACCACTATCGACTTGCTCCGTCGAGCACAAGTGGAACTCATCACCGTGAGCATGACCGGCTCACTCTTAGTCAATGGCGCCCACGGCATCAATATCAATGCCGACAAGATATTCGAAGATGTCGATTTCTCAGATGCCAACATGCTCATCCTCCCCGGAGGCGGCACTATGTTAGGTGATCATGACAACCTCTGCCAACTTCTTGTCAGTCATAACGAGGCTGAGGGACTGATAGCCGCTATCTGCGCTGCACCTGCCGTGCTCGGACGGTTAGGCATACTCAAAGGCAAACAGGCTACATGCTACCCGGGCTTCCAAGATGCACTCGGGGAGAGCTATGTGGGAGGACTGGTGGTAGAGTCGAAGAACATCATCACCGCCAAAGGGCCCGGACTGAGCTCCGACTTCGCTTTCTGCCTTATAGAGAAACTGGTAGGCGAAGAGGTGGCAGACCAAGTGTATGACGCCGCACAATACTGACAACTGAAATCGAAAGTTGAAAAGTGAAAAGTGAATAACCAAACATAAAACATTATATCTATGAAATTAAACAAGACTCTTTTATTAGGCTTGTGCATTATAGGAACATTATCGCTTAATGCACAAGGAGTGGACAAAGCCACAGTTACAACCAATGCTGATGCTGCTAAGACGGCAGTGGACGATCTCAAGAAGATTGACACAGGCGATAAAGCTTGGAAATTTGACGGAGTGGTCGGACTCAACGCAGCGGCTACAGGACTGGTCAACTGGGCTGCCGGTGGTAAGAACAATGTGAACGGAGTGGCATACGCTAAGCTGCACTTGCTCTATCATAAGAACTCAATAGCATGGGACACCAATTTCGACACCGATTTTGGTATGACATGGATCGACCAAGACGAAGACAAGCTGCAGAAATCGTCCGATAACATCAAGCTTGCCACTAAGTTCGGTTGGGAGTTCCATAAGAACTGGTACCTAACCGTCCTTGGCGCTTTCCAGTCGCAGTACGCTTTCGGTCGCGACTATGTAGCCGGCTACAACCCCATCATCTCTAAGTGGCTCGCTCCTTCTTACACCGATATCTCGGTCGGTATCGACTGGAAGACCTCGGTGAGCGGAGCCGACTTCTCTGTTTATCTCTCGCCCGTGGCAGGTCGTATAACCACCGCTTTCGTCTCCGACAAGATGAACTCTCGCATGAATCAAGACTATATCGACGGAGTGACTGCCTTAGGTGAGACCCCTGACCCCTACGACTATGCTCACACGCTCAAGGACAAGTATGGTGTGTCGTACTACGACCAGAACTCCAACATCTTGTACGACCGCAGCATGAGAGCTGAGTTCGGTCTGTCGCTCAAAGGTGCTGTGGCTTACAAATACGATGCCCTCACCCTCTCGTCAACAGTAGCTCTCTTCACCCCCTATGCAGGCAAAGGTTATGAGCTGGCTGCCGGTGCCGACAACTACTTCAAGTACTCAAACAAAGGTCGTCAGTTCGGACACTTCGATGTTGACTGGGATGTGGCAGTGTCGTATCAGTTCCTCAAAGTGCTCAATGTGACACTCTCCACCTCGCTCAAGTACTATCCCGGTACCCTCATCGCCAACAAAGACGGAGTAGAGGCTGAACGCGTACAGTTCAAATCGATTCTCGGACTTGGTATAGGTTATAGCTTCTAACTCATGAACCCTACACAACAACTGCTCGACTCGTTCGAAGGTAATCTCAATGAGCTTATCGAACGCTACGAAGACCTGCTCAAAGAGCGGGAGCAGTTGTTTGACACTATCAACAGGCAGCGTCTGGAGATCATACAGACGCATGCCGATCTGGCTGAACTGCAGAAAGAGCACAGGAAACTTCAGACAGCCTATGCTCTTACTGCTGACAGCGAAAACCGACGATTGGCAAAACGCAGAATAACTAACCTTATCTCTCTCATCGATAAGACTATCGACAACTTGGCAATGTAGCCAAGGCAGAAATGCTATGAACAATCTTCCTCCCACGCAAAACATAGTGCTCAACTTAGATGTACACCGCGTACCACTCTCCGTCGTGCGTGAGCAGGAAGTGTTTTATCGTGATGCCGCTAAGATGCTTAACGAACGCTTCCGACACTATCGTCAGCGTTTCCCGAGTGTGCAAGCAGAGAAACTATGGGTGTATGTGGCACTCGACATGGCAGTCAACCTCCAGTCGGATGCTTTCGACAAAAGCCTGCAACCGGTAACAGACAAACTCAATGAGCTCAACGAAAAAGTAAAACAAGCACTTGGAGAAGAGAGCTCAAACCAAAACTAAACTCTACAAAACTCTACAATCATGAATACCATATATATCATCCTGATAGCATTGATTGCTTTCGTTCTCGGAGGCGGATTGTGCTATCTCATCTTCGCCAAGATGAGCAACGGTATCCTCAAGAAAGCAGAAGAGGAAGCCGAAGTGATCAAGAAGAATAAGATTATCGAAGCCAAAGAGAAATATATCGCTCTCAAGGCTGAGCATGAGCAGCGAGTACAAGCCTCGCAGCAGAAAGCTCAAGAACGCGACCAACGTCTCCAACAGCGCGAGCAACAACTCAACCAACGCCAAGGTGAGTTGCAGCGTGCGCAAAACGACCTGCAGCAAAGGCAGAAACAGGTGGACCAACTGCAGCAGTCGCTCGACTTCAAGCAGAAAGAGATTGAGAAGATGCACCATCAAGCCGAGATGCAGCTCGAGAATATCTCAGGTCTGTCGGCCGAAGAGGCAAAGAAACAGCTGGTTGAGACCATCAAAGATGAGGCTAAGACCAATGCTATGTCGTATGTCAACGAGATCATGGAAGATGCTCGAATGACAGCCGGCAAAGAGGCCAAGAAGATCATCGTTCAGACTATCCAGCGCATATCCACCGAGGCGGCTATCGACAATGCCGTTACCGTCTTCCATATCGATAACGACGAGGTGAAGGGTCGTATCATCGGTCGCGAGGGCCGAAACATACGCGCTTTAGAGGCTGCTACGGGAGTGGAGATAGTGGTTGACGACACCCCCGAGGCTATCGTCCTCTCCGGCTTCGACCCTGTACGCCGTGAGATAGCTCGACTGGCTCTCCATCAGCTCGTTACCGACGGACGTATCCACCCCGCACGAATAGAAGAGGTGGTCGCCAAGGTGCAGAAACAAGTGGAGGAAGAGATGGTGGAGATAGGCAAACGCACCACTATCGACCTCGGCATCCACGGACTCCATCCTGAGCTCATCAAGCTCGTGGGACGCATGAAGTACCGCTCGTCGTACGGACAGAACCTGCTTCAACATGCCCGTGAGACAGCCAACCTCTGTGCCGTGATGGCAGCTGAGCTCGGACTCAACCCTAAGAAAGCACGCCGCGCAGGTCTGCTCCACGACATAGGCAAGGTCGTTGAGGACGACGAAGAGTTGCCACATGCTATCCTCGGCATGAAAGTGTGCGAGAAGTATGGAGAGAAGCCTGACATCTGCAATGCCGTGGGTGCCCACCACGATGAGATAGAGATGGAGACACTCATCGCTCCTATCGTACAAGCATGCGACGCTATCTCAGGTGCTCGTCCGGGTGCCAGAAGAGAGATAGCCGAGCAGTATGTCAAACGATTGAAAGACCTCGAGAACCTCGCACTCTCTTACCCGGGTGTGGTCAAGACCTACGCACTGTCGGCAGGACGCGAGCTCAGAGTCATCGTCGGTGCCGACAAACTCACCGACAAAGAGACAGAGGTGCTCTCTTTCGACCTGGCTAAGCGTATACAAGACGAGATGACTTATCCCGGACAAGTCAAGATAACCGTCATACGCGAGACACGCGCCGTCAACTACGCTAAGTAGAGACTACAGATAAAACTCCCGTGTGAGTTGTTGATACTCTTCAGAGCGACTCGTTTCTTTACCTTCGATAAAGAACAGTCGCTCTTCTTTGTGTGTGATGAGCTCGTCAGTCTGCGTCGGGCAGTGAGTGTCGCCGGTGTCTGTAAGGCTGCAAGAGTCAGAGGTGAGTGCGATGAGCAGCCGTTTGGGACTCTTGCCGGGCTTGGAGACGACAGCTACGAGGTCTGTCGGATGGAGACCCTGCTCGTGCACAAGGCTGAGGACATACTCTTTCTGAGTATATGGGACGATGAGGGCGATGGTGCCGTTGTCAGTGAGCAGTCGTCGGCTGTGAGAGAGCAGCTCGGAGTAGGGTAGAGCGTCGGTATGTCGCGCCAACGAGCGTTGCGGGTCGGGGGCTCGCAGACTGTTTTGGAAGAAAGGCGGGTTGCTGACTATAAGGTCGTATGAACAGCCGGAAGAGAAGTGCTGGAGGTCGGTGTGCTCCACGCTCAGTCTCTCAGACCATGGCGAGTCCATGAAGTTGCTCAGTGCCTGCCCGCAAGCGTCAGCATCGATATCGATGGCGTGGATGACAGCTTGCGGATAACGCTGAGCGAGCATGAGGGCTATGAGTCCGCTGCCGGTACCTATGTCGAGGATGTGTACGGGGCGGTCGTGTGTCGCCCAAGCACCAAGAAGCACACCATCGGTGCCTACCTTCATGGCGCACCCTTCATCGTTGACTGCAAAATGCTTAAAACGGAACATAAGTGTGCAAGGAAAGACTACGTGAGTAACCTTCTGAGCATGAGTTGAAGACGACAGCAGTGGCGTTTGCGTGCTCTTGGTCATGCTCGTGGTGGTCGTGTCTCAGGCAATGGATAGCGAGATAGACGCCCACACCTATGAAGAGTAGGGCGCAGACATAGCGGAACCATTTCTCGAAGGTGTGCAGAGAGTTGGTCAGGCGGGCTATGCCGGTGGCGCTATATGCTACGATGATAGCAATGAGCAGGATGGGCAGTCCTGTACCTAAGCTGAAGATG
Organism: uncultured Bacteroidales bacterium; assembly: GCA_946186735.1. Taxonomy (GTDB): domain Bacteria; phylum Bacteroidota; class Bacteroidia; order Bacteroidales; family Paludibacteraceae; genus Colicola. Next base: position 49,930 of record CAMHOK010000002.1, read on the forward strand.
AGCGGGTAGAGCCAACTCACCGTCGGAGCTACCGACAGCGCCAGGTCGATCATAGTGAGGAAATAGATGAGGCGGTGAGGACAGAAAGCAATAGAGAAGAACATGCCGAGCAACATCGCCCATAAAGCGCCCGACTTACCGTCATGTTTCTCTATCTTGCTGATCACCCCATGGTCGTGGTTGTGGTGCAGATGACCGGCAAAAAGCATGAACACGCCTGAAGCAATCATGAAGAACGCCATCAGAGGCTCACCATAATGCTCTAACAAGTGCTCGATAGCACTTATCTTAGCTCCTAAGAGCAGAGGCACACTGAGCAGCATGAAGGCTATCACCTTACCTACAACGAACATAATACCGTAGGTGATGACACGCTTCTTGTCGTTGACCTCTTTGTCGATATAACCTACAGCCGCTACCGAGGTGAAGAGCGTGCACGGATCGATGATGGTCATCAAGCCAAGAGTGAAAGCGGTAAGGAGTGAGAGAAACATAGGCACTGTTTTTTGAGTCGGCAAAAGTACAAAAAAAATATGACATGACTCAATCTTTGCCTATATTTTTGTTCATAATTAGATGGCAGGCTTGCTCAATTGAAAAATTATCGATACCTTTGCCGTGTCTTTATCCTTGTTTGGTATCATGAGAAGAAGAAAGATTGATATATTCGCTTATCTTTTTTTTGCCGTTATAGGTATGTCATTGCTGTGTTCATGCCATTCGTTAGAGTCAGATGGCAAGCGACTGCAAGCAACCCTCCTGAGGCAGATGGAGTTGAGCGACACTCTCATGACAGTGTTGGAGGCTCAACTGAGCGGGCGCAATGTTGATTCTATCTTGCTTGCCACCAAGAACGAGAGCAACATCCTCTTCTATGTGTTCGACAGTCAGCGTATGGTTTTCTGGTCGAACAACTGGTTGGCAGGTTCCGATGTGGTGCTCGACAGGTACGATGCCTGGTTCTATAAGCGTTTCGATAATGCCCATTGTGTGTGTCGATGGCGGCGCTCAGGGTTCTATAATATCTTGTCGGTCGTTCCCGTCAAGTATTCGTATAAGATTGAGAATGAGCAGCTGCGCAACACTTTCATCTCACCTTTCTCTCTTCCTGACAAGTATGATGTGGTGTCGGCAAGACAAGAGCAGTCGTACGCTGTGGTGTCTGACAAAGGCACTTATCTGTTCTCTCTGACCAAGTCGGAGAAGAAGACATACAGCGAGCAGGGTCACGAGCGCCTGTCCGACAGTTTCTCTTACCGTTCGTTGCTCGACCCTGCCACCGACCCTTCTGTAAGGTCCGAAGATAACCCTGTGAGGTGGCGGCTGTTCTTGATAATGACCCTTCTGCTTTTCGGTTTTGCTCTTTTAGTGGGAGCCATAGGAATCATCCGTCATCATGGTTTCCGCAGCATGCGTCTGAGGACCAAGCTGATGTATGTGTTCGCCACCATCATGCTCTTCACCTATGCATACGTGTTCGTCATGTCTATCCGTTATGTGCGCGAGCACTACGAGTTGCGTCAGCGCGACGGACTGAGTCGTAGGGCGCAGTATATACAGAAAGCTCTGCAGTTGCAAGACGCTTATTACTGGAACGTGGCGTTGTCGGACTACAACTCAGGGACTCTCAATATCGACCTTCGCGACCTCTCACTCACCTATCAGACCGACATACATGTCTATGACCTCAACGGCAACTTAGTGGGCACATCCGCTCCTTCGCTCTTCGACAACGGGCTTATCAGCCGTCACTTGTCTGCCGAGGTGTTCTTTGCAGCCGACCCCACCATGCTACGCGATGAGCAGATAGGCGACATGAAGTACTTGTGCGCCTATACCGAGTTTGTTAACGGAAACTACATGCGGATAGGTTATATAGCCGTGCCGCTCTACCTCAGTGAGGACGAGGTCAACGATGAGGTTGACAATTTCTTGTCGAAGCTTTTTGTGCCTTATCTGCTTGTTATCTTGCTCGTTGTGGTCTTCTCTATGCTCTTCGCCCGCTATCTCACGCGTCCTCTTGACACCCTCTCGGAGAAGATGCGACATTTCGAGATAGGCGGTAAGAACAACCACTTAGACTATGTCAATCAGGACGATGAGATAGGTGAGTTGGTTGCCCGTTATAACCAGATGGTTGATGAGTTGGAGGCTTCTGCCGACCGTCTGGCACGCTCAGAGCGTGAGGGGGCATGGCGCACCATGGCGCGACAGATAGCACATGAGATCAACAACCCGCTCACACCAATGAAACTGACCATACAGCAGCTTCAGCGCACCAAAGGCACGGAGCGGTTCGACGATTATTTCGCACGCTCCACCAACCTGCTTATCGAACAGATTGATAACCTCTCGCGCATAGCCTCCTCTTTCTCGCAGTTTGCGAAGATGCCCGAAGTGATAACCACCGATATTGATGTGGCACAGAAGCTCTTCTCAGTCATCTCGCTCTTCCGTAGCAACAACGATGCCGACCTCAGATATGTGGGGCCTGAGAGCGGAGTGATGGCAAGGGCTGATGGCGAACAGATAGCACAGGTGTTCAATAACCTGATAAAGAACGCACAACAGGCCGTTGAACAGAAGACCGACGGCAATATCATTGTCATGCTCAAGCCTTTTGTCAATCAGACCAACTCCAAACAGATGGTAGAGATCAGTGTATCGGACAACGGTGATGGTATAGCACCTGAGGTACAAGAGAAGATCTTTATGCCTAACTTCACTACCAAATCGACAGGTATGGGTCTCGGACTGGCTATCTCTAAGAACATAGTGGAGGGGTCGGGAGGTACTATCTCGTTTGAGACATCAGAAAAAGGAACGGTCTTCTTTTTCCGCCTTTATATGGTATAAACAGAGCAGAGTGTAAGTATTGCAGTGCCGACATAGCAGAAAACGGAAAAAACAAATTTCATTTTGCTGATATTGAAAAAAAGCGTAACTTTGCCGTGCAATCAAACAATGAATGTAACCAACAACTAAATTAACCAAAAACAAATAATCCAAAAAATCATTTCCATGAAAGTACAAGACATTATGCAGCAACTTGCTGCCAAGCACCCGGGTGAATCAGAATACCTGCAGGCTGTGCAAGAAGTTCTCGAGTCGATCGAGGAAGTTTACAATCAACATCCTGAGTATGAGAAGGCGAAGATTGTAGAGCGTATGATAGAGCCTGATCGTATCTTCACTTTCCGTGTCAACTGGATCAACGACCAAGGTGAGGTATGCACCAACTTAGGTTATCGTGTTCAGTTCAATTCAGCTATTGGTCCTTACAAGGGCGGTCTTCGTTTCCACAAAGCCGTTACTCCTTCAATGCTTAAGTTCCTTGGTTTTGAGCAGACGTTTAAGAATGCTCTTACCACTCTGCCTATGGGTGGAGCTAAGGGTGGTTCTGACTTCGACCCCGTTGGCAAGTCGGACGCTGAGATCATGCGTTTCTGCCAAGCTTTCATGCTTGAGCTCTGGCGTTGCATCGGTCCTGACCAGGATGTACCGGCAGGCGATGTAGGTGTAGGTGGCAGAGAGATAGGATTCCTCAATGGTATGTATCAGAAGTTGGCTCGTCAGTATCATACAGGTGTTCTCACCGGTAAGGGTATGACATGGGGCGGCAGTATCCTTCGTCCTGAGGCTACAGGTTTTGGTGCTCTGTATTTCACTCAGCACTTGCTTCATAAAGCCGGCAAGGACATCAAGGGTAAGAAAGTGGCTCTGTCGGGCTTCGGCAATGTAGCATGGGGTGCAGCCACCAAGGCTACCGAGCTTGGAGCAAAAGTAGTGGCTATCTCCGGTCCTGACGGCGTGTGCGAGATCAAAGACGGCATCACCAAAGAGATGATTGACTACATGCTCGTTATGCGTGCTTCTAACCGCAACAAGGTTCAAGACATGGCTGATAAGTTCCCCGCTCAGGCGCGTTTCACCGCAGGCAAGAAAGCGTGGTCGGTTCCTTGCGACATAGCTCTGCCTTGCGCTTTCCAGAACGAGCTCTCGGAAGAGGATGCTAAGGAGCTCAAAGCCAATGGTTGCTGGTGCTGCTGCGAGGTAAGCAACATGGGTTGCCAACCCGGAGCCATCCATTTCTTCCAGAACAACGGTGTGCTCTTCGCACCCGGCAAGGCAGTCAACGCCGGTGGCGTAGCTACCTCAGGCTTGGAGATGACCCAGAATGCACAACACCTCAACTGGTCGGCTAAAGAAGTGGACGAGCGTCTGCACCATATCATGGAGTCGATACACGAGCAGTGCGTACGTTTCGGTACTCAAGAAGATGGTCATGTTGACTACGTTAAGGGTGCTAACATCGCCGGCTTCATGAAAGTGGCACAGGCAATGCTCGAACAAGGCATCATCTAAGCCTTCGTTTGACAAGCCTGAAGCAATGACAGGAATCGTTGATTTCTGATAGGTATAAAACAAAAATACTCAGCAGGTGGAATATATAACGATATATTCTACCTGTTTTTTTTGATGCGTGCTGCGTGAGTTAGTAATTTGAAAAGTGCCTTTAGTATATTTTGTCGTATTGATATTTTTATATTTCTGTTTTGCAGGGATTTGCTGTGTATTTAATTTGTCTCTTTAGTATAGTTTTTTTTTGTTATGTACTCATTTTGCTGTAATTTTGCAGCAAAAATTTTGATTGTTTTTGATGGCGCCGACAAACAATGATTTCTCTTTTAAACGAATGTCAAACTCTTAAAAC
>CAMHOK010000003.1 GCA_946186735.1 uncultured Bacteroidales bacterium
TTCAGCGCAGCGGTCTTTCAGCGCAGCGGTCTTTCAGCGCAGCGGTCTTTCAGCGCAGCGGTCTTTCAGCGTAGCGGTCTCAAAACCCTCCCACTTCACCCCACCACACTATCATCTCCATCAACTCGCTATCAATCTTCACTTTACACTCTTTCAACACAAAACACAAACATGTTAATAACCGTGTTGAAAAAAAAAGTGTGGGGCAAAGTGGTGTAATTCAGATTTTTTTCCTACCTTTGCAACCGAATTCAGTAACGAAAGTATGACAACATTCATTGGAAAAACAGAGGTTAAGGCTGACGAGAAGGGACGGATCTTCATCCCCGCTTCCTATCGTAAGATACTGGCTCAGACCGGTCAGCGACGCCTCGTTATGCGTAAAGAAGCTGATAATGAATGTTTAGTAGTCTTCACCGAAGATATTTGGACAGCACGAGTGGAGTCCCTCGCAAGCAATCTCAACGAGTGGGACCCTAACGACCAGATGATACTCATGCAGTTCGTAGGAGAAGCCGAGGTGCTCGATATCGACAACCAAGGACGCATACTCATCTCTAAAAAGAACCTGCAGTCTATCGGAGCCGCACAAGACCTCTTGCTCGTCGGAATGATGAACAAGTTCGCCATCTGGGACCGTCTCACCTACGAGAACAAGATGGCAAGCGCCGAGGAGTTCGCCACCGTCCTTACCAACAAGATGAAGAGAAATTAGCACCTAACTACGCCATTAAATATCAAACCTTTAACTACTGTCCGCCATGATGGAGAACCAAGTGTATCATATCCCAGCCTTGCTTGGTCCGACCTTAGAGGGCATGGCAATACGCCCCGACGGCACCTATGCCGACCTCACCTTCGGAGGAGGAGGACACTCTAAGGCCATCATGCAACAACTCAACCAACGCGGACGATTGTTTTCATTCGATCAAGACATAGACGCGTACGCCAATCGCTTGGACGATACGCGTTTCTGTTTTGTGCACGGCAATTTCCGATACCTCAAGAACTTCATGCATTACTATGGCGTCAGCGCACTTGACGGCATACTCGCTGACCTCGGCGTCTCTTTTCATCATTTCGACACCGCACAAAGAGGCTTCTCTTTCCGATACTCCTCACCGCTCGACATGCGCATGAACACTTCGGCTGCAATCACCGCCGCCGACATTGTAAATACCTATACCGAGGAACAACTAACCAATATCTTCCGACTCTATGGAGAGTGCGCCAACCCCAAACGAATAGCACACACCATCGCTCTCAAAAGGCAGACAACACCCATCACCACTACCAACCAACTCGTTGACCTGCTCTCTACCGTCATCCTCCACGACAAAGAGAAGAAAGAGATGGCACGAGTGTTCCAGGCACTGCGCATCGAAGTGAACGACGAGATGGGAGCTCTCAAACAAATGCTCAACGCCGCGCTCGACATGCTACGACCGGGAGGACGACTCGTCATCCTTACCTACCACAGCATCGAAGACCGCATAGTCAAGAACTTCATGAGAAGCGGAAATATAGAAGGAAAAATAGAGAAAGACTTCTACGGCAACACGCTCTCACCTTTCCTTATCATCAATAACAAAGTCATCACCGCTACACCCGAAGAGGTGGAAAGTAACCCAAGAGCACGGAGCGCCAAACTAAGAATAGCTCAGAAAAAATGATCGACGAGAAAACCAACGGCAAACCCGATGCCGACAACAAGAAGAACAAGAAGATAGATATCCGCGATTTCTTCAATGGCAATATCTTCACCAAAGAGTTCGTACAGAAACAGTACGGACTTATTCTTCTTATCAGTTTTCTCTTCCTCCTCTATATCAACAACGGTTACCAGAGCGAGAAACAACATGCACATATCGTACAACTCAAGACACAACTGCAAGACCTAAGATACGAATATCTCACCCTCGAAGCCGAGCTGGTCAACCTCAGCAAACAATCAACCATCTCCGAACAACTCCGACAATCAGGCAGCAAGGTCAAAGAGTCAACACAACCACCTGTAGAAATAAAGTAACCTGAACCTACACCACTATGTCAGAAACAAGAAAACGACTCATATTAAGGTTTGGAGCGGTATTCGTCTTTATTGCTTTAGGCTTCGTGATGGTGCTCGTCAAGATTGTGTTGCTGCAGACCAAAGAGCGCGACGACTATCTCAAATACGAGCAGAAGCAGACCAAAGCCACCCAGGTCATCGACTCCAAAAGAGGCAACATCTTCGACGCCAACCACCGTCTACTTGCCGGTAGTATCCCCACCTACACCTTCTATATGGACACCAAAGCCGAGTCGCTCAGAGGCAACAACGGCGAGCTGTTCTTCAACTATATCGACTCGCTCTCACACGCGCTCTCCCTCCTCTTCCCAGACCGCACCGAGCAACAATACCGCCAACTCCTCGCCAACGGATATAAGAACGGAGAGCGGCGACTCCGACTCAACACTCAACGAGCCACTTATACTCAGTTCAAAGCCTTCAAGCAGCAGCCCCTCGTCAACCAAGGACGAAGCAAGAGCGGCATCTATTGGGAAGAAGGACACCGACGCATCAAACCCTTCGGCTCGCTGTGCTCCAGAACGATAGGCAGTATCTACACCGAGACAGGCAAGGGCAACTCCGGACTCGAGCTGAGCTTCGAGCAACCGCTCGCCGGCACACCCGGATGGGGTATCAAACAGCGGGTGGGCAACCGCATGGAAGTGCTGCCACTCGCCGCTCCTATCGACGGACAAGACATCGTTACCACTATCGATGCTTACCTGCAAGACATCACCGAGACCGAGCTCCGTCGCACCTTGTCTCAGACAGGAGGCAAATGGGCATGCTGCGTGCTCATGGAGACGGCCACCGGACAGATAAAAGCTATCACCAACCTCGACAGACAAGCCGACGGCACCTATGCCGAACAACTCAACCATGCCGTCACAAGGATGGAACCCGGCTCGATGTTCAAGACCATAGCACTGCTCGCCACACTCGATGACGGCAGAGTGCAACTCGCCGACACTTTTCATGTGCCAAAGGGAGCCAAATGGGTCTATCAAGACAAAAAAACACCTATCTCCGACTCACACGAGATAGAAGAACTCAAGGGTGTCTATACCGCCAAGCAAGGACTCACAGCCTCGTCTAACATAGTACTCGCAAAGATAGTCACCAAATCGTACGAAGGCAATGCCGAACGCTTCGTTAAGAAACTGCAGAACATGGGCTTCCGCGACACTTTCCGCTGCGAGATACCCGGCTGTCAGGCCCCGAAGATAGAAGTGCCGAAGAAAGGCGACAAAGAGACACTCTCGCGTATGTCCTTCGGCTATAACGTCGAGCTGCCACCGCTCTACACCCTTATGTACTACAACGCTATCGCCAACAACGGGAAGATGATAGCACCATATATCGTTCAAAGGATTGAAGACCAAGACTCTCCCGTCAAAGAGTTCCGACCCAAGACCATCAACTCCTCTATCTGCTCCCGGCAGTCGCTCCAAGACATCAGAGAGTGTCTCGAGTCCGTCGTCTGGGACTCCTTAGGAACAGCCGCGGCTCGCCGATGGTCCAACAAAGCACAGAGCAAGGAAGTGCATATAGCCGGCAAGACAGGCACCGCACGAGTCTTCGAGAACGGCAGATATATCAACTACCGACACCGTATAGCCTTCTGCGGCTACTTCCCCATGGAGCAACCAAGATATACATGTATCTGTATCATACACGATGTCTCACAACGAGATGCCGGAAACGACTGCGGTGGAACAGTCAGGAGAGTGGCTGAAAGAGTGATGGCACACCACGCCGTCAAGCTCAAGAAGAACAACGACAACACACCACAAGACAACATACCTGCTATCAAAAGAGGTATGCAGAGCGCTTTCTCTGTAGTCAACCGTGGACTCGATCTCGACCTGCCCACCTCCGACAGCCAATGGGCTCGTATCGACACCGAAGGACTCAACCACGACCTGCAGATATCCTCCTCGCTCGTGCCATCCGTCATCGGCATGGGAGCCAAAGATGCAGTCTTCGCTATTGAGCGTACAGGCATGATAGCATCGCTCAGCGGCAAAGGTAAGGTTATCTCTCAGAGCGTCAACGAAGGTAGTGTGCCACTCAGAGGAGGCACCGTCTATCTGCAACTCAGATAATAGAACCAAAACAAAAAAAACAATATGAAACTCACCGAACTCATATCTCAGTTAAACCCCATACAAGTCATCGGGTCTGCCGATATCGACATCTCTTCTATCTGCTTCGACTCGCGACTCGTCAATCAAGGCTCGCTGTTCGTTGCACAGACCGGCACCAGCGTTGACGGACACACCTTCATCCCTATGGCCATCAGCAAAGGTGCTGTGGCTGTCGTCTTAGAACAGCTGCCCGACAACATGCCCGACAACATCTGTTTCGTTCAGGTCAGCAACTCATCCTATGCCCTCGGCATCATCGCTCATCAGTTCTACGGTGAGCCGTCCAAACAACTCACCTTAGTCGGCGTCACCGGCACCAACGGCAAGACCACTATCGCCACCCTGCTCTATGAGATGATGCAGCAGTTAGGACACAAAGCCGGACTGCTCTCTACCGTGGTCAATTATATCGACCGTCAAGCCGTGCCCTCCACCCACACCACGCCCGACTCTATCCAACTCAACGCCCTGCTCCGGCAAATGGTGGATGCCGGCTGCCAATATGCCTTCATGGAGGTCTCTTCACACTCTATCGCGCAAGAGCGCATAGCCGGACTATGCTTCGACGGAGCACTCTTCACCAACCTCACACGCGACCATATCGACTACCATAAGACTTTCGACAACTACCGCGACACCAAGAAACGACTCTTCGACTCTCTGTCCGCCACGGCCTTCGCCGTCACCAACAAAGATGACCGCAACGGATTGGTCATGACACAGAACACCAAAGCACATGTCTATACCTACTCCACCAAGACCGTTGCCGACTTCAATGCACGCATACTCGAAGAGGGCTTCGACGGCATGCTCATCGAGCTCAACCGGCAACAAGTCTTCGTGCCGCTCGTCGGACGATTCAACGTCGAGAACCTGCTGTGTATCTACGGTGCCGCCACCTGCTTAGGAGTCGAACCCACAGAAGCACTGCGCGTGCTCTCTATGCTCAAGCCGGTCAACGGACGCTTCGAGACCATACACTCACCCAAAGGGTGGACCGCTATCATCGACTATGCTCACACACCCGATGCCGTACTCAATGTGATCAACACTATCAACGATATACTGCACTCACAGAACAACCAACAAGACACACCCGCCCGACTCATCACCGTCATCGGATGCGGAGGCAACAGAGACAAAGGTAAGAGACCTATGATGGCGTCTATAGCAAAGAACAACTCCGACCAACTCATCCTCACCTCCGACAACCCACGCGACGAAGAACCACAAGACATCATCAACGATATGCTCGCCGGACTCACACCCGAACAGCAACTATCCACCCTCGTCATCGAAGACCGACGACAAGCCATCAGAACAGCTTGCACGCTCGCCAAGAAAGGAGATGTCATACTTGTCGCCGGCAAAGGACACGAGAACTACCAGATCATCAAAGGCACCAAACACCACTTCGACGACCACGAAGAGGTGCGAGCCATGATATAATAACAATCATCAACTACAACCATGTTATACCATCTTTTTACATACCTTCAGAGCACCCAACCGCACATCCCGGGAGCCGGACTATGGCAGTTCATCTCTTTCCGCGCCATCGTAGCCGCTATCATTGCACTGCTCACAAGCATGTGGTTCGGTAAGTATTTCATCGCACTGCTCAAACGCAAACATATCTCCGAGACTCAACGCGATGAGAAGACCGACCCCTTCAACACTCAGAAAGTGGGCGTTCCCACTATGGGCGGAATAGTCATCATCACCGCTATCTTAGTGGCTGTACTGCTCGTGGCTAACCTCAAGAACGTGTACATGCTCCTCATGATCATCACCACACTGCTGCTCGGAACAGTAGGCTTCCTCGACGACTACATCAAGACCTTCCGCAAGAACAAAGACGGACTCAACGGCTGGTTTAAGATCTTCGGACAGGTGCTGCTCGGACTCATCGTCGGACTCACTCTGCGCTATTGCCCGCAAGCCACCATGAACGAGACGGTAGAAGTGAGGGCACAGAACAACACAGAGGTCGTCTATAAATCGCCCGATGTTAAGTCAACCCGCACCACTATTCCTTTCGTCAAGAACCACAACGCCAACTATGCCGACCTCTTCTCTTTCCTCGGACCTAATTGGAAATACAAAGCCGGATGGATCTTCTTCGTCTGTCTCATCATCTTCGTTGTTGCAGCCGTGAGCAACGGAGCTAACCTCAACGACGGCATGGACGGCATGTGTGCCGGCAATAGTGCTATCATCGGGGTAGGACTGCTCGTACTGGCATACGTGAGCGGCTCTACCGTTTGGGCCGACTATTTCGATGTCATGTACATACCCGGAAGCGAAGAGCTGGTCGTCTTCCTCGCCTCTTTCGTAGGAGCCCTCATAGGCTTCCTCTGGTACAACTCTTACCCCGCACAGATCTTCATGGGAGACACCGGCAGCCTCACCATCGGAGGCATCATTGCCGTTTGTGCTTGTATCATACACAAAGAGCTGCTCATACCCATACTCTGCGGTGTCTTCCTCATGGAGAGCGTGAGCGTCATCATTCAGACACAGGTCTTTAAGTTCACAAAGAAAAGAGGACACCCCGTCAGAGTGTGGAAACGCACACCCATACACGACCATTTCCGCACATCGCTCGAGCAAGTACACCAACGCAACCCGCAATGTACCGTGCACTTCAAAGGCTCACCCGTACTCCAACACGAGAACAAGATACCCATACGCTTCTGCTTGATAACCATACTGCTCGTCGCCTTCACCATCTTGACACTCAAGATACGATGATAGAGATGATAGAGATTAGAACGCTGCGCTGTTAGAACGCTGCGCTGTTAGACCGCTACGCTGTTGGAACGCTGCGCTGAAAGAACAAAGAATAAAGACTAAACTATAAACCAAATTGTTTTCACCATTAACTATGAAACGAATCGTCATCTTAGGAGCAGGCGAGAGCGGCGTGGGAGCCGCCATACTCGCACAACAGAAGGGCTTTGAAGTCTTCGTCTCCGACTTCTCTGACATCAAGCCCCTCTACAAAGCATTGCTCCAACAACACCACATCCCCTTCGAAGAGAAGCAGCACACACTGCCTCTCATCCTCTCTGCACAAGAGGTCATCAAGTCGCCTGGCATACCCGAGAACGCCGACATCATCCTGCGTCTGCGCGAGCAGCACACTCCTGTCATCTCTGAGATAGAGTTCGCCGCACGCTACACCAAAGCCAAGATGATATGTATCACCGGTAGCAACGGTAAGACCACCACCACCTCACTCATCTTCGACATCCTCCGACGAGCAGGACTCAATGTCGGACTCGCCGGCAACATAGGCAACAGCCTCGCTCTGCAGGTGGCACAACAAGAACGCGACTACTATGTCATCGAGCTCTCGTCTTTCCAACTCGACGACATGTACGACTTCCGTGCCGACATTGCCATCTTGCTCAACATCACACCCGACCACCTCGACCGATACAACTACGAGTTCCAGAACTATGTTGACGCTAAGCTCCGTATAACACGCAACCAACAGTCAACCGAAGCCTTCATCTATTGGTCGGAAGACCCGGTCATCTCTCGTGAGATAGAGAAGCTGCACCCGCGAGCCACACTCTACCCCTTCGGTCTGTCGCATGGCCACAACATGGCATACACCTCAGCCGACACTCTCACCATACACATACCCTCGCACGAACCCCTGAGTGTGCCCATACCCGAGCTCTCTCTCAAAGGGCAACACAACCGACTCAACTCTATGGCGGCAGGTCTGGCAGCACAACTGCTCAACATACGCAACTCCGTCATACGCGAGGCACTCACCACCTTCGAGGGAGTGCCACACCGACTGCAGTATGTGGCTACCGTCAGAGACATACGCTTCATCAACGACAGCAAAGCCACCAATGTCAACTCTTGCTGGTACGCACTCGAGTCGATGACCACACCCACCGTCCTCATTCTCGGCGGCAAAGATAAGGGTAACGACTATACCGAGATAGACCAACTCGTCAAGGAGAAATGTAGAGCTCTCGTCTTCATGGGACTCCACAACGAGAAGCTCGAGCAACATTTTGCTTCTTTCAACCTCCCCACCGTCTCCACCGACAACATCCACGATGCTGTCCTTGCAGCCTATCAAGCAGCACTACCGGGAGACACCGTACTGCTCTCGCCCTGCTGCGCCTCTTTCGACCTCTTCCGCTCATACGAACACAGAGGTGAGATGTTTGTCAAAGAAGTTCAATCACTCTAACACCCTGCCGGATATGTCTATCAAACAACTCTTTCAGAAAGAACAACGCCAGCACTACGACAAGGTCTTTTGGGTCATCATGATCTTTCTGGTTTTAGCAAGCATGTTGGCTATGTACTCTGCCGGCAGTCAGTTGGCACACAAAGCTATTGCCCACGGAATAAGCCATCTATCACCTTTCTACTCACACATCGTCTTCCTGCTTGCAGGACTCGCCATCGCTTTCTTCGTCCAGCAAGTGCCATCCAAGTATATCCGCATCTGCTCCTACCTTCTGTTGGGCTTTTCTATCGTCTGCCTCATTCTCATCTTCGTGCCCGGCTTTGGCGTTGAGATCAATGGTGCCAAACGATGGCTCAGGCTGGGTTTCACCTTCCAACCCTCTGAGTTGGCTAAGCTCTCGCTCATAGTGGTCGAAGCCGACCTGCTCTCACGCATGGACGGCAAAGCGCCAGAACAGCGACGCAAGCTCTTCCTCTGGGCACTCGGTCTGGCAGGCCTCGTCTGCCTGCTCATCATGATCAACAACCTCAGTACGGCACTCATGCTCGCAGGCGTCATCTTCATACTCATGTTCCTCGCACGCGTCGATTGGAAAGTGCTGGTGGGTATGATAGGTATAGCCGCTATCGTGCTCATGGGCAGCTACCTCTTCGTAGAGAAAGTGTATGTCAAACCCGGCAAACACATGACAGGAGTCTTCCGGCGCGCTGAGACATGGGTACACCGAGTGGACGAGATGATAGACGACTGGGGCAAAGAAAAAGTGGAAGACGAAGGTATCAACGACTACAACCGGCAAGAGAAATATGCTAAGTTGGCTATAGCTCGCGCTTACAAACGAATGCCCTTGGGAGTAGGTCCGGGCAACAGCCTCGAACGCGACTATCTGCCCTTGGCTTACGCCGACTATATCTTCGCTATCATAGTCGAAGAATGGGGAATAGTGGGGGCCGCCTTCCTGATCTTCTTATATCTGGTCATCCTCTTCAGAGCCTGTTCGTCGTCTAACCGTTTCGAGGACAATGCCGCCATGCTCATGGTCATGGGACTCGGTCTCATGCTCACCCTGCAAGCGTTCATCTCAATGGCTGTAGCTGTGGGCATCGGACCCGTCACCGGACAAGCACTGCCCATGATGTCAAGAGGTGGCTCAGGTATCATCCTCTGCTCCATCTGTTTCGGCATCATGATGGCTGTATCCAGAGAACAAAGCATACTAAAGGCACAAAGCGACAAGGCTATCAAAGAGAGCCGGGAAGAAGAACCCGAACTCATATAACACACATAACCACGAACTGACATCAAACACTCTATAGCATGAACTATCTTATCTCAGGAGGCGGCACAGGAGGCCATATCTTCCCCGCCATCAGTATCGCTAACGCACTCAAGGAGCTCGACCCTAATGCCAACATACTCTTCGTCGGCGCCAACAACCGCATGGAGATGCAACGGGTACCACAAGCCGGATACCGTATAGTAGGACTGCCCATACGAGGCTTCAACAGAGCCAACCCGCTGAAGAACATATCGGTCTTCATCGACCTGCTACGCTCCATGCGACAGGTGAAGAAGATCATCAAAGACTTCAAACCCGATGTGGGTATAGGTGTTGGCGGCTATGCCTCAGGAGCAGCCATGAAACAGGCGGCAAGGATGGGCATACCTATCCTCCTGCAAGAACAGAACGGCTTCGCAGGCATGACCAACCAACTGCTCAAGAACGATGCCGCTAAGATATGCGTCGCTTACGAGGGCATGGAGCGCTTCTTCCCCGCCGACAAGCTCATCCTCACAGGCAACCCCGTCAGACAAAACCTGTGCAACGGCACCAAAGAAGAGGCTATCGACTATTTCAACCAAGTGTATGGGGTCAAGTTCACTAACGACCGGCCTACCCTGCTCATCATCGGAGGCTCACTCGGTGCACGCACCATCAACCAAAGCATACTCGCAGGCATACGACAACTGCTCGAAGCCCGCATACAGATAATATGGCAGACAGGAAAGAACTATATCGACGAGTGCCGCGAAGGTATGAGTGAGATACAATCTGACAGCATTGTCGTCACCGACTTCCTCAGCCGTATGGATCTGAGCTACGCTATTGCCGACCTCGTCGTCTCAAGAGCAGGAGCATCGTCCATCAGCGAGCTCTGCCTGCTGGGCAAACCCTCCATACTCGTACCCTCACCAAATGTGGCTGAGAACCACCAATACCACAACGCCATGGCTCTGGTCAACAAAAACGCAGCTATACTCGTCGAAGACAAAGATGCCGACCAAAAACTCGTCAGCACCATCATCAACACCATCACCGACAAAGACCTATGCCAATCACTGAGCACACATATACTCACACTCGCAGAGAAAGATTCGGCTCTGCGAATTGCACGCGAAGTGCTCAAAATTTGCTCAAATAAATAAAAATGCGTACCTTTGCGCACTTAATAAGCGCAAAGTATGAAAATCATCGAACATATAGGTGAGTACTTCATCTTAATGGGAAAAACATTGCGCCGACCTGACCGTTGGCGCATGTTCTTTCGTCAACTCTCCAAAGAGCTTGAGAAGCAAGGACTTCAGTCGGTGCTGATAGTGGTCATCGTCAGTTTCTTCATGGGAGCTATCATGACCATGCAGACCAAGCTCAACACCTCCAACCCTCTGCTCCCGACCTACTCCACAGGTCTGGTCACGCGCGACTGTATCCTCCTTGAGTTCTCATCCACCATCCTCTGTCTGCTGCTCGCAGGTAAGGTCGGCTCCAACATAGCCTCCGAGATAGGCACCATGCGCATCACCGAACAGATAGACGCCCTCGAGATCATGGGTGTCAACTCCGCCAACTACCTCATCCTGCCTAAGATAGTGGCGTTTATGCTGATGATGCCTTTCCTCGTTATCATCAGTATGGGTGTAGGACTCTTCGGAGGCTACTGCATAGGTCTGTTCACCGATGTCATCACCGTGGCAGATTATCTGCTGGGCATCCAGTATGCCTTCATTCCTTTCTATGTGTGGTACTCGCTCATCAAAACAACCGTCTTCGCCTTCATCATCTCTTCTATGGCTTCTTACTACGGCTATTACGCCTACGGGGGAGCTCTCGAGGTTGGTCATGCCAGCACCAAGGCGGTGGTCAACTCCAGCATCATGATCCTCCTCTTCAACCTTATGCTAACCAACCTGCTGCTCAACTGACATGATCAAAGTAGAAAACATAGTAAAGAGCTTCGACGGCACCACCGTGCTCGACCATATCTCTGCCGACCTGCGCGATGGGGAGGTCAACATGATCATCGGACAGTCAGGTTCCGGCAAGACCGTCATGATGAAGAGTATCATCGGACTACACACCATCGACTCAGGACGAATAGAATACGACTCGCGCAACCTGCCTGACATGAGCGAGAAAGAGGTGCGCTTGCTCAGGCGAGAGGTCGGCATGCTCTTCCAAGGAGCCGCTCTCTTCGACTCTCTAACAGTGCTCGAGAACGTGATGTACCCCCTTGAGATGTTCTCTGACATGAGCCAAAACGAGATGCGCAAAAGAGCCGTCTTCTGCCCCGAGAGAGTCAACATGCCCGAGCGTGCCTTCAACCTCATGCCATCCGAGATATCAGGAGGTATGCAGAAACGTGTGGCTATAGCAAGAGCTATATCAATGAACCCCAAATATCTGTTCTGCGACGAGCCAAACTCCGGACTCGACCCTAAGACCTCGCTCGTCATCGACCAACTCATACAAGACATCACCAAAGAGTATAACATCTGCACCATCGTCAACTCACACGACATGAACTCCATCATGGAGATAGGCGACAACATCATCTTCCTCAAGAACGGGAAGAAAGAGTGGCAAGGCTCACGCTTCCAGATCTTCGACGCCGACTCAGAGAGCCTCAACGATTTCGTCTTCGCCAGCCAACTGTACAAGAAAGTGAAAGCCGCTCATGCCGACCTTGCCAACAAACATTAAAACCAACATACCAATAATAACTTAATCATCCACGAATAAATGAAACACATACTCAAAACACTCTCTTTTGCTTTGCTGCTCGTGCTTGCCATGAGTGGGCAAAGCGCACAAGCTGTTCCTGCTACTCCTCATCCCATCGAGATAGTGCAACCCGACGGACAGAAACTCACCATCCGCCTACATGGCGACGAGAACTACCACTATCGCACCACTCTCGACGGCATCAGAATAGTAAAGAACAAAAAAGGCTTCTATTGCTATGCTATCAAAGATAAACACGGCAACGATATCGCCGGAAGAAAGATAGCACACAACCAAGAACAACGAAAGAAAAGCGAGATACGCTATATCAAAAGAATAACCAAAAAGTACTACACCAAAAAATAACAACACATGAAACATACTCTTTTCCTCTGTCTGAGCCTCGTCTGCTCTATATCACTCTTTGCCGTACCTGCTAAGCCGGGTCCGCGCCAACTCCGTCAGCCCGATGGTCAGACTATCACTCTCTTCGCCCATGGCGACGAGGTGCACCACTTCTACGCCGACAACCAAGGCAACATCATGCAAAAAGATGCGCAGGGCTATTGGCAGCCAAGCGGCGAGAAAGCCACCAAGGCTCTGATCCGAGCTCAGCGCGCCAAGAAAGCACCAAGAGCACGTGCCGCCAAACGCACCAACGTGAGCACATGGCCCAACAAAGGACTCGTCATCCTCGTCAACTTCTCAGATGTCAAGTTCAAAGCCGCTAACGACAACAAAGCTTTCGACGACCTGCTCAACGGCGACAACTACACACATAACGGAGCTACCGGCTCTGTCAAAAAATACTACTCCGACCAGTCTGACGGACAGTTCATTCCCGAGTTCCATGTCTATGGACCCGTCACCGTGTCGAAAGAGAGGTCATACTACGGCTCCAACAAAAGCAACGGCGACGACAAATATCTCGGAGCTATGGTGGCTGAGGCTTGTCAGCTGGCTTACGAGCAGTACAACATCAACCTCAAAGATTTCGATCTCGACAACGACGGCTATGTCGATTTCGTTGATATCCTCTATGCCGGTGTAGGCGAGGCCGACTCCGACGAAGAGAACTCTATCTGGCCATGCGAGTGGTCTCTGTCAGCATCCGACTATAGGAAAGAGCTGACGCTCGGAGGTACTAAGATCGACCTCTTCTCCTGCCATCAAGAGCTGGAGGGAGGAGCCGATGTGAGAGCCGGCATAGGCACACCTTGCCATGAGTTCGGACATGTGTTCGGCCTGCCCGACTTCTACGACTACGACTATCCTACCCTCGGCGAGTGGGACGTGATGGACGGAGGTGCTTATCTGAACAACTCTAACACCCCACCCGCCTTCTCAGGATATGAGCGTATGTTCGCAGGCTGGGCCAAGCCCGCACTGCTCACCGAGAGCGGCACATACACCCTCAACGAGCTCCAAGGCTCACAACAAGTGTACATCATCTCCACCACCGGGAAGCATAACCTCGACGCCGTAGAACCTGACCCCAAGACCTTCTATATCCTCGAGAACAGACAGAACACCAACTGGGACACCTACCTCCCCGGACACGGCATGCTCATCTGGAAAGTGCAATACAATCAGGATGATTGGTTCAACAACACCGTCAACTCACACCCCACCGCTGAACAAGGTATGGCTATCATGGCTGCCGACGGAGAGGTCGATCACGAAGTGTATCAAGGCGCTGTCTATACCTATGGCGACGCAGGAGACCCCTTCCCCGGAACAAAGAAAATAACATCTTACACCAAGATCAACAACTATAAGATCACCGACATCGCCGAGCAGAACCAACTCATCACCTTCACCCTCACCACTAAGGGTGGCACCACCCCCACTCCCTCAGGCAACTGCGACGACTACGAGTACACCTTCTCTGAGAAAGTGGAGGCGGGAACGGTAGAGCTTGACGGCATGCAATGGACTGTCAACACCGATGCCGGCTATTTCGGCTACGACACCAACAACAACCCGTCTAAGGGTGCACAGTTCGGCAGCAAGAACAACCCCGCAACACAGCTCACCCTCACCACCTCTGCCACCGCCGATTGTAGCATAAAGAAAGTGACGGTCAGCGCCTCCACCGGCAGCAAGGGTAACGCCTCGCTCAGCGTCTTCGTAGGCGACACACAGATAGGTACAAGCAAAGACCTCTCTTCCGCTAACACCGCCTTTAACTTCACTCCCGCCGACGACCAACAAGGCGACCTCACCATACGCATCGACAACAAAGCTAAGGTGGCTGTCTATATCAGCGCTATCAATATCGAGTTCGACGAGACTTCCACTGCCATCGCCAACATCGAAGAGAACACACTCCTCAGCGTCAGCACCGAAGAGAACGGACTGCACCTCACAGCGGCTGACAACCAGACACAAGTGGCTGTATATAACATCATGGGACAGCTCGTCTTCTCTGACATCATCGGTAACCAACCAATCACTATCGATGCAGCTAAGGGTATATATATCATCTCTGCTCAGCACGCCGACAAGAAACAGATAAAGAAAGTGGTGGTTAAATAACCCCAAACAGTCAGCCACAACACCGCACCAAGAAAAACACACACGGAATGAAACGCATAATACACATATTTTGTCTTTTCCTCTTACCATGGGCTCTGTGTGCCGTGCCCGCCTGGCGCGGGCCTATCGTTCGCACACAGAGCGATGGTACAGAGAAAACAGTCTATCTGCACGGCGACCAGTTCTTCCATTACCTCACCGACGAGCAGGGGCAGGTCATACGCCTCAACGAGCAAGGTATGTACGAGCAAGCCGAGCAGCTCACCGAAGAGCAGATAGCCTCTCTCAGAGCGCTCTCACCCGCCTTCCAAGCCCGTCAAAGACGCATAGGCAGACTCAACCTCGCACCTCGCGGACTCATCATCATGGTCAACTTCAGCGACCTCAGTTTTCGCACGCAGAACACCCGTGAGGCGTTCGACAAGATGCATAACGGCACCAACTACACCTACGGCGGAGCAACAGGCTCGGCTCGAGAGTACTTCATCGACCAGTCCTTAGGACAGTATCAGCCCCACTTCGATGTGGTAGGGCCGGTCAACCTGCCCCATAACATGACCTATTACGGAGAGAACGACCGATACGGCTCCGACCGCAGAGCCACACAGATGATTATCGATGCTTGCGACATGGTCAAAGCAGAGTACCCCGAGATCGATTTCAGTCAATACGACAACGACCGCGACGGCTTCATTGACTTCGTCTTCGTCGTCTATGCCGGACATAACGAAGCCAATGGTGCCGACCCAAACACTATCTGGCCTCATAACTACTATATCTACTCAGGCTCAGGCATCACTCATGTGTTGGACGGCGTCAAGCTCGACAACTACGCATGCTCCTCCGAGTTGCAAGGCTACTCCGGACAGAAAAGAGCAGGCATAGGCACTTTCTGCCACGAGTTCTCACATGTGCTCGGACTGCCCGACCTCTACTCCACCAACGGTGCCGCACATAAGACCCTCGGACAGTGGGACATACTCGACTACGGACCATACAACAACAACAGCAACACACCGCCCGCTTACTCCGCATACGAGAGGTTCTATATGGGTTGGACCGAACCCGAGGTGCTCGTGGATAGGCAGAACATACGCCTCGAACAGCTACAGTCAAGCAACAAGTGTTACCTGCTCTGTGAGACGCAAGAGCATAACCTCTATGGCGTCAAACCCTCTCCCGACGATTTCTATCTGCTGGAGAACCGCCAACAGACAGACTGGGACAGCTATCTGCCGGGACACGGACTGCTAATAACGCATATACGCTATTCTCAATCAAGATGGTCGCAGAACACTGTCAACAACAATGAGGCTACCATGGGCGTGAACATCGTGGAGGCTGACGGACTCACTCCCACAGCCGGCGAGTATCGTAAAGGCTACCTCGGCAAGCAAGGCGATGCCTTCCCCTACGACACCATCAACTACTTCACCGCCTACCCCGACCAACCTATCACCAACATCAAAGAGAGCAACGACGGCATCATCAGCTTCTGGTATAAAGGAGGACGAAGCAACATCATCGACAGCCTGTGGAACGACCCGCAATATAAGCCGCAGGTCATCAACTACTACACCCCTGACGGCAAACCAACAGGTGCCGACGACCTCAACGACCTCCAACCCGGACTCTATATCATACAGGTGGACAAAGATCCCGTGTACAACAAAAAAGGCAGAGGAAAGAAAGTGCTCATCGTCAAATAAAAAGAAAAGCAAAGAACTCATACAATGAAAATCATCTCCTACAACCTCAATGGTATACGCTCCGCTATCAGCAAGGGCTTGCTCACATGGCTTGAGCAAGAGTCGCCTGATGTCTTTTGCGTACAAGAGACCAAAGCGCAAGCCGACCAGATCGACACCCTCGCTTTTGCCGAACTGGGCTACCACACCTACGCCCATTCAGCCGAGAAGAAAGGTTACTCGGGCGTGGCTATCTTCTCTAAGCGCGAGCCCGACCGTGTCGTTGCAGGAATGGGTGTTCCCGTCTTCGATGCCGAAGGCAGGGTGTTGCGTGCCGACTTCGCCGACCTCACCGTCGTCTGCGTCTATGTGCCCTCAGGAACGACAGGCGACATCCGACAAGCCTTTAAGATGCAGTTCCTCGACGCTTTCCTCAACTATCTCAACAACCTACGACAAACAAGAGAGAACATCATCGTGTGCGGCGACTATAACATCTGCCATAAACCTATCGACATCAATCATCCTGAACGACAGGTAGGCGTGAGCGGATTCCTGCCCGAAGAGCGCGAGTGGCTCGACCAACTGGAGGCATCAGGCATGATCGACTCTTTCCGACTCTTCGACACCTCGCCCGAACGCTACTCCTGGTGGAGCTATCGCTTCCGAGCAAGAGAGAGGAACGCAGGGTGGCGCATCGACTACCACTGGGTCAGCCAACCCTTGCGCAGCCGCATAATGGGAGCCGACATACTCACCGACGCACAACACTCCGACCACTGCCCAGTCATGGTCGAGATAAAAGAATAAAACGCTCAGAACAATGATACTCAGAACCGAACATCTGATAAAGAAATACGGCAAACGCACCGTGGTCAACGATGTGTCCATTCACCTCGAACAAGGCGAGATAGTAGGTCTGCTCGGACCTAACGGAGCCGGCAAGACCACCACTTTCTATATGACCACCGGACTCATCACCGCCAACAACGGGAAGATCTTCCTCGACGACGAGGATATAACCACTTTCCCTATGTACAAACGCGCCCAACGAGGCATAGGCTACCTCCCGCAAGAAGCAAGCGTGTTCCGCAAGATGTCGGTGGAGGACAACATTAGAGCGGTGCTCGAGATGACTAACTTCAGCAAAGAGTATCAGAAACAAAAACTCGAACAACTCATCAAAGAGTTCAACCTGGCACATGTGAGAAAGAACTTAGGCGACCGTCTGTCGGGTGGCGAGCGAAGACGAACAGAGATAGCCCGTTGCCTCGCTATCGAGCCACGCTTCGTCATGCTCGATGAGCCGTTCGCCGGAGTGGACCCCATAGCCGTACAAGAGATACAAGATGTCGTGTGGAGACTCAAAGATAAGAACATAGGTATCCTCATCACCGACCACAATGTGGACGAGACCCTGATGATCACCGACCGCGCTTATCTGCTCTTCGAAGGGAAGATACTCTTCCACGGCACTCCCGAGGAGCTCGCTGCTAACCCTATAGTGAGAAAGAACTACTTAGGTCGCGACTTCGAACTAAAGAAAAAGACCCGACCCGAAGACAACCAACAAACAGCGTCTTGACCATGAAGCCTCTGCCCTTATATATCATCATGCCCGTCAAAGACTCGTTGGAGATGGCTAAGAAAGCTATCCGACAGATCGTCTCCACCGGTTATGCCCTCACCGTCTATAACGACAACAGCACCGACGAGAACACCCGCCTGCTCGAGCAGATGGCAGCTTCCGAGCCGCTACTCACCGTGGTTAATATACGTCAGCTCACTTCCCACCCCTCTCCTAACTACCGTCTCGTCCTGCAACAAGCACAACAGCACGCTCTCAACAACAACCAACACCTCGTCATCGTGGAGTCGGATGTGTTCGTACAAAACAACACCTTCGAGCGGATGTACAGCGTGGTGGAGAACAACAAAGAAGGGAAATTCGGCCTGGTGGCTGCCGTCACTACCGACCAAGAAGGAACCATCAACTACCCCTACGAGTATGCACGCAAGTACGACATCGGACAGGTCAACACATCCAAACGACTCAGCTTCTGCTGCACCCTGCTATCGCTGACGTTACTCAAGACCTACTCCTTCAGCAACTTAGACGAGACCAAGAACTGGTACGATGTGTTCATCTCGCACATGTCAGTACAGAAAGGACTGAGCAATATCCTGCTCACCGACACACCCGTGGTACACCTGCCACACTCCTCCCGACCTTGGAAGAAACTCAAATATACTAACCCTCTGCTCTATTATTGGCGTAAGCTCACCAAGCACTTAGACAGGATATGAGAACGGTCTCGGTCATAGTTCCGTGTTATAACATGAGTGCCACTGTCATCGACACTCTCCGTTCTGTGTGTGCCTCCACCTATAAAGACATCGAGGTTGTGGTTGCCGACGACGGTTCGACCGACAACAGCGCCGAGCTCGTCCTCCAGGCAGCCTCCGTTGACCCCCGCATACATCTCGTTCACTCTAATGCAGGCAATGTGGCTAAGGCTCGCAACTATGCCATCCGGCACTCCTCAGGCTTTTATATCTTGCCCGTCGATGCCGACGACCGCATATCACCTACCTTCATCCAACATGCCGTAGAGGCTATCGAGAAAGACGAGAACATCAAAGCGGTAGGCGCAAGAGCCGAGTTCTTCGGAGACAAGACAGGCGAGTGGATCACACCCGATTTCTCACTCCCTCTGTTGGCACGAAAGAACATGATTCCTATCAGTGCCTTATACCGACGCCTCGATTACGACAAGACAGACGGGTATAACGAACATCTGCCTATACGCGAGGACTGGGACTTCTGGCTGTCTATCTTCGCCAATGGAGGAGAGTTTGTGAAGTTGCCTGAGGTCGGACTGTATTATCGGATCCACCAACAGTCCAAGCGCGTTACCGACCGCGACCGCAAGCGAGAGCTCATCAGTGAGCTCAACCGCCGACATGCACCATTCTTCCGCAAGTACTTAGGCGGACCGCTGCACTACCATCGTTCTTGGTCAAGGCTGCTCAACCTCTTCCGTCGTGAGACCACGGTGGGCACTTTCGACCACTGGGACGAAGGAGACATCATCTTCGAGCGACGCAACACCCTGCGCCGATACAAAGGTCTGGCCATCAAACAGTTCGCCACACCCTCTTTCTTCCGCTCATTCATCTACGGCTTCTTCCGCTCGTCTAAAGCTAAGCGCTCTTACGAGCATGCACTATTGCTCGGACAGATGACACCTCAGCCTATCGCCTACAAAGAGGTGAGAGTCTTAGGTATGCTCCGAGAGAGCTATTATGTGTCAGAAGAGTCTGCCACCACTCACACCTTCAACGACCTTATCGACAACCCCTCTTTCCCCAACCGCTCTCTTATACTGCAACACATAGGTCGCTTCACCGCTCTCATGCACCAAAAAGGACTCTACCACCAAGACTACTCCGGCGGCAACATACTCTTCGCTTGCACACCTCCTCTGGTCCATATCGAGGTGGTGGACCTCAACCGTATGCTCACCGCACAGCATATAAACATGCAACGAGGGTGCCGACAGTTCGAACGACTGCCCGTCGAGCCCGAGGCACTCGACATCATGGCAAGAGCCTATGCCGAGACGATGGCGTTCGACCCCGACCAATGCTGCACTCTCGTCAGACAAATGCGATGGTGGAAACATAAACGCAAAAAACAATAGCTTATGTTCGGCAAATATCAAGATATAACGGGTCAGTTGAACTTCTATCTCTTTCTTCTTCTTGCCATCTGCCTGCCCTTCAGTTACGACCTGGTAAGGGTGATGTGGACCGTTTGGCTCATCTCATATATCATTGAGTTCCCGTTCCTCACCACCAACGAAGAAGGTAAGATTGTTTTTGCCCTCAGCAAAAGCAACTTCTTACGCCTTGACAACATCCCTCTGTATGCGGCATGTCTGTTTGTCGTTTGGGAGGCTGTGTCGCTCCTCTGGACCGGTGCCGACAGCTACGGCTTCCGTGCCCAACATGTCACCTTGCTGCTCTTGCCTATTGCCGCCGTCTGCGGATTCAACAAATACTATAAATGGAAGACGGTAGCGCGTACACTCGTGGTGGCGTGCGTCGTCTCTTTCTTTGTCTATTGCTTCTGTTTCTATTGGTTGCAGAACATCAACTACCTGCTCACTCCTTTCTTCGAGGGCACACTCGAGCCTTTCCGGTTCGACTCGTTCGTGCGCTTCGGACAGATCAAGCACCACACTTTCTATTGCATCATCATGCTCATAGCTATGGTGTTATGTTTCTTCCTCTTCGACGACAGTTGTAAGCGTTATGGCAAACCCAAAGCCGTCATCATTTTCATCGTTTGCCAGACGGTGCTGCTCACGGCTATCATCGCCACCATGTCGCGTGTGGCTCTGCTCTTGCTCCCCCTCTTAGTAGTGGTAGGGGTGATACAGAACCTCAGAGGCCGACATCGGTGGATAGCTATCGGAGGCAGTGCCATTGTGGCCATTGCGGTGGCTGTGGCGGTGGTGCTTTTACATCCGCGCTTCGAGGGATTCAGTCTCGAACAGATCACTCAGACCGAGCAACACCTCCATGACGAGCAGACCGAGCCGAGACTCAAGATATGGAGTCTGGCATTAGAGACACCTTCCGACTACTTAGCCCATGGCATGGGAGTAGGCTCCGCCACACCATATATGGCTCATAAATACGAAGAGCACCACTTGTATTATGGTGCTCTGCATTTTGGTGTTCATAACCAATATCTTGAAGTGATGATGGAGTTAGGCTTAGCGGCTCTGCTCCTGTTCGTTGCCGCTTGGCTGCTCTCACCTCTCACCGTGAGGTCAACGGCACGACGCTTCGCCACGCTCTTCGCCACTATCATGGTAGTTACCATGATGTTCGACACCATACTCTCCGTCATACAAGGGGTCGTCTATTTAGGCTTCACATGCCTGTTCATCTTACTCATGGAAAGAGAAGAGCAGAGATGATAACCACCCCTACCCCTCCTTAGAAAGGAGGGGAGTTCTTTACTCCTATTATTTATAGTCCCACTTTCAGACTCACTATCAGTCCTCTCGGGATACACAGCGACATGGTCGTACGCGACTCGTAGATCTTATCATCGAAAGTATATTCGGTCAGGGCGGTGCCGAAGTCATAGATATTGTAGCACACAGCCGACACCTCATACTTCCTTTGATTGGCGGTCCAACGACCGGTCAGACGAAAGTCAAAATCGAAGAAAGCGTCTTCTCTCTTCCCGAAATGATTATCTGTGAGATTGATACCCTTGGTATCGTCGTTCCATATAGCCGTCTGTGAGCCTGTGGTATTGTCAGTGACTGTCTTATACTTGAAGTTAGAGAACGGCACACCATCTTTGAACTTCCCGTTGAAGGTGATAGCTATGTAGTCGTTGATATTGTAGGTGAGCAGTATGCGTGCTATGTATGCTCGGTCTTGATCGGTCCTGCCATGGATAGGATAAGGTGCGGCTGCATTACGCTCGTTGCGCCATGTGTTGGGGTTGGCTGTCGATTCAGAGAGCACACCTATGTTGTTGTGCAGCACTCCGTTGCCCAGGGTGCTCACTCCTCCCATCAGGTAGCTCTGCCAACTAACGGAGAAAAGCACATGCTTGCTCTCAAGCGTATATTTGACCACCGACGAGAGGTAGTAGGGGTTGCTCATTATCCACTTGTCGGACATGGCGGCAGCCTCTTGACGCTTGACCGTGTACTGACGCTCTTGTGCCGGAGAGAAGAAAAAGATACCATCGGCATCGTAACTACCGTTGTTGTTCACTCCGTCGGTGAACACCGTCGTCCATTGGTTGTAATAGATACGACCTTGCTGCAAGAAACTCAACTCATTCTTCACGTTCTTGCCGAAAGTGAAGCGGAATGGAAAATCGAGGACGAAGTAAGACGGCTGTTGCAACCCCAGGTTCTTGTCGTAAGCGTGATAACGTCCACCTGTTGTGAGCATGTTGCCGCCGCCCATGTCTGCCACACCGTTGAGGTAGTCGTTAGAGAAGAAACGCACATCGTCGATGGTATAGCTCATACGGTTGTGCGAGAGGTTGACATCCAAACGGAACCAAGGACAAGGCTGTATGTCCATCTTCAGACCTGCTATCCAGTTAGGTGATATTATCGATTTGCGGCTCATGAGCATACCGTCGATAGTCAAGCCGGCATAAGCATTAAGCGAGAAGACCTCATTGAATCGGTGCTCATAATCGATAGTGAGTTGGTTCTCCAACAGTCCGGCAGTGAAAGCCTGAGCTGTCCAGTTGATGTCATAGAGGTGAGTGGGAGCTATCACGCCCGATGACTTTGGGTCGTCCATTCCTTGTACATAGATCTCGTTGCTCAAGGTATTGACGTATGGAGAGAGGTGCAAGATCGAGTTGTAGCCTTTCAGTCGGAGCCTTAACCCCTCTAACCACTCACGAGAGAAGTTGACGGAGGTGTTGACAGCGGTGGTCAGTCCGTCGGTGTACCATGGCTCAAAAGCCTCGCCGTCTTGGTCGATGAGGTTACGGCGGAAACTGAGCTGACGGTGCTTCATATCTTGCATCTCGAGCGACACACCGGCATTGAGATAGTCCTGTTGGTTGAGCGTGTCGTTGATGAACATACCGAAGGTATAACTCGTCTCTTTGCCCTGCTCGTCAGCGTTGAAGAGGAACTCCGACATCGCATCGTGTCGCTGATTGACGGCGAACAGATAGTTCAGGTTCTTGACAGGCGATGTTGGTCGGAGCGGTATCTGTCCGTCGGCAGAGAGGTTGAAGTACAGCGATGGCTCCATGCTTGTTATACCATTCCTGTCCCAGGCAGGTGCCTGTCGATGACCCACCTCTAAGGTGAGGTGTTGGTAGAAGTGTCGGCCGAAGAGCGGCACGGCATAACCGGCTTCTGCCGTTCCCGCACCTGTGACAAACGGTCGATAGGTTATCGGACGGTTGTCCAGTATGCGCTCGGTGGCAGCTGTATGGAAGAGGTTGATGAGCTGACGCGTACCCGGTGAGATACCGCCCAACGCTCCTCTGTTGCCGGTGAAAGCAATGAAGTTCTCGGCATCGGAGGCTCGAGAGAAAGAGAGCGTACCCTCAAGATAATCCATCGTCATGTCGGTCTGCTGCATGTTCGGACGGAAAGCCGAAGAGCCCGGGTTGAGACGGCTGTCGGTGCGGAAACCCTCGATATAGTATTTCGACTGTTTGAAGGAGTTGCCTGACACAGAGAACACCAGACGGTCGGAGTGAGCCCACTCGCCCGTGGTCTCTGCCTCGTAGATAGAGTAGTCGGAATAGTTGTCTAAGTAATGCGTGAGATCGCCATAATGATACCAACGACGGAAGAACTCGGCAGAGACGCTGTCGTTACCCATCGTAGGAAAAGCCTCTGCCCAAACAGCAAGACAAGAGAGGGTCAGAAGAGTAAGGATAGTTAATCGTTTCATAAGTCAAAGGGCTAATTCTTGTTGTGCACACCTCAGAGCTCGCTCTACTGTCGGTGCCATGTCATAATACTTATATTCTGCCAGTCTGCCACCGAAGATAACATTCTTCTCCTCAGCGGCAAGCTGTTGATACTGAGCAAGGAGAGCGCTGTTCTCGTCATCATTGACGGGATAGTAAGGCTCCATACCCTCGCTCCACTCAGTGCTGTACTCTCGCGAGATGACCGTGGACGGCGTCTTGTCCACCTCCGCGCCGAACATCTCGAAGTGTTTATGTTCGATGATACGGGTGAAGGGTGTCTCGGCGTCGGTATAGTTGATAACGGCATTGCCCTGATAATTGGCAACGGGCAGCACCTCGGTCAAGAAACTGACGGTGCGGTACTTGAGATGACCAAAGCGATATTGATAGAATTGGTCGATAGGTCCGGTATATACCACTTTCTCTGCCAACGATGAGAGATAGTCTCTCTGGTCGAAGAAGTCGGTGCAGAGTCGCACCTCAACACCTTCGAGCAGAGCGTTGATGAGCCTGTTGTAACCACCTATGGGAATACCCTGATAGGTGTCGTTGAAGTAGTTGTTGTCGAACACGAAACGCAGAGGCAGTCGTCGGATGATGAAAGCTGGCAACTCGTCGCATCGTCTGCCCCACTGCTTCTCGGTATATCCCTTGATGAGAGTGAGATAGATGTCTCTCCCGACGAGCAGCAACGCTTGCTCTTCAAGGTTACGGGGTTGAGAGATACGGCAAGCCACCTCTTGTCGCTGCTCTTCTATCTTCTGCTTAGCCTGCTCAGGAGTGGTAACACCCCACATCTGATAGAAGGTATTCATGTTGAAAGGCAGGTTATAGAGCTTACCTTTATAGTTGGCAACAGGACTGTTGGTATATCTGTTGAACTCAACAAAACGGTTGACATACTGCCATACCTGCTTGTCGGAGGTATGAAAGATATGGGCTCCGTATCTATGCACATTGATGCCCTCTATCTGCTCGCAATAGACATTACCGCCTGCATGGTCGCGGCGGTCGATAACCAAACAACGCTTACCCGCCTGCTTGGCTTCGTGTGCGAAGACCGACCCGAACAGTCCGGAACCGACAATAAGATAATCAAAAGGTTTCATTTTTGTGAGTCATTATTGTGTTTGTTAATAAGGTTCACTATAGCCATGGCAGCCATTGCTTCCACCACCACCGGTGCTCTGAGAGCGACGCACACATCATGTCTGCCTTGCAGGGTTATCTGTTGCTCTGTCACCCGTCCGTCAGCGTCTATCACGCGCATGGTCTGCGGCTTATGTATAGAGGGTGTGGGTTTGAAAGCCACGCGGCAGCGTATGTCGGCACCTGTGGATATGCCGCCTGAGATACCGTCGTCTATCTTGTTCGACTCGCTGCCCCGCATCTTGGCGGCAGCGAACCCTGAGCCGTACTCGAACCCTTTGGCGGCAGGTATAGACATCAGCGCCGATGCCAACACCGCCTGCAACTTATCGAACAGAGGCTCGCCCACACCGGCTGCCATACCTTGTATCAAGAGCTCCACCACTCCGCCTACGCTATCGCCCTCACGAGCACAACCGGCAAGCAGGTCGGTCGCCTCTGATGAGGGATAAGGCTTACCTCCCACCTCAACAACACGCGCCTCAAGACTCATACCGTGAGCACGGAGCAACTGCTTGGCTATGCTACCTCCCACCACACGCGCTATCGTCTCGCGAGCAGAAGACCTGCCGCCACCACGATGGTCGCGTATGCCATACTTGAGCAGATAAGCCTCATCGGCATGACCCGGACGCAAGACCGACCTAAGCGTCTCGTAGTCAGAAGAGCGCGCGTCACTGTTGCGGATAAGGAAAGCGATAGGAGTACCCTCACTCACACCGTCTAACACGCCGGAGAGAAACTCAACCTCGTCCTTCTCGCTCTGAGCACGAGACGACACAAAACTCATGTCCTCACCGCGGCGACGACGAAGGTCGGTCTGCAGAAGCTCCATGTCGATAGTCAGACGAGAAGGACAACCGTCGATAACACCGCCTATCGCCGTGCCATGAGACTCACCAAAAGTGGTGAGACGAAACAGGTCTCCGAAAGTATTCATAAGATATGCTTGATTTAGAGTGCAAAGATAGTATTTTTTTTGGATATCAGAAAAAAGTATTAACTTTGTGGCGGAGTTATGACTACGCTCCTACATTTATTGACCAACCCAACGACAGTGTTATGACTAACAAAGAACGATATGCTCAGCTGTGCCAAGAGTATCCCGAGATCAACTTGTTCATGCAAGAGTGGTGGCTCAGTGCGGTGTGCGCAGGCAAGCAGTGGGATGTCCTTTTCTCTTACGACAAGAGCGGCAATATTCAAGGTGCTCTGCCTTACCTCATACGCAAGCGTATGTTGATGCGCTATATCATCATGCCTCAACAGACACAGATAGGCGGTATATGGATACGCCCCGATTATGCTGACCGGAGCGAGCGCGTCAAGCTCATCACCGAAGACCTCGTTGCTCAGCTCAAGCAGCTGCACCTGGCTTACTACTACCAACAGTATGCCGAAGGCAACAAGACGGTGGATGCTATGGTTGAGCAAGGCTTCAAGAAAAGGGAGCGAGTGAGCTATCGCATAGACGACCTGAGCGACATGCAGAAAATTATCGACTCTTTCTCGAAAAACAAGAAACGCCAGCTCCAGAAAGCTCTGAGTCTGCATGTTGATTATCAGATGAGCGACGAGGAGTTCTACCGGTTCCACACCCTGTGCCTCCGGCAACAGAAGAAACGCATCAGCTATACCCGCGAGTTCTTCCTTGTGTTAGCACGCCAGTCGATGTCGCGCCATCAAGGTCAGATCATCGCCATCAAAGATGAGAAAGAGCGTACCGCTGCCGCCGCTTTCGTGGTTTGGGACAGCCAACAGATGTATTACCTCATTCCTTGCTACTCGCCTGAGTTCAAAGACTCAGGAGCCGGAGCACTATTGGTCTTGGAAGCATTGAAGTTAGCACAGAAGGTTACTCGCGCTTTCGATTTCGAGGGGAGCATGATCAGAGGCGTGGCCAACCACTATAAGCAGTTCGGCTCCACACCGCATACCTACTATTCCGTACGCAAGTACTACAAGCCTCTGTTTGCCTTCTTCACTTTTCTCAATCGTATATCTGTTAGCCGATTAGGATAGATGCGAGTGCTGTTCTTAACCGAGTGGTATCCTCATCGCGACGACTCGATGTTCGGTCTGTTTGTGAGGAAGCATGCCTTAGCCGCTGCCAAGGCAGGTGTTGAGGTGTGTGTGTTGTATATGCACCACGACAGCCTCATGCAGAGGGCGATAGAAATAGAAGAGAACACAGAAGGAAACCTTTGTGAGATACGAGTCTATTATCGCTCTTCTTTCCGCCAAGCCGCCATGGAGGGCTACAAACGCGTGTTGAGAGACGGCAAGCCTGACCTCTGCCAACTGAACATCATAGGCAGGAGTGCTCTGCTCGCTCACTATCTGAGGCTCAAGCACCACATTCCTTATTTCATAGTAGAACATTGGTCCGGCTATCTGCCTCAGAACGGAGCCTACGAGAACAAGCCTTTCCTGACAAAACGTTTCTTTCGCTATACCGTCAAGCATGCCCTTGCAGTGCTCACCGTGTCTGAGATACTGGAGCGCAACATGAAGCGTTGCCGGCTCAACCACCCTCATTACGGGAGGATACGAAACGTGGTGGAGCCGTTCTTCTTCGCGGCTCAAGAGCGCCGATCAAGCACCACTCTCAGATTGCTCCATGTCAGCTGTTTCGATGAGCGTGCGAAGAATGTGTGCGGTCTTGTGCAGGCTGTGAGCCTGCTTGCCCGACAGCGCCAAGACTTCTGTCTGCACCTCGTGGGTACGGGCAAAGACATCGACCAAGCGAAGACCTTCGCCCGACAACTGCAAGTGCCTGACAACATGCTCTGCTGGCGAGGAGAGTTAGAGCCTCGGCAAGTGGCACAAGAGATGGGAGAGGCAAACCTGTTCGTCCTTTTCTCTAACTACGAGACAGCCGGCGTGGTGCTCTCCGAGAGCATGGCTGCCGGTCTGCCTATCGTCTCCACACCCGTGGGCATAGCACCCGAGGTGATCAACGCCGACACAGGTCTGCTCACGCCCGTCGGTGACAGCGAACAACTGATGAACAACATCAACTTTATGCTTGGTAACCTCCAACGATACTCTCCCGCCATCATCAGCAAGCAAGCTCAACCTTTCAGCGAGAAGGCGGTGGGACAACAACTCCGAGAACTCTATGACAGCCTTATCTGACACATACCCATCGTTCACCAACCTTGTGAGCATAGTGGTGCCGGTGCATAACGCCGGCGACAAGCTCGAGGCATGCCTAAGGAGTCTGAGCAACCAGACCCTCAGGTGCCCCGTCATCCTCGTGCTCGATGGTCCCACCGACGGCTCCGCCGAACGATGCATGAGACTGGCTGAGCAAGACCCGCTTTTCCGATGCCTCAACAACCAGACACCTCTACATATAGGTCTGTCGCGCAACCGCGGACTCATGCAGGTCAAGAGCGAGTATGTGTGTTTCGTTGACCACGACGACCTCTGTGCTCCTCAGATGATAGAGCAACTGCTCCGTCGCGCCCTGCTCACCGATGCCGACATCGTCTTCTCTGCCGTTCAGACAACAGCTAAGGACGACCCCACTAACGGCTTACACCTACCCCAAGACACTACTAACATCCGCCAATGGGCACTACAAGACATCCTCTCATCGGGCGGCACCGAGCGACCCGTGTCGCTGCTCAACCCCGTCTTAGGCGCCATCTACAAGACATCGCTGGCACAAGAGGTAAGGTTTGAAGACACAAAGACGGTGGCGGCAGAAGACAAGATCTTCAACATCAAAACCATACACTTAGCCAACAAGGTGGCGTTTGTTGACTCTTTCCTTTATACTCATGTCAATCACGAGCATAACGAAGGTCTGACAATCTCGTACATGGGTCTTGACAAACGCGACAGAGCTATGCGTATTATCTTCGATGAGGTCAACTCGTGGGACGACCGACAGCTCTATCAGCTCGCAGCTCAACAAGGCTTCTCCAAGCAGGCTTTAGCTCTTATCAAACAAGCCGCACAGCAGTCGCTCATCAGACTTGTTAGAACCATCCGCCGACTACGACAAACACCTTGGGCAAAACAATTAGCACCCTTAGACAACCCTCAGACTCCGCTATATAAACGCTGGTTGAAACGACAAGCTCTTTTGTGCCTGAAGTGATTTTTATAAAAAAGCAAGAAAAAAGTTTGCAATGTCAGAAAATATATGTATATTTGCACCGTGAAATGCGAGTGAAGCATCTTCTTTAACCTTTGTTCAAACATAATACTCTATAGACCATGGACATTAAGAAATCAAAGAAAGCAAGCCTCGAAGATAAGAAATTTACTTATCTTCTGATGGGTTTCGTATTTGTGCTTTCTGTTTGCTTCGTCGCTCTTGAGTGGACCGAAACGATCAAGAAGCACGAGATTGCTGATGTTGACATCGCCTTCGAGGAAGAAGTTGACATCGATGTAACAACCCAAGACAACACCCCTCCACCACCACCTCCACCACCTGTACAACAAGAATTGGAGTCTATAGAAGTAGTGGAAGATGATGTTGAGACCGAACATGTTGAGGTTAAGGGTGAGGACAATAACGAAGTAGTCGAGATTGCTCCTCCTATCGAGACTAAGGTTGAGGTAGTAGAAGAAGATGAGCAGACCGTGTTCGTAGTTGTAGAAAACATGCCTGAGTTCCCGGGTGGCACCTCGGCTCTTATGAAATACCTGAGCAGTAGCATCAAGTATCCTGTTATTGCTCAAGAGAATGGTATTCAGGGTCGTGTCGTTTGCCAGTTCGTGGTTAACAAAGACGGTTCGATAGTAGATATTGAAGTGGCACGCTCGTCAGGAGACGCTTCGCTCGACAAAGAGGCTGTCCGAGTTATAAAAGCCATGCCTAAGTGGACGCCCGGTAAGCAGCGCGGAAAGCCTGTGAGAGTGAAATATACACTACCCGTTAACTTCAAATTGCAATAAGATAACAAAGCAAAAGAGACGCCCTGCCTCAGGCTCCGGGCGTCTCTTTTTGTAATACTTGTAATACGCCTTAACGCTGTAATACCCGCCTAAACGCTATAATACCTACCGTACGCTATGAAGAAGATTATCCTCTTATGCCTTTCTATCGCTCTCTGTCTGCCTCTGCTCGCCGCCAAACAAGAGCAGAAACAGAAAGCCACAGAACAGACTGAACAGAAACAGAAAGAGCCGTCAACGCTCCGCCTGACTTATGCCATGCTCAGGCTCAAGCAGCAGAAAGACTATATAGGTGCCATGCAGTATGCCACCTTGTTGCTTGAGCGCAACCGGAAGAACAGCATGGCTCTTATTTTTGTGCACGACAACTGGGACAAGATGACTCTCCAGGCGCAACAAACCATTGAGGCACATGCACAAGACGACGACCTCGACGATGCCGAGGCGCGTTGTGGTGTGTATGAGCGGCTCGGAGTGATAGAAGACAACCTCAAGGGCGTCAGCATGCCTCTTAAGGGCGCTAACAACAGTTGGGTATGGCAGCCCGAGATGCTCTATCAAGAAGGGCAATACAACGCCGAACGCGAGCGCTTGCTCCGACTCTATCTCAAGAAAGCCAAAGAGGCCCTGAAGAGTTACGATGTGGAGACGGTGAGCCTCATCTACGACCGAGTACTACACTCCACCACCCTGCTCGACTCCGAGAAAGAGGGACATAGGCAGAACATGGTCAGTGAGACCAACCGACTCATCCGCCAACTCTTGCCCGACAACTCTATGCGGCGGAACATTCACGACATGCTCCTCGCATGGGAGTTGTGCTCACTCAGTCAGCACCTCCAACCGGCACAAGAAGAGATAACTCAGGCACAACTGACACTGCAAAAAGAGATAGAGAAACGCTACCTTGAGTTGTCGGAAGAAGCGTTGCAGCTGGGCGACAGCATCAAAGCTCATGAATATAAGGCAAGTGCCGAAGACTGGCACCTCATAGCAGACGAGCAAGAAGAGCAACAAAAACAAGAAGATAAACAAGAAGATAAACAAAAAGAGCAATAAGAAGACGAGAAGAGATGATAGGTGTTTTTGATAGCGGTTTTGGTGGTCTGACCATCCTCAAGAGTATCCGCGAGCGGCTACCTGAGTATGACTACCTCTACTTAGGTGATAATGCTCGCACTCCCTATGGCACACGCTCTTTCGAGGTTGTCTATCAGTACACCTTAGAGTGTGTCCGCTACTTGTTCTCACGCGGCTGCCACCTTATCATCTTAGCCTGCAACACCGCCTCCGCCAAGGCTCTGAGAAACATACAGCAGAACGACCTGCCTCACCTCTATCCCGACCGCCGTGTGCTGGGCATCATCCGACCTACCGTAGAAGCTATCGAGCACTACACCACCACCCGACATATAGGACTGCTCGCCACCCCCGGCACGGTCAACTCGATGTCGTACCCCATAGAGATAAGCAAGCACTGCCAACACATCACGCTCACACAGCAGGCTTGCCCTATGTGGGTGCCGCTGGTCGAGAACAACGAACATCATAATGCCGGAGCCAACTATTTCGTGGAGCAGTATATCAACCAACTGCTCTCTACAGATCCGCTCATCGACACTATCCTCCTTGCCTGCACTCACTACCCCCTCTTAGCCGGAAAGATCAACGAGGCTATCAACGAGTATATGAACAAGCACTCCATCACCGACCACAACATCAACCTGCTCTCGCAGGGCAGTATAGTGGCTGCCTCGCTCGAAGATTATCTGCGTAGGCACCCTGAGATAGAAAGATATTGTGAGAAGAACGGTGGGGTAGAGTTCCTCACCACCGAGTCGGCAGAACGCTTCTCTGAGTCGGCTGCCATCTTCATGGGCGAGCAGATAGAGGCGCAACATGTCGAACTCTGAACTCTGAACCCGAAACTCTGAACTCTAAACTCTAAACCCTAAACTCTTTTACATCTCCACTACCATACCCTCGTAGGTGAGACGGGTGTTCTCAAACACCTGCTTGGCCTCGGCGAGCAGTTGTTGCTCGTCTTTTATCCTTGACGAATAATGTCCGATGAGCAGTTGTCCCACTCCGGCTTTCTTGGCTATGGTGGCAGCCTCGAAAGCCGTGCTATGCATGTTCTTCTTCGCATGCGCGAGATGCTCTTGCATATAGGTTGCCTCATGATAGAGACAATCGACGCCTCTTACCCACTCCACCAACCTCTCGGAGTAGGCGGTGTCGGAGCAATAAGCATAAGAGATAGGCGCAGAGGAGGGTCGTGTGAGCCGTTGGTTGGGTATGAGTTGTCCGTCTGCAGTGAGGTAGTCCTCGCCGTCTTTGATAGCGGGGATCATAGCAAGAGGGATATTGTATCGCTCGAACATCTGCGGGATGATATGCGGCGGTCGCTGCTTCTCTGCGAACAGGAAGCCGCAACACGGCACCCTATGCTTGAGGGGGAGCGAGGTGACGGTCATCGTTCGATCGTCGTAGATCACTTCTTTCTTGTACGGGTCGATATGATGGAA
The DNA here is from genome assembly GCA_946186735.1 of uncultured Bacteroidales bacterium. Lineage (GTDB taxonomy): Bacteria > Bacteroidota > Bacteroidia > Bacteroidales > Paludibacteraceae > Colicola. The sequence goes on from CAMHOK010000003.1 coordinate 32,744, forward strand.
GTTGACCTCGTATGCCATCCCCTTGCAGAAATAGTCGAGCATGGGTCTGAGCAGTTTCTCGAGGTCGGCATGTGCATGAATAGTAAGCGAGCGTGTGCGCCCGAGCATACCCAGAGTAGAGATGAGTCCGATGAGTCCGAAACAATGGTCGCCGTGCAGGTGCGAGATGAAGATGTTGTCCATGCGTGCTTGCTTGACGGCTATGCGCTGCATGTTTATCTGCGTGCCTTCTCCGGCATCCACTAAGAACGACTTAGAGCACATCTCCACCATCTGTGATGAAGGAGTGTGCTCTTTGGTCGGTTTGGCTGAACCACAGCCTAAGATTGTGATTTTGACTCTATGATTCACTTTTCTTTGGTTAGTCGTTAAGCAACATCGGCATAAGCAACATCACGAGGTTCTCGTTCTCTTGCTGTTCGAAAGGCAGAATGAGTCCGGCGCGTGAGGGATCAGAGAGCTCGATGCTCACCTCGGTGGACTGTATGGCGCCGAGTATCTCGATAAGGAACTGCCCTTTGAAGCCTATAGCCATCGGTCGTCCTACATACGAACAAGCGATAGTCTCGTCAGCGCTGGTAGAGAAGTCGATGTCCTGAGCCGATATCTGGATGCTGTTCTCGTTGATAGAGAGCTTGATGAGACCTGTACCCTGGTTAGCGAAGACGGCCACACGCTTGGCGGCGTTGAGCAGAGTGAGGCGGTCAACGGTGATCTTGTTCTGGTTGTTCTGCGGGATGACGGCGTTGTAGTTAGGGAAGCGTCCCTCTATCAGACGGCACATAAGGATAGTATCTTTGAACTCGAAGCATACGTTCTTCTGCGAGTAGGTGATGTTCACCTCGTCCGATTCTTTGGCAAGCACTTGACGGAGGAGCGATGCCGGTTTCTTGGGCAAGATGAAGCTTGAGGGGGTATCCACCTTTACTTGATTTATCTGATAGCGTACCAGACGATGAGCGTCGGTAGCTACCATGGTGAGGTTCTCGGGAGTCATGTCGAAATAGATACCGTTCATCACCGGTCTGAGCTCGTCATCAGCCGTGCAGAAGATGGTGCGGTTGATAGCATTGAGCAAGGTCTCTGCCGGTATGGCCACCTTGTTGCTCTCATCTTCCAAACGAGGCATCTGAGGATATTCGTCACCATTAACACCTACGAAACTATACACGCCATTGTCGGAAGTGATGTTGAGGGAGAAATTGTTGTCATCGATATCAAAAGTAAGCATCTGCTCAGGAAACTCCTTGAGAGTGTCGATGAGGATACGCGCTCCAAAAGCCACTTTTCCTTGTCCTTCAGCCTCTTCTAAAGGCATAGCGGTCTTCATCGTTGTCTCACTGTCAGAGGCGGTGAGAGTAAGCGTAGTGCCTTCTATTTCGAACAGAACACAATCGAGAATAGAAATGCTGTTTTTCGAAACTATAACTTTGCCCAAAGCCTGAAGTTGAGCAAACAACTTAGCACTTGATAACTTGAATTTCATATATCTATACTTTTTAAATTATTTGTATCTATTATACTTTTTTTCTGCCGTTATACGCATGTCATGCTCACGGCTCACAACTTGCGCTTGCAAATATACGAAGATATTCTCATATTTCAAAATCTTACTGAAAGATTTTAATTTTTCCTCAATAAGGAGAGTGTTTATATGGTCAAACGAGTTTTTTTTCTTATCTTTGCGGTCAATAACACCTCTTTTGTTTATGTCTCACAGAAAGCTACAAGTCAGCGAGATGCACCGCATGAGTGTGGACGAGTTTGTCGGTTCGGAGAAGCTCCGCCTAATCATTGTGTTAGACAATGTGCGTTCTCAGCACAACATAGGTGCTGTTTTTCGCAGTGCCGATGCGTTTGGTTTAGAGGGTGTGCTGTTGTGCGGTATATGCTGCACCCCTCCCAACCAAGAGATCCATAAGACCGCCTTGGGTGCCGAGTTGTCGGTAGCTTGGCAGCATTTCGATGACACTCGTCAAGCCATTGCTTTCTTGCGCGAGAGGGGTTATCTCATCTACTCGGTAGAGCAGACCGAGAACTCTCAGACTCTCGACTCTTTCGAGGTCGCAAGCGACGAGAAAATAGCCGTTGTCTTGGGGCACGAAGTGTTTGGAGTGAGTCAGGAGGTGGTTGACATGTCTGACGGTGTTATTGAGATCCCTCAGTACGGCACCAAGCACTCGCTCAATGTGAGTGTGGCAGCGGGAATAGTGATGTATCAGATAAGCGAGAAGATGAGAAGATATGCCTCTGATAATGAGAAGAGATGCCACTAATAACGAGAAGATATGCCCTTAAAAGTTTATAAAGCCTCAGCCGGTTCGGGTAAGACCTTTACCTTAGCGCGCGAATATATACTCATGCTCCTGAAAGACAAGGAAAGGATGAGTCATCGTCGTATCCTCGGCGTCACCTTCACGCTGAAAGCCACGGCAGAGATGAAAGAGCGTATCATTGACTCTCTTTTTGCCTTGTCCACACATTCTGAGAGCAAGTACCGCGAGTGGTTGAGCTCGGCGTTAGGGATGAGCGGAGATCAGGTGGACCGTCGGGCGGGCGAGTGTCTTAACGACATCCTTCAAGACTACTCGTTCTTCTCTATCAGCACCATCGATAGTTTCTTCCAGCGTATAGTGCGCTCTTTTGCTCACGAGCTGGGGTGGTCGGGCACCTATAACATCGAACTTGACGAAGATGCTGTTCGCGAGCGTGCTATCGACGATATGCTGTTCGACATCTCTGCTCCCGAGCACCAAGACCTGCTCCAATGGGTCACGCAGTTCATGCTTCACCGTATTGACAATGGCGATAAGTGGAACCCGAAGAAGGCCATACAAGCCATCAGTACGCAGTTAGACAATAGTCATGTCAGTCAGATCCTTGCCGACACCGACAACATACTGCACGACAAAAAAGCGCTTAGCGAGTACATAAGCACGCTCAAGTCCATCACTTTCGACATGGACAACCATGTGAGGAAGATAAGGAGCGAGGTCGAGAGTCAATTAAAGGGTTTTGGTCTCACTACCAAGAACTTCTCTAAGGGCATTTTTGCTCCTCTCTATTGGTCGCCGGCGGAGTACGAGTATCCTCTCAAGCCTAACATGCTCAAGGCTATCAACGACCCGGATAGTTCTGTTCCGAAGACCTCTAAGACCTTGAGCAAGGAAGAGCGGGAGTCGGCTCGCTCTGTCTTTGTGCAGCATATCCACCCTCTCTTTGTCGCTTTTGCCGAGCTCATGCAGGAAACTGCTGTGAGGCGCTATCACACAGCGCGAGTCATACTCAATCATATCTACACCACAGGTCTGCTGTCGGATGTAGCTCGCCAGATCGACCTGAGCAATCATCTTGAGAACCGCATGCCTATCTCTGAGACAGCTGCACTGCTCAACCGAGTGGTCAGAGACGGGGCTCCCGCGCCTTTCGTCTATGAGAAGATAGGTCAACGCATCAAGCACTATATGATTGACGAGTTTCAGGACACCGGTCAGATACAGTGGTCAAACTTCGTACCTCTGCTTCAGGAGAGTATGTCTATTGGCGAAAATAACTTAGTGGTGGGCGATGTCAAGCAATCGATCTACCGTTGGCGCCAGTCAGACTACCATCTGCTGCAACACGACGTAGAGCAGACCTTCCACCTGAGCAAGGACGATATTGTCAATCTGAAGGTTAACTATCGCAGCAGCCGCGATGTGGTGGATTTCAACTCACAGTGCTTCGATGATTATGCGGCTTATGTGCAACAGCATTTCAACGATCGCAACCCTCAAGCCACTGCTCTGAGCCACGAGGTTACTGACGCTTATGCCGATGTGCACCAGGTTGCCGACAAAGAGCTGAGCGGTCATGTACGCTTGTACGAGGTGCCACAAGACACATTCAAAGAGAAGGCTATAGAGCTGATGCTCTTCCATGTTGAGTCGGCTCTGCAGCGCGGCGTTAAGGCATGCAAGATAGCTGTGTTAGCCTCAAAGAACAGCGAGCTGTCTGTTCTTATCAGTGCTCTTGTTGATAAGGGCTACAAAGTGGCGTCCAACGAAGGGTTAGCCGTGGGTTCACACCCTGCCGTTGCTTTTCTTCTGACATGCATAAGACTGCTCTATGCCACCAACGACCGGCTCTACAGATATGAGCTCCAACACCTGTGGGAAGAAGCTATGGGCACTACACCTATGCCCGACCTGCCTAAAGACCTTATCTCCACTCCGCTCATGCAGATGGTAGAGAAGCTCATCTGTCATTTCTCGCTCAACACATGGCAATATGCGCAGAGCTACTTGACGGCTTTCTCAGACATCGTCTATCTGTTCTGCTCCACACAGACGGCACACCCTTTAGAGTTCCTCCGCTATTGGGACGAGACAGGACACAAAAAGACCTTGGCCGCACCCCGGACCACCGACTCTATTCAAGCCTTGACCATACATAAGTCGAAAGGGTTGGAGTTCGATCTCGTGCTCATACCCTTCTGCAACTGGAAAATATGCGAGCCCACCAATAATAACGGTAACATCATCTGGTGCGAGCCTAAGCAAGAGCCTTTCAACCGTATGCCTCTGGTGGCTTTAGACTATAGCAAACGACTGCTTCTCACACAGTTCGACCAAGACTATGCCGCCGAAGAGTTGGGCTATGCCATGGACTTCATCAACCTCACCTATGTAGCCTTCACCCGAGCCAAGCGCGAGTTGATAGTATGCTGTAAGGCAAACGAGAATGAGCGCATATCACTAACGCCTCACCTCTTACTTAAATGTCTTAATGACAAGCAGAAAGAGCATCGGGTTGAGGGTGAGACACCTTTCTTCGATTTTGGTTCTGACTCTTTCCGTTTCGACGATGAGCCATCCGCTGACAGTGCTCCTGCAGACAACGACACTATTGCTTACGGCAAGATGGTGCCTATCGGTCAGCGACTGCGTCAGCGTCATCTGTTAGAGTTGGAGGAGTTGATAGAGTCGGCCAAGACCGGCACCTCGGCTTTAGAGTTGAGTCATGTGGTGAGAGGTAAGGTGCTACACGATATCCTCTCGTTGATAAAGACTGAGCAAGACCTTGAGCCTGCTCTTGAGCAGCAGGTAAGAGAGGGGGGGATAAGTGAGAGCGATATGGCGTCACTCAGAGACGAGCTTGAGCAGCTCTTCAGCCTCAGTAAGCCGTATCATTGGTTTGACGGCGGCTGGGAGCAGCTGTTGCTTGAGCACGACCTCATCCTCGCTGACGGCACCACACTTCGTCCTGACCGACTGATGATAAGAGACGGCGTGGCACATATCATCGATTATAAGTTCGGCGATCATAAGTCAGCAGCCTACCATCGTCAGGTAGGAAGCTACATGGAGCAGTTGACCAAGATGGGCTACGCGGTGCGCGGCTTCTTGGTGTATGTCCAACTCAAAGAGGTGGAAGAAGTGCTTGCCGAAGGAAGATAAAACGGTCTTCTGTTTTACAATGCTACGGTTCTGTTGTATTATGGTGATACTGTGAGTCTGCCGTTAGAGAAAGTGGCGGTGTAGCGTCGGAGCATCTCTTTGGATATGCCTTTCGTTGGGTTAGCTACACCAAAACTGAGGTCATACTCTTCGCCACATTTATCACACACGGCATAGATGCCGTCCACGCGCACGGGTGCGTCACGGTCAAGACAATGCGGGCAACAGAGGTCTGCCGCCCTGTATTGGTCTCCCATGTCAATCCACAAGAGCAGTCCGGCATAGCCCAGGAAGTCGGTCTCATAGCGTCGCTCAGTGAAGCAAAGGGTCTGAAAACCGCTCCCCTGCACAAAATAGTTGTACTCACCCCAGATGTTGAGTTGCAGTTGCACCGGATAGGAGGGCACTGAGCTATAGAAGACGGGGTCGGAGCAAGAGCAGAGCAGCAGCAAGAGCAGGAGCCGGAGCGTGGGAGTATGGCGGTGTGGATGTTGCATGGCAGTTATTCGTCGTTATTAGTCGTTATCAAACGTTTTCAGATCTTTTTTATTGATTTTCAGCGGTCATATCGTCAACGAGTCCCTCAGGCAGCGAGACGGTTATTGAGTGTTGCTCAGTGTCGATATCTTCAATGAAGTCATCGTGCAGAGGCAGGACGAGTCCGTTATCAAGCAGCATAAGAGTGTTGATGGTGGAGTCGTCGATATCTTTTATCTTCCCCATCTCACCTCTCTTTTGGTCGATGAGTGTGAAGCCGATGAGAGTAGCAACAACTACTCTGTCGTGCTCTTGTTCCGGCACTTCTCTTCTCAGTGCGTAGCAAGGAGCGTTGACGAGTTTTCTAACATCGCCCTCGGAGTCCACGTCCTCGAGCTTGAGCAAATAGTCTTGCCCTTTGGTCCTCAGCTCTTCCACCTCAAAAGGCACATTGATACCATCGATAGTGAGCACGAGAAGATGCGGCTCGAAGAGTTCGAGCAGGTCGTTGTCGGCATCGAGCACCATCTCTCCTTGTTTGCCGTGCGGCTTACGGATGGTACCGAGAGGGAGCAGTTGGTCGAGGGTAATCATTAGTTGGTCAGAGCAGTGAGGTGAATGTTATATATCAGTGTTGAGTACGGCGGCACAAAACTCTCATAGCCTTCCGTTCCTGATCCTTTCTCGCCGTATCCGAGTTTCCAAGGCACATAGACCACCACATCGCCCTGTACGTGAATCTTCCTTATACCCTCCACAAAACCCGGTATGACGCCCGAGAGCGACATATAAGCATTGGTGGTAGAGTCCAGCACGGCTCCGTTGATGAGTTCGAGCTTGTAGTCGCACACCACATTGGAGGTGGAGTTGGGCTTGGCATCGGAAGGGTTAGGGTCGGCAATGACCTTATACTGGAGTCCGGTGGCGGTGGTTATGATGTCAGGACGCTTACCGTTAGCAATCATGAACATCTCGTTCTGCGCTTTCCAATCGATCCAGTTGTCGGTCTTACATGAGCACAGCAGGGCTGCGATGAGAAAAGGAATGATATAAAAAGAATGTTTCATAGCTCATTATTTAGTTATCCATAATGATGGGTTCTCTATGTCTCTGTTTTTCCACACTTGGAAGAACAGCTCGGTCTTATTATCTTCGTCAGGATCGGTAAAGATGGTGCCTATTGTCTGTTTGGCTTTCACTTTTTGTCCGGTCTTGACATTGAGTTTGCTCAGGTTGGCATAGACGGTGTAATAGTTGCCATGTCTGACGATGACGGCATTGGTCTGTCCGTCAGAGAAGCATGATGTCACCTCTCCGTCGTACACGGCTCTTGCCGTAGAGCCGGCTGTTGTCTGTATATATATACCTTTGTTGTTTCGTGTAACCGACTTGAGCACGGGGTCGGGTTGTAGTCCGAACTGTCCTGAGATGAAGCCGTTGTCGGTAGGCCAAGGCAGTCGTCCTTTGTTCTTCTCGAACCCTCCGGCAAGCAGTTGCTGGTCTTTGGTGAGCGCTTTCTTCCCGGCCTTCTTCTGTTGCTCGGCAATCATCTTCTCTATCTGCTTCTGCAACTCGTTGGCTTTCTTCTGTTGTTGTTGCTGTTGGGTCTTGAGTTTCTTCTCTTGTTTCTTGAGCGAAGAGAGCAGTTTCTCTTGCTTACGCATGTCGGACGAGAGTCGGTCTTTCTCTCTGTTTTGCGTCTGCAGAGCCTCTTTCTTTTGTTGTCGGCTGTCGGCAAGTTCTTGGTTGCGATGGTCGATATCGTCTTGCAGTTGTTTGATTTTTTCTACTTGCTGTTTGTGATAAGCCGATGCCTCAGCCATATATTGCATGCGTCTGACCATCTGATTGAAGTTGTCGGCAGAGAGCAGGAAGAGCAGCATTGACTGATTGGAGTGAGCGTGGTAGTTCTGTACGACGAGTCGTGAGTAGGCCTGTTTGGTTCTCTCTAACTCTTTCTCAAGCGAGTCGGTCTGACGTGTCAGTTCTCTCATCTGCTTATCGAGGGCAGTGATCTCGGAGTTGATGGTAGAGATGAGTTTGCGTCGTTGGTTGATGTCGCGGTTGATGATATTGAGTTTGTTGGTTGTGGCGGTCTCGTTCTTTTTTGTTTGTTTGAGCATCTTATCGGTGTTCTCGAGTTGCTGCAGCGCCCTCTTTCGTTGTTGCTGCAGGTCTTTGACGGTCTGTGCTGAGACGGTGATGGCGCTCAGCAGACAGAGGAGGCATATATAGATAACTCTTTTCATTGAGGGTACGGATTACATAGGAAGGATGGTTTTGATGTCCACCTGTTGCATTTTCTGCAGCGATGGTGCTATGATGTTAAGCGGTTGATTGAACTCGATAGGTCCCATCTCCACCACGCACGAGAGGTCGATAGCGGTGGAAGAGACGCCGAGTCGGATGACTGAGGGGAAGACGACCTCGCCGTAGGTCTGTTCGTTCCGGTAGTCGGCTATGAGAGTGATGAGCGGGTCGGCATGCTCGAGCTTGGTGGTGAGTATATGATGAGTGCTGTTATCGAGTTGATACTCATACTTGAGCTTGGTCTTTTGGAAGAGCAGCTTGTGTGAGTCGGGGTACGCTTGCTCTTCGAGTTGTGTATTGAGCAGCCACTGCTGACTCTCACCGATGACGAAGATATGTCTTGTTAGCAGGTCTTCGATGTCGTTATACGAGACGGGTATGGCAGACGAGGCTCGTAGTTGGTCGTAAGTGAGGGTGCAGTAGCGTCGGTTGAGCTTATCGAGGAGCAGCACCTGCTGTTTGCTTATCTCTACTCTGACGAGCTCTATGCCGAGCATAGGTTGTACGGATACGACGATGATAGAGTCGTGATAGATGCTGATGTTGGCAGACGTTGCCACCTTGCGTTGCTGATAATCGACACTGAGGCGTGCTTTTTTTGCCTGAGCCGTTTGGAACTGAGGCTGATTGAGGATGACCGACTCAACCGTCTTGGCAGTGGTTATCACACGACGAGTGTTGGGCTTGACCGTCTTGTTCTTAGGTGAGCATGCTGTTGAGAGCAGAGCCACCAATGCGAGCGGCAAGAGCAGAAGGAGGATAGGATATCGTTTCATATCTGGTTGTCTAAGATTTATCGTAGGTTAGGTCGTTATTGTTTATTGTTTTGTGCATCAATAATCTGCTGATAGTGCGAGAGTATCTCTTTGTTATCTTCGTCAGGTTTCATTTTCTCCATTGCTTGTTTGATATAGAACAGAGCAAAAGCATCGTCTCCTCTGAGGTGTAGTATCCAAGCATAGGTATCGAGGTAGGTGGGGTTATCCGGTTCTTTCTTTATTGTCTTTTGGCTCATTGCCTCAGCTTTCTTGAGGTCGTTGCCATAGAGGGCGAGTGTGTAAGCGTAGTTGTTGAGCACATAGATATTGTCGGGGTTGAGAGCGAGTGCTTTCTCGTACGCCTCGAAGCACTGTTCGTACTGTTCTTGTTGCATGAACAGGTCGCCTTGCAGAGCATAGATAGCGAACATATACATCTGCTCTGTGGGGTTGGTTATCTCAGCTGCGGCTTGTAGGATGAGCAGGGCACTGTCGGTCTGCTGTTCGGTCAAGGCGGCGGTAGCTCTGAGCAGTTGCCATTTGAGGCTTTTGGGGAAGGTGGCAGAGGCCTCGTTGATGATCTGTTTCTGCTCGGTGAGAGTACTGTCCATCTTGAGGAGCTGATCGTAGATCTTCTGATAGACCTGTTCGTCGTTGGGAGTGAGTTGGCGAATGATATACATCTCCTCCAATGCTTTTCTCTCTTCGTGTTCTTGGCTATAGAACTCTGACAACTGCTTATGTGCGTCCACCTCGAGCGGGTGCTGTTGTACGAGTTGGAGTAAGATAGAACGGAAGAGGTCGTTGTCGGTGAGGAGCACCGAGCGGAAGATATTGACGACTGTCAGTTTTCTCTGCAGTGTCATGTCGCCGTAGGTCATGGCATCGCTGAGCTCTTTGAGGGCGTCAGCGGTGTCGTTGACCTGCAGGTAATAATTGACTAAGTGGAGATAGGCATCGGCATTGTCGGGATGGAGTCGTTTCTCTTCTTGGTAGAGCCGGAAAGCCTCTACGGGTTTGCCCTCTTCGAGCATGAGCTCGGCTTTATACAGTCGGAACCTATCGTCATCGGGGTTGAGTAGCAGATAGTTGTCGATAACCTCGGCAGCCTCTTTGTTCTTGTGCATATAGAGAAGGAGACGGTATCTACGGGATGCCGAGTAGGCTGTTACGCCTGTCCTTTTCTCGAGCTTATCTATGCAGCCGAGTGCTTTCTTGGGGTTCATCATCTCCGACGACACATACACCTCCTCGAGCGTGGTGATAGCATCTATCTGGTCGGGGTAGTTCTTGACCACCGAGAGTAGCACTTTCTCTGCCTGTTTATACTGTTTGGAGTACCAGAGGGTGTTAGCATAGTCTGACCAGTATGCCATCGGCTCGTGCTCGAAGGCTCGGCGCAGGTAGTCGGTCGACCGGTCCATCCGGTTCATGCCCTGATAGAGCAGACCTAAGTTATGCTCGACGGCAGCGTTGTTCTTGTCGAGTGTCTCGCAATACTCAAACAAAGCGAAAGCAGCGTCGTACTCGCCCATCTTCAGGCAGCGCTCAGCCTCATAGAAATAGTAGTCGAGTCGTTGCCGGCGTGTGTCGGTAGTGACGGGTTCGGTTTTCACTCTCTTTGCATGCGTCGGCACGGCAAGCAGGAAGAGCAGTAATATGTAAGTCAATCGTTTGAGCACAATGGTTATCTATGGTTATTGATCTGTGTTTGTTGATCTGTGTTTGTTGATCTGTTTCATTTATCTACCTGACTCCAGTATGTCCGAAGCCTCCCTCTCCTCTCTCTGTCTCATCGAGTGTCTCCACCTCCACGAGTTGTGCTTGTTCGTATCGTGCGATGACCATCTGACAGATGCGCTCTGCGGGTTCGATGACGACCGGCTGAGTGGAGAGGTTGATGAGGATGACTCCTATCTCTCCTCTATAGTCGGCATCGATAGTGCCGGGTGTGTTGAGCACTGTTATCCCTTTCTTGAGAGCCATGCCTGAGCGTGGTCGTATCTGCGCCTCGTAGCCCTCGGGCAGCTGGATGAACAGTCCGGTGGGTATGAGTCGTCGCTCCATGGGTTGGAGTACGACAGGTTCAAGGAGGTTAGCTCTGAGGTCCATGCCGGCAGAGAGAGGTGTAGCATAGGCGGGCAGAGGGTTAGAGGAGCGGTTGATGAGTCGGATAGTCATGATAGAGAGAAGAGTAACAAGTAGAGGTTAGTATTGCGGGAGCTGTTATCAGTATTGTTTTTCTGCGAGCACATATAGTGAGTCGGGCACCACCTCGATGCTGACCTCAGCGGGGAGAGTGATAGGGTCGCCATCGAAATGGAAAGGTCCTTCCTGCGGTCGGACGATAGTGAGTTGACGGATCTTCATGGTGGTCATATACAGGCTCTTGTCGATGGTCTTCTCAAAGAGTCGCAACGCCAGCTCGGGTACGGCATGTAAGGGGAACTTACTCAGCACCGACACATCTAACCATCCGTCTTGTATGCTGGCTTTGGGGGCTATGTACGCGGCATTGCCCCACTGGTTAGCGTTGGCACAAGTGATGAGGAAAGCGTCGGTCTCGAGCTCTACGGGCTCATCGTTCTGACCAATGCCTCTGATGATATAGTGCTCGGGCTCGTAAGAGAAGAAGTCCTTGACTATATGCTGCAGATAAGTTATTATCCCGCGCTTGCCGGCAGTGGCAAAATCTTCGCTGATCTTTGCATCGAAGCCCGTACCGGCAGTGGTGAAGAAAGGATGCCCTTCTATCTTTGCAGAGTCCACTAAACGCGCTTCGGAGTGGTTGAGCATCTGGATGGCGCGATTGACTCTGAGGGGTATGCCTAAGTGTCGTGCGAAGCCGTTGCCCGAGCCTATGGGGATGATACCCAGAGCTGTCTTGCTGAAGAGCAGACCCCGAGCCACCTCGTTGACCGTACCATCACCGCCTACTGCCACCACCGCATCGAAACCCATACGAGCGTACTGCTCGGCAAGCTCGGTAGCATGACCCTTATACTCAGTAAAAACGACATTGGCTGCCCAGATATGGCGATCGAGGTTCTTATCAATAAGTTTGGGAATACGCTTCTTGTTCTGCGTACCCGAGATAGGATTGACAATGAATGCTATATTCTTCATAATTCTCACTTATGCATATTTAGCGTGCAAAGTTAAGTTTTTTTTTTCAACTCTGCAAATATTGTGCATTTATCCTAACACAACATTCATAACCATCAAGCCTTATTATGCCGGTTGCCATTTGCAGCGAACAGGAGAGATAATAGCACCTTCTTTCTTCAGTTCGGCGAACGCTTTGTCCACCTCTTTGCGATCAGCGCCAAGGGCTGCTGTCACTTCGCCTGCGCTCACCGGCTTGCCGGCTGCACGCATCGCGTTTAATACTTGCTCTTTCATAATGATTATTGGTTT
>CAMHOK010000004.1 GCA_946186735.1 uncultured Bacteroidales bacterium
TAGTCAGGGGTAAGGGGTGGTTGGAATTATCTTTTAGATTTACGCTACTACTCTTATTATTACTTACTTCCCTCCCGCCCCCTCACCCCCTCCCTCCAGGGAAGGAGGGGGAGACCATGCGGAGAAAACGTCCAATATAACCTCTAACAGCAACGCGGTCCAACCTCTAACAGCAACGCGGCCTAACATCTAACAGCAACGTGGTCTAACATCTAACAGCAAAGCGGTCTAACATCTAACAGCGCAGCGGTCCAACAGCGCAGCGGTCTATTTTTTTCCAGAAAAATTTGTGTAATCCGGAAATATGTTGTAATTTTGCACGCTTTTTCGCCCGATGTGCTTTTGAGAGTGCAGGCAGAAGCATAATATTAACTAATAATTCACAACAATCAGATGTTAAATCATTACGAAGCCGCTTTCATTCTGACTCCCGTTTTATCTGAACCACAGATGAAGGAAGCGGTTGACAAATTCGAGAACCTTCTCAAGGAGAATGGCGGTACCATTCTTAACCGTGAGGAGTGGGGTTTGAAGAAATTGGCTTACCCTATCCAAGGCAAGACTACGGGATTCTATGCCTTACTTCAGTTTGATGTAGAGCCCCAAGTCATCGCAACGCTCGAAACAGCATTCCGTCGCGACGAAAAAGTACTGCGTTTCCTTTCGTTCCGCCTCGACAAGTATGCATTTGAGTATGCAGAAAAACGCCGCAATGTTAATCTTAAAAAACAAGAGGAGGCTTAATTATGGCAGAACAAGAGATTCGTTATCTGACTCCGCAACAAAGCGACCAGAAGAAAAAGAAGTATTGCCGTTTCAAGAAGAGCGGTATCAAGTACATTGACTACAAAGATCCTGAGTTCCTCAAGAAGTTCCTCAACGAGCAGGGTAAGATCCTTCCCCGCCGTATCACCGGTACTTCACTCAAGTTCCAGAGAAAAGTAGCACAAGCAGTTAAAAGAGCACGCCACCTGGCATTGCTCCCATACGTAACCGATATGATGAAATAAGGAGGGCACTATGGAAGTAATACTTATTCAAGATGTAGCTAACCTTGGCTACAAGAACGATATCGTTAAGGTAAAAGATGGTTACGGTCGTAACTACCTCATCCCTCAGAAGATGGCAGTAATAGCATCGGAAGGTGCCAAGAAACAACTGCAAGAGAACCTCAAACAGCAGGCTCATAAGCTCCAGAAGCTGCACGACGATGCTCAAGTGCTCGCCACCAAGCTCTCTGCCGTTGAGCTTAAGATCCAGGCTAAAGCAAGCGAGAATGGTAAGATCTTCGGTTCGATAACCAACCAGCAAGTGGCTGACGCTCTCGAGCAGGCAGGCATCTCGGTTGACCGCAAGCTTATCACCGTTGAGCCTCAGAAAGAGCTTGGCGCAGGCAAAGCCGTGGCTAAACTCTATCGCGATGTAAAGGCAGAAATCAACTTCACCGTTGTGGCTGAAGAAGCAGAGTAATTAACCGTTCAAATCAAACGACATTATGAAAGAAGGAATTCATCCAAATAACTATCGCGTGGTAGTCTTCAAAGATATGTCTGACGGAACACAGTTCTTCAGCCGTTCTACCGCTGCAACGAAAGATACTATCGAGATTGACGGTGAGACCTACCCGCTCATTAAGCTTGAGATCTCGAACACTTCGCACCCGTTCTACACAGGTAAGTCGAAGCTCGTGGATACCGCCGGTCGTGTTGACAAGTTCATGTCGCGCTACGGCAATCGTCATAAGAAATAATTTTTCTATCAAGGCAAAGGGGCGAACATATCGCCCCTTTGTTGTTTTGTCATCATCATGAAACAACCTAACAACACCCTGCTCCGCGTCAACGAGCCGACCACTCTCCTGCCTTTCCTGCTCGACAAGATGGGCGGCATGTCGCGTACAGGTGTCAAACAACTTCTCCAGCACAGACAGGTAAGCGTCAACGGAGAGATCATCACCAATCCCACCTCCGCTCTCAACACAGGCGACACTATCAGCATACGCCACGGACTGCCATCCGAAGAACTGCACCACCCTAAGCTGCGCGTCGTCTATGAAGACGAGTGGCTCATCGTGGTAGAGAAGGAAGAAGGACTGCTCACCGTTGCCACCTACCCGGGCTCCACCGAGACAACCGTCTTCTCTATCCTCAAACAGTATGTGCGCCGCTCTAACCCCAGAGGAGGTATCTACACCGTGCACCGACTCGACCGAGAGACATCCGGACTGCTCGTCTTCGCTAAGACCAAAGAGCTGCAAGAATATATGCGTGAGTGGTGGAAACAGCTCGTCACCAAACGCACCTATGTGGCTGTGGCAGAAGGACTCTTCGAACAATCAGAAGGGCAGATACGCACCTATCTGACCGAAGACAAACGCAATGCCGTGGTCTATTCGTCACCCGTTGACGACGGAGGCAAACTGTCTATCACCAACTACCGCGTCCTCCAATCGGCTCAGAGAGCCGACTCAAGAGCCTTCTCGCTGGTCGAGCTCAACCTCGAGACCGGACGAACCAACCAGATAAGAGTACACTTAGCAAGCATCGGACACCCCGTCGCAGGCGACCGTAAGTACGGCTCACACCAAGAACCGCCCATCGACCGACTCGCCCTGCACGCCAGAGTGCTCGAGTTCGTACACCCCGTCACAGAGAAGACACTGCACTTCGAGACACCTATACCTAACACCTTCAGCAGATGCGTGAGAAATTAAATAAGTGTCAGAAAGGAAAGGCTATGTTGCATTTTGCACATATTTTTGTCATTATGACCAACCTGTTTTGAATAATCAAAAAACTTTATTATCTTTGCGCTGTTTTTCGGTCAACAAACACAACTAACCAACAAAATAAAATCAATAAAAGATTATGCGTATTAAAGTAAGTGAGGTCAATCAGACCAATTGGAAAGAGATCAATGTACATCAGAATCTTCCCGAAAATCTGAAAAAACTGCAAGAGATTGCCTACAACCTCTGGTGGGTATGGAACTCAGATGCAAAGAACATCTTCCGTTACATCGACAATGAAGCTTGGCACAAGGCTCAGTCGAACCCCATCATGTTGCTCAACATCATAAGTTACGACAAGCTCGTTGAGCTTGGTCAAGACAAAGAGTTCATCGCTCAGCTTGATCGCACCTATGCCGAGTTCCGTGCTTACATGGACGAGAAGAAAGATGCCTCCAAGCCTTCTATCGCTTATTTCTCGATGGAGTATGGTCTGACCCATGTGCTCAAGATCTACTCAGGTGGTCTGGGTATCCTTGCCGGCGACTATCTCAAAGAGGCCAGCGACTGCAATGTTGACATGACCGCTATCGGTTTCCTCTATCGTTATGGCTACTTCACACAGACTATCTCACCTGAGGGTCAGCAGATTGCCAACTACGAGGCACAGAACTTCTCTAACCTGCCTCTCATGCAGATGAAGAACGAGGACGACACCCCAATGATCATCGAGGTGCCTTACCCGGGCAGAACGGTGTATGCTTACTTATGGAGAGTGGCAGTGGGTCGTATCAACCTCTATCTGCTTGATACCGACAACGATCTCAACTCTGAGTGGGACCGCTCTATCACCCATCAGCTCTACGGCGGCGATATAGAGAACCGTCTCAAACAAGAGATAATGTTGGGTATAGGTGGTGTGCTCGCTCTCAATAAGCTGGGCATCAAGAAAGATGTTTATCACTGCAACGAGGGTCATGCCGCTCTCATGGGTCTGCAACGACTGCTCGACCTGGTTAAGAACGACCACCTCAGCTTCAACGAAGCTCTTGAGGTAGTGCGCTCCAGCGGACTCTACACCTGCCACACACCCGTTCCTGCAGGACACGACTATTTCGACGAAGGACTGTTCTATAAATACATGTCAGAGTACCCTCAGCAGTTGGGTATCGACTGGCAGCAGCTCATCGACATGGGTCGTGAGCATGCCGGCAGCAACGAGCGTTTCTCGATGTCGGTGTTCGCTCTCAACACCTGCCAAGAGGCTAACGGCGTGAGCTGGTTGCACGGCGAGGTGTCGAAGAAGATGTTCGCACCAATATGGCCCGGCTACTACCCCGAAGAGCTGCATGTGAGCTATGTGACCAACGGCGTACACATGCCCACTTGGGCAGCTTCCGAATGGAAGAAACTCTACGAAGAGACCTTCCCCAAACGCTGGATACACGACCAGTCTAACCCTGAGATGTGGGCTAAGTATAAAGACCTGCCCGACGAGACCATCTGGCGTATCCGCATGGACCTCAAGCGTAAGCTTATCGACTACATACGCGAGCAGTTCCGCGAGAACTGGATGAAGACTCAGGGCGACCCTGCACGCATCGTCAGAGCCGTCAACAACATGAGCCCCGACACCCTCATCATCGGTTTCGGACGACGCTTCGCCACCTACAAGAGAGCACACCTGCTCTTCACCGATCTCGAGCGTCTCGAGCGACTCGTCAACAACGAGAAATATCCGGTCATGTTCCTCTTCACCGGTAAGGCTCACCCTGCTGACGGAGGCGGACAAGGACTCATCAAACGCATCATCGAGATAAGCCGTATGCCCCAGTTCCTGGGAAAGATACTCTTCCTTGAGAACTACGACATGCGCCTTGCCAAACGTCTCGTGTCGGGTGTAGATATATGGCTCAACACTCCTACCCGTCCGCTCGAAGCATCGGGTACCTCAGGCGAGAAAGCTCAGATGAACGGCGTCTTGAACTTCTCAGTGCTCGACGGCTGGTGGCTCGAAGGTTATGTTGAGGGTGCCGGATGGGCGCTCACCGACAAACGCACCTACGAGAACCAGGCTCACCAAGACCAACTGGATGCCGCCACTATCTATCAGATGCTCGAGAAAGAGATCATCCCGCTCTATTATGCCAAGAACTCGAAAGGCTACTCACCTGAGTGGGTGGAGACTATCAAGAACTCCGTTACTAAGATCACTCCTCGCTTCACTACCAAGCGCATGATGGACGATTATTTCGACCGTTTCTACCTCAAGCTTGCCAAACGCCACCGCCATCTCGTAGCCAACAACTACGCCAAGGCGCGCGAGATAGTAAGCTGGAAAGAGAACATCGCTGCTCACTGGAACGATATAGAGGTCGTTCGCGTTGACATGCCCGAGGCTATGATGCGCGACCCCAAGGTGGGCGACCAATACAAGCTGTCGGTCGAGATCGACACACATGAGCTCAACGACAAAGGTCTGGGCGTTGAACTGGTAGCAGTACGCACCTCACTGCATAACAACGACAAGCTCTACGAAGTAGAAGAGCTCAAGTTGGTTCGCACCGAAGGCTCGCACATGTTCTTCGAGACCACCTACCAGCTCGACTATGCCGGCGGCCTGAAGTTCGGCTTCCGTATGTTCCCCAAGAACGCAGAGTTGCCGCACCGCATGGACTTCGCATACGTACGCTGGCTCTAATACAAACAGCAGACTGAACATCAGCCTACTGAGTGTCAGCGGACTGAGTGTCATAAAATCAACGCCCCTCATGCTATGAGCACGAGGGGCGTTGTCATACTCCCCTTCTTCCTAAGGAGGGGTAGGAGTGGTTCTAAAGAGACACATTAACCTTTGCTTT
Organism: uncultured Bacteroidales bacterium; assembly: GCA_946186735.1. Taxonomy (GTDB): domain Bacteria; phylum Bacteroidota; class Bacteroidia; order Bacteroidales; family Paludibacteraceae; genus Colicola. Next base: position 5,590 of record CAMHOK010000004.1, read on the forward strand.
TATCCAGCGCCCGGGTTGGAGTATGCCTCCATAGTCGTAATACTGCGTACCGATGAGGTTGGTGGCGTCAACCGAGAAACGCCAGCGACGCCACTCATAGAACAGCGAGCCGTCGAACAACACTACAGGACGGTAGCTCTCCACCTCACCCTGACGGTTGGTATAATCGCCTTCGCGCTGTTGCCAACTGAGCGTCCATTGAGCACCCAACCCGCGCCATATACCATGACGGATATTGAAGACGAGCTTGTGCCGCATATAATCGAGTGCATACTTTGAGATGAACCCGTCGGCCCGCTTGTCGAGATGGCAGAAAGTGTAGCTCAACGACACCTCTCGCAGCCACTCGTTCAGTCGATAGGCTGCCTGCGCCTCACAACCCGCCGCATTGACCTCCGTCAGGTTCTTCGACTGCCAACGGTCTTCGCCGGGCATGAGCACCCAGTCGATGATGTTCCTGCCCCAACGATAGTAGCCTGAGCCTTGCACCGACCAATGCTCGTCCCTCCATCTCAGACCCAACTCAGCCGTGATAGCTTTCTCGGGCTTGAGCTCAGGGTTAGAGAGCTGAGTGGCACTCTTATAATAAAGGTCGGTGAAAGTGGGGAGACGAACACCCTGGTTGGCGTTAGCATAGATCATCACACCCTTAGGCAACTCATAGCCAAGGTTAACACTCCATGCCATGTTGTTGAGGAACATGCTGTTCCAGTTGCCCGACAACCCTACTCCTGCCGACAGACCCTGCCAATAGAAGGTCTGCTGTGCAAAATAATTGATGTTGAGTCGGTTCTTCGAGTGAGTGAACCTCGACGTCCCTGCGTTCTTGCGCTCATCGCCTAACACATTCGACAGGATGTTCTCGTCTCTGAGTTCTATGCCTGCCGTTGTCGTTCCCACGCGTGAGGCATAGCGCACGCTTAGGTTAGCGGCGGCTGTCTGCGTGAGATGGTAGTTATGCGAGGTGTACCACGCTGCCGGCTCCACTCTCTTCCATGTCTCACGGAAGAGCTCAAAGCGGTCGTGGTGGGCACGATAAGAGAGCTGCGCCTGGACGGTGAACGCTCCAAGGCGCTTGCGGTAGTTAAGCCCTAAGAGACCTGTCTTGGTGGCATCGAACTGGTCGGGATAGGCGAGCGAATAGAAACTGTTGGCGCCAACACCTTTGTATTGTGCTCCTGCCTGCACCTGCCACTCACCGCTCCGGTGGTGAATAGCCGAGCGCACGAAGAGGTCGCCTATACGGTAGTCGGTGTTGTCGGCATAGCCGGTCGAGCTGTTGTACTGCGCCGAGGCGGTCAACGACATCCGCCCGTTGTCGTAAGCACCTGAGAGCGAGGGATGGAACAGCCCGTAGGCTCCGCCCTCTAACCCCACCTTGAAGTGAGGCTTACTATCGTCCCCAAAGTTCTCCTTCGTCACAATATTGATGGCGCCGGAGAAAGCTGACAGTCCGAACTGACTCATACCCGTACCGGTGAGCACCTCTATATGGTCTATCATGCTCAGGTCGATAGGCAGATCCATGGTGTAGTGTCCGGTCTGAGGGTCGGTCATGTTCTGACCATTGAGAAGGACGATGACCTGGTCGAAGCTGCCACCGCGTATGGATATGTCGGTCTGGGCACCGTTGGCACCGCGTGAGCGGGCGTCGATACCCGGCAGATAATCCAACAGGTCGCTCACACTGTTGACAGGTAAAGCTCCTATCTGCTCAGAAGTAAGAAGATTGATGACTCGGAGGTTCTGACTCTGCAACTCTGCTTTCTCGGCAACGACCATAACCTCCTCGAGGGTCAGTTGCTCTCTATCAAGCAGAGGCACCGCGCTCTGTTCGTCGGCTGCCGTCAGGCTCATCGACGCCACACAAAGGCTGCATAAAGCCACTGCACGACCCGACTTGAGCATCTCTAAGTTGCACACATGAGCTCTCACACGACCTATGCTCACCTCACGATGAAGACTCATGAAAGCCGAGTAGCTCTTGCGCGCGAACCGACGGAAACGGTAACGAAGACGCTGATTGAAACGATGTGTTTGGTTCATATAAACGATGCTTTCTTTGAAAAAGCCTGCAAAGATAATGCTTTCTTCCGACAACGACAAACAAAATCTATCATCAATGTCGGTATCTCACCCTTCCACTCTGTCTAACTTAGCGAAGCGCAGCATCAGCACGCGCACACCCGAATGGTCGAACTTAACCTCCACTTTCTCGTTGTCGTTCTCTATATAGGTGTCTATCACCGTCCCGTCGCCGAACTTCTGATGTCTCACTCTTGTTCCTTTGTCGAACTGCGGATTGCTCAGTTGTTGTCGTCCGGCAGAGGGCTGACTCTTGGTGGAAGCCACTCGGTGCATCTGAGCCGTGGGGGTTGTGGGGGCTGTAGGGATAGAGGGCATGTTCCAGCCTCCCCAATGACTCGTCGGTCGTGTGTCGGAAGCAGCACTCGCCTCTTCTTTACTCAGATAAGACCTGTCGATATCTTTCACGAACCGGCTCTCTTGCGAGAACTGAAACTCGCCATTGCGGAAGCGCCCCTTGGCACCGCTCAAGAAGCATTGCTCCTTAGCTCGCGTTACCGCCACATAGAACAGTCGGCGCTCTTCCTCAACCTCATCCTCCGTCTTAACGAAAGAGGAAGGTAAGAGTCCCTCTTCTAATCCGGCGACGAACACCACCTTATACTCCAATCCCTTGGCAGCATGTATGGTCATGAGGGTCACACGCGACTCGGTGTCGGTGAGGTTCTCGTCCTGGTCAGTGAGCAACGCCACCTCCTCGAGGAACTCGCTGATGGACGGCAGCTCCGCCTCCGCAGAGGTATCGCCTTCGTTGAGCCTGCGCCGCTGTTCGAACTCGGCAGCCGAGTTGACCATCTCGATGATGTTGGCAAGCGTCTCTTGCCCTTCCGTGCTGAGGTCGTTACGAGCGTTCTCTAAGATGCCGGAGTCGTCAAGCACTTGGCGTATGAACTGCTGCGCACTCATTTGACTGCTCTTCTCGCTCAGACCAACGATGAGCTGATGGAAAGCCAAGAGGCGGTGCAACATACCATTGTTGACGCTCACTCCATACCTCTGAGGGTCTGCCACCACCTCTAACAGAGACACTTGTGCCGCTAAGGCAGCGTCAGAGAGCTTCTTGAGAGTGGTGTCGCCTATGCCGCGAGCAGGGTAGTTGATGATGCGGCGGAGCGACTCGTTGTCGCGATGATTGACAGCAAGACGCACATAAGCCAGCACATCCTTGATCTCTTTGCGCTGATAGAATGCCACACCGCCATAGATGCGATACTTAACACCATTACGACGCAACTCATCTTCTATCAAGCGCGACTGAGCATTAGTGCGATAGAGGATGGCCATGTCGTCGTATTCAACCAAACGGCGATGGCACCTGACCACCTCCTCCACCACATGTCTGGCCTCGCTACGGTCGTCGGAGGCAAGGAAATAGCGGAGCTTAGTGCCCACCTCGTTCTCAGAATAGACCTCTTTAGGTATGCGGTTCTTGTTCTTGCTGATAAGAGAGTTGGCTGCGTTGACTATGGTCTGAGTGGAACGATAGTTCTGCTCTAACTTAAAGAGCTTAGCATCAGGATAGTCAGACTGAAAAGAGAGTATATTGCCTATGTTAGCTCCACGGAAAGAGTATATCGATTGTGCATCATCGCCCACTACACAGATGTTGCGCTTCCCGCCTGAGAGCATCTTCACTATACAATACTGCACTATATTGGTATCCTGAAACTCATCAACCAAGATAAACTCAAAGAGCCTCTGATACTTCTGCTTTACCTCTTCGTTGTTGGCGAGCAGACGGAAGGTGTTAAACAGCAAGTCGTCAAAATCCATTGCGTTCGACTCTTTCAAGCGTTGCTCATAAACCGAATAGATCTCAGACATCTGATACATCCTGTCTAAGTTGTCAGTGAGAGTTATGCTCTTGTCGCGCGAGTAGTCAAGAGGCGATAGCAGGTTGTTCTTTGCTAACGATATGCGCGAGTGGACTTGCGATGGTTTGTATATCTTCTCGTCGAGCTGCATCTGTTTGATGATGCTCTTGATGAGCGACCGAGAGTCTTGTGTGTCGTAGATGGTATAGTCGTGCGTGAAGCCTATCTTCTCTGCCTCGTTACGGAGTATGCGCGAGAAAACCGAGTGGAAAGTGCCCATACGCAGTTGCATGGTCTCTTTGTCGCCTAACAACGACGCTACTCTGGAGCGCATCTCTCGAGCTGCTTTGTTGGTGAAAGTGAGAGCAAGTATCCTATAAGGCTTCACCCCGAGCGAGAGCAGATAGGCAATCTTATAGGTGAGCACGCGCGTCTTGCCCGAGCCTGCACCTGCCACCACCAACGACGGACCCTCGCATGACATAACGGCAGCACGCTGCTGAGTGTTCAAATCGTTCAATAGCGACTCAGAAAAAGCAGAAGATGATGAAGCATGAGTTGGCATTGTCAGGATAAATTTTAGAGGTGCAAAGGTAGTTAATTTGCGAGAAACAGGCAAAAAATTGGTTGATTATTTGTGGCATTCAGAGATTTGTTGTACCTTTGTGAGCAAATGTACAAACACTTACGAACTATATGTCTGAGCCTTGTGTTGCTCGTTGCAACGAGTACCTTTGCCGATGTGCGTCTGACCTTGTCTAATGGTCAGACTATAGTAGGCAAAATACTTGTTGAGACCGACGATGTTGTTATCATCAAGGACTCTGAAGGTTCGCGCTATCAGTATCCTCGCTCCGAGATTGTCGGCAGAGAAGAGGTTGAGACCGCTGAGGTTGAGACAACAGCTCAGCCCTCGGCGTCTCATAAGCGTGTGGGTCTGCTTGTGGAGCTGAGGAGCGGCTGGGCAACGATGCCCTCCTTCATGCAAGGAGGTGAGGCGGGCGCTTCGCTCACCATCGGAGGCTATGTGTTGAGCGATAGGCGTATGTTGCTTGGCGGACAGATAGGTTACCGGCATCTCTTCCTCTCACCCACCGACGGACTGCAAGACAAGCTATCGGCACCTTTCCTGCCTATTCAACTGAGCTTCATGCTCCCTCTCACCACTCAACCGAGCGCACCTTTCGTCATGCTCTCCGCCGGCTATGCCGTGTCGCTCAACAAAGCACGAAAAGGAGGAGCAGCGGCAGACCTAAGCTTAGGATGGCGATGGCTAACACCAAGCGAGAAAGCAGTGATGATAGCACTACGCGCTTCGCTACTGCAGACCCGACTGCAACAATACGAGAGCATCGATGGCAATAAGTATGCCGACAACATAGGTCGAGCCATCATACAAACAGGTGCCTCACTTATTTTCGAGCTGTAGCGCCCTTAAACGACGATAGCCATGAAGACAACCAACAAAAAGAAGACTCGTGTGGCAGCCAAACGCAAGCAGCCACGCAACAACCGCGTAACAGTCATGTTCAACCTCAGCGAGATACATGCTATCGAACGCTACTGCAAACGCTATCGGATAACCAACCGAAGCCATCTTATCCGACAAGTGCTGCTCAAGACTATCCTTCGCCGAATGGCAGACGACACACCCACACTCTTCGATTGAACCGACAAGCTTCTTCGATTGAACCGACAAGGGGCAACACCACTAAAACAACAACACCATTTATCACCTAAAATACATAAAAATAACATTTTTCTGCAAAAATATTTGCACAATTCAAAAACTTAGCGTACCTTTGCACCCGCTTTCGTGAAAAACGGGCGTTCGTTAGTCGCTCAGCACACCTGAATGGCTAATAGATAGTAAGTTGGTGCGAAAGTCGGATGGTCCATTCGTCTATCGGTTAGGACGACAGATTTTCATTCTGTAAAGAGCAGTTCGATTCTGCTATGGACTACACAGATAATCATTGTCACAGACAGCTTGTAGGGATATAAGCTTCTTGGACATAAGTAAAACAAACAAATTATTTCCGATTTAAGATGGCAAACCATAAATCATCTTTGAAGCGTATTCGTCAGACAGAGAAACGCAAACTACACAATCATTACTATGCAAAGACAGCTCGCAACGCCGTTCGCGATTTGCGTGCCACAACCGACAAGGCTGCAGCAGCCGAGAAGTTGCCGAAAGTAACCAGTATGCTCGACAAGCTTGCTAAACGTAACATTATCCATGTCAACAAAGCAAGCAACCTGAAGTCGAAGTTGGCAGTTTATGTGAATAAACTTGCATAAGTTGTAGTTCGTTCTCTTCACAAGATAGAAGGGTGTCACATTAGTGGCACCCTTTCTGTCGTTCAGTATAATCAGTTAAATCAGCATGATCAGTATAAGCGGCACGAACGGCCGTCTAACTCGTAGCTGAGGTCGCGCGGACGCTCGCCTATCTCACTTGCCGGTATGCCCGCCACTACGGCGAAAGGTCTGACATCTTTGGTTACCACACAGCCGGCACACAACACGGCACCCTCGCCTATCTCCACTCCCGGCAACACAACAACATTGCTGCCTATCCAAACGCGGTCGCCAACGACAACCTTCTTTTTTTTCTTATCGTCGCAACCGAAAAGCGGATCACGATAGTCGTGCTGCTCGGTGTAAATCGACACATTAGACGAGAGGTTGACATTGTCGCCCATCACTATGCCGTTGCGGGCATCAAGTAAAGCGTTGTCGCCTACGACACTCCCGCGTCCCACACGCAAACGATAGATATCGCGTATCTCCGTACGGAAATGAAAGACTACCCTCTCACCTACTTGAGCTCCGAGCATACGATAGATGAGCTTGCGCAGATGGCACGAGGGCAAGGTGGACACCTCAAAGAGCATAAACCTACTCCATCCCCCGCGAAAAAGCTTCTCCCACAACCAATAAGGTGCTGCCAGTGCCTTTGCCCACAGCGGCATCAAAGGGCGTAACCAACGACGCTTGACCTGACCATAGATACACTGAAACGGGAAAACAAGAGCGATGATTATCCATTTAAGATACAAAAGGATAACCAACGACAAAAGAACAATAAGAAGCGTAGATGATGACATAGCAACTAAATGATGGCTTAATAGTGCCCGTAAAACATGCGCAAAGATACAACAAATAATCTTCTCCCCAAAAAAAATTTGGCTGATACTCAGAAAAATCGTACCTTTGCAGTGGATTTCTTGAGAGAGAAATCGCAATCGCTGTGGTTCTTGTGGTTAACATCGCATAAGCACAAGATTAAAAGGGAAGTAGGTGTGAGTCCTACGCTGTCCCGCAGCCGTGAGTCGATGATTGAGTATGGGCGCTTTGCCTATCTCAACCAAGCCAACTTCAACAATCATGAAGTCACTGTCTGCCAAAAACGGATGGGAAGGCATGAGGTTGGTTGTCGATAAGTCGGAAGACCTGCCATAGAGATTTTATTGTAACGCTCTCGCGGATTGGAGCCGACAAGATGAACCGTTATTACTCAACACATCAGCATTAGAGTGTGTCTCCTCGCCTTATGGCGGGTGAGATAATCGTCTATTCTTGTCCCCGTGGCAATAGCAAGCGCAAGTCAGGTATGGGCCGACCATCTGTTTTCTGCCAAAAATACATACCGGACTCACTATCTGCCTTGCCTTTGCTTGCCAAGACTCCCGACAACCACCAAGAGAGAGTTCCCTGTCATAATGAGGCTGCCTGCTATGGCAGTCTCATTTTTTCTTTGCAGAACCGACAAACAAGATAACAAAAAAGCCCTGAGCCTTGCAAATAACAATTATTTTGCCTATTTTTGCACGTTAATTCAAATAAACACACACATCCTTATGAAAACCAGACATATCCTTTTCGCTCTGATTGGCATAGCACTATGCCTATGTTCATGCGGCGACAGCCGACAGAAGCTTGAGAAGCGCGCTCTTGAGCTATGCCGTTACATTCCCGACCACGAGCTGCTCGCCGACGCCCGTCACTATATGACACCCGAACTGTATAACGCTATCGCAGAAGCTTTCGAGCTCGCACAAGACGACCCTATGGAAGCCGAGTGGCTCTATTATTTCGTCACAGGCAATGGCGGCACCACGCCTAAGTTCAAAGTGTCGTCGCTCGACATCGTTGACGAGAAACATGCTGTGGCTTACATCCTTGTTCATCAGGTATGGGAAGACTCTTCACCTGCCAATGACGACGAAGATACACACATCATGGAGATGGAGAAGGTTAACGGCGAATGGCTCATGTCCGATTTCGACCACCGCAAAGAACAATGTATCACTTATATAGAGAACACCATGCGCGAGCAGGCTGTGGTCAACACCATCAGCGACTACCTCATCAATCACTTCGGTGAGCAGTATCTGAAAGGTGATATATGCATACCTTACATAAGGATAGTGGCAACCGAAGAGAGTAAGGATAATGAAGCTTTGGTATGGGGCGACTACTGGGTCTTCTGGTACACACAGCAAGCCGACACACTCTTTTGCGTGAGCGGAGGTGCACACCCCGGACTCATGCACCTCTGCCTCAACCAAGACGACGAACTGGAGGTAACAGCTTTCGATGCCGTAGAAGATGGCTCTCGCTATCTGCCTTCGGCAAAAACAATCTTCCAACAGCACTTCAACAACTTCCAGAACATTGCCTCCGACCATCAGACACGCGAATGGATGATCATTGACCAAGTGGACACCTATCTTAGAAAACACGACATCAAAGCCCGTTATATCAAACAATATGGTCAAGAGCCGGTGGAGATAGACTAAACTCAGACAAGATCCTACCCCATGAGAAAGAAGGTCGTCATAGCGTTGTCCATTGTCTTCTCAGTGCTTGTCCTCGTAACGATTGTCGGTTTCATCTTCGCCGACGTATGGCTCACAAAGTTGGTGGATAGCAAGATACACGAGAAGATCGACACTCTCGACTCTGTGCACATCTCCTACTCCGACCTCGACATACGCCTCGGCACGGGAATAGTGAGGTTAGAAGATGTGGTAGTGGAGACCGACCTTCAAGGCAAGCCCCTACTCAGCCTCTCGCTCGACCGTGTGGAGATTGGACATTTTCGTCTCTTACATATACTGAAAAAGCACGAGTTGGACCTTAGCTATTTAGAGATTCTCAACCCCGACCTTCAACTCACCCTTACTCCCAAAGAAAAGCAGCAACACGCCACCTCGTCACCCGCCTCCGATGAAGGTATGGAGCGCCTAAGCCGGTTCATCAACAACATAGGCATACGAGCCGTCAAGGTGGTCTCCGGAAAAGTCAGGATGACGCGACAGCAGAGCCGACTGCAACTCAGCGCCAACAACATCAACCTAACGCTCAACAATCTGCATTTCCTCCCTTCCACACGCGAGCTCAGCTATGCCGACTCGCTCTATCACCTCTCGCTCGACAGCCTCAGTCTCACCACTGCCAACGGTCTGTATGCTCTTAACATCGACCACCTCAAGACCGACAATGCCGGAGAGATACTCATCTCTCATTTCCATGGCAGGAACACCGTCAACAAGACACGACTGGCAGACCTGCAGGGTAAGATACCCATCACTTGGACCGACACGAAGATCGACAAGATAAGCACCTCCCCCGTCAATATCATACGCGCTATCAAGACCAAGCAGATAAGTATCAACACCATCAATATCGATGCCGGCGAGCTCGCTCTCTACCGCGATGTGCGCTATAAGCCCCGTCAGCCATACGGCATGCCGCAAGAGGCAATAAGAGACATCCCCCTTCCTGTGCACATCGCTAAGGTTAACCTCAACTCAAAAACCTTCTGCGTTGAGGTCAAGAGAGAGGTGGGCGAAGCCGGCACTATCAACATGCACGACATTAACGCTACCGTCAACTCCTTCAACAACGACAAAGCCGGCAAGTTCTCTGCCAACCTGAAGATGAGACTCGGACAAGGCACCGGTGAGGCGTCTATTCAGTTTGTCAACGACAAACAATGTACTTTCTCGTCTGACATCCGCATGAACGACATGCACGGTAGCGACCTCGAAGACTTCCTCCACCCAATGATGGGTATCTCACTGAGCAGCAGCATACATAGCCTCAGCCTATCGTCAAAAGGCAACAAGACCGCAACAGAGAGTAGCTTTTGCATGACCTATGACACGCTCAACGCACATGTCTATAAAGAAGAGGCTCCCATTCAGTCGCTGCAGAAGAATGCCGACCTTATCAACCTCTTCGCCGGTATCATCATCAATCAGCATAACCCGCGCCAACAAGGAGCACAACCCTTTACCTGCACCACAACAACACCAAGAGACGAGATGAAGAACTTCGCAGAGTATCTGATGTCACCTCTTACGGATGGCATCATGCACACCGTCTTTCCAGAGTTCGTATATCAACAGATAAAGAGAATACAAAGTCTGAAGAAAAGTCTTGTTCAAGAACAAAAAATAGAAAAAAATTAACAGTTCGAAAGAAAACAACTAAGTTTTTGAAAGAAAACAACTAAAGTTTGCATAGTTCGCAAAAATTACCTACCTTTGCCGCACTTAAATCGAAACATATCATCAAGACACATTATGGACGAAGTAAAAGTTATTGAGATAAAAAAAAGTATTTTTGCTGACAACGAAGAAGATGCTGAGCGTTTGCGCTCTGAGTTAAAAGCCAAAGGTACTTACCTGCTTAACCTCATGTCGGCTCCGGGTAGCGGAAAGACTACCACTCTCATTCAAACCATCAATCGTCTTAAAGACAAGATTCGTATAGCCGTTATGGAGGCCGACATTGATAGCGATGTTGATGCTATCAAGATCAAACAGGCTACCGGCATCCCCTCTATCCAACTTCACACAGGCGGCATGTGCCATCTCGATGCCGAGATGACCCGCCAAGGGCTCGACAACCTCTCGCTCGATGAGGTTGACCTCGTCATACTGGAGAACGTAGGTAACCTCGTGTGCCCCGCCGAGTTCGACACCGGAGCCGTGAGCAACGCTATGATACTCTCTGTACCCGAAGGGCATGACAAACCACTCAAGTACCCGCTTATGTTCTCGGTATGCAATGTGGTGGTTATCAACAAGACAGATGTGATGCCGTACTTCGATTTCGACCTCGACAAATGTACCGAGTACATACACATGCGCAATCCGAAAGCTGTCGTCATTCCTATATGTGCAAAGACAGGCGAAGGCGTTGGCCGATTTGCCGATTATCTGCTCGAAGAAGTAAGAAATTTTAAAAACAATAAATAAATCTCAAAAACATACTGTTATGCCGGAGATGTCAACTAAGTTTGTCCCTAAGCATAAAGGTGACAAAAATCCCAATCCCAAACTCCTACGTTTTGTTCAGCAAGTAACCGACCGCGTTCCCGGAAAGATCAAGATGACCACCGATGCCCCCGAGTATTGGGGCTTGGCTTGCATCTTTGAGGATGAGATGGATGCTACCACTCGTGAAGCCTCGCTCGACCTGCTCTTGGACATGATATCCAAGAAGTTCCTGCAAGTGCGTGAGCACCACAAATACTCCGAACTGGTGGAGTGGAACCACAAGAAACACTATACGCCCGATGACAAGTCGTTCGACGAGTTGCTTCAGACTCTCGCCAACTTCGGTATGGTGGAGTTCGATTATGGCGACCGCTACACCAAGGATGGTCCTATAGCAGGTACCACCTACAACTTCGAAGACCGCGAGTATTGGGTTCCTATGTTCGTTCCGGGTAGTGCTGAATATACCAACATGTCAACCTATCTGATGGACAAGCACCCCGAGCTGGCTATGTTCTTCGAGCGTATGACCTTCTTGCCTCTTGAGAAGATCACTCCTATGGTGCCCATGGGAGGCTCAGGTATAGGTATGCACGTCATCCCTGTAGAGAAAGCTATCTCGATGGTTAACGAGACTGCCGACATAGAGCATATCTCTTATTGGCTCAAACGCTACGAAGGACACTTGGCTGTGGGTATATGCTCGTGCCGCTATGGCAGGAAAAAACTCGAAGAGGGTTGCGCCGACGACTATCGCGACTGGTGTATAGGTGTGGGCGATATGGCGGAGTATCTGGTAGAGACCAACCGCGGACACTATATCACCTACGACGAGTGTATGGCTATCCTCAAGAAAGCCGAAGATAATGGTTTCGTTCATCAGGTAACCAATATTGACGGTGAGGGTAAGATCTTCGCCATCTGCAACTGCAACGTGAAGATATGCAACGCTCTGCGCACCTCACAACTGTTCAACACGCCCAACATGTCGCGTAGTGCTTATGTAGCCAAGGTTGACCCGAAGAGTTGCGTGGCTTGCGGTCGATGCGTCGAGTATTGCCCGGCAGGTGCCGTCAAGCTCGGTCAGAAGCTGTGCACCTCGCACGGAGCTATCGAGTATCCTAAGCAAGAGCTGCCCGATGCCGTTAAGTGGGGACCGGAAAAATGGACCGAAGACTATCGCGACAAGAACCGCATCAACTGCTATCCTACCGGCACCTCGCCATGCAAGACAGCATGTCCCGCTCATATAGCCGTTCAAGGTTATCTCAAGAAAGCAGCCGAAGGTAAGTATCGTGAGGCTCTTGAGCTCATCAAGCGCGAGAACCCGTTCCCGGCAGTGTGCGGACGTATATGCAACCGTCGCTGCGAGGACGCATGTACCAGAGGCACTATCGATAATCCTATAGCTATCGACGCCGTTAAGAAGTTCATTGCTGAACAAGACCTCAAAGCCGAGACACGCTTCGTGCCTGAGATCAATATCGCTTCCAGCGTCATCGACCATTGGGACGAGAAGATAGCCATCATCGGTGGCGGACCTGCAGGTCTGAGCTGTGCTTACTACTTAGCTGTAGCCGGATACAAACCCACCGTCTTCGAGAAAAACGATAAACCCGGCGGCATGCTGCGCTATGGCATTCCTTCATATAAGTTAGAGAAAGAGGTTATCGACGCCGAGATAGATATCATGCGCGAGATAGGCGTAGAGATAAAGACAGGTGTTGAGGTGGGCAAAGATATCACTATCCAACAGCTGCGCGAGCAAGGCTACAAAGGCTTCTATGTAGCTATCGGTTGCCAAGGCGGTCGTCTGCCCGGCATCACCGGCGACACCCTTAAGGGCACTACCACTGCCATCGATTTCCTTCACAACGCCAACTGCGGCAAGCAACAGGTGAGCGGCAAGGTCGTTGTGGTAGGCGGCGGCAATGTGGCTATCGACGCTGCCCGTGTGGCTCTGCGTAGCGGAGCTCAGAGCGTCACTATGCTCTCGCTCGAGACCGAAGATATAATGCCTGCATCGGCAGAAGAGCGCCGCGAAGCACGCGAGGACGGCGTTGTTATCAACCCCGGATGGGGACCAAAAGAGGTGCTCGGCGAAGACCAAGTCAAAGGTATCGTCTTCAAGAGATGTACCTCCGTCTTCAACGCCGAGCATAAGTTCGCTCCCGAGTACGACGAGAACGACCTGCTCACTCTCGATGCCGACATGGTCATCTTCGCTATCGGTCAGACAGTAGTGCTCAAAGACCTGCTCAAGGACACCAAGGTTGAGTTCTTCCGCGGCGTTTATCCTGTGGCAGACAAGCTCACTTACCAGACCGCCGAGCCCGACATCTTCGTCGGAGGTGATGTTTTCACCGGACCTAAGTTCGCTATCGACGCCATCGCTGCCGGCAAAGAGGCAGCCGAGTCGCTCCACCGCTTCGTTCAACACGGACACATGACCATCGGACGCAACCGACGCGACTTCATCGAGCTCAACAAGAAAGATATAGTGGTTGAGTCGTACGACAACAGCTCGCGCCAGCAGGCTGCCGATGTGGCTCAGAACAATAAGTTCAAGGAGTATCACGGCACCCTCACCGAAGAGCAGGTGAAGAAAGAGACGGCACGCTGTCTGGGTTGCGGTGCGTCAGTGGTTGACCAGAACCGCTGCATCGGTTGCGGTATATGCACCACCAAGTGCGGCTTCGACGCTATCCACCTCTTCCGAGAGAACCCGGAAGCATCACACATGGTAACATCTGAAGATAAGTTCTCAGGCATTCTTCCGTACATGCTCAAACGCGCCGCTAAGATAGCCTTCAAAAGGAAATAAACATGCACGAGCTCGGAATAGTCTTTTATATCATCCGCGATGTAAAGAAAGCGGCAGAGGAAAACGGCATAAAGCACGTCTCTGAGGTAGTGATGAACATAGGCGAAGTGTCAACTATCGTTCCCGACTATCTCACCGACTGCTGGCGCTGGGCTGCCGACAAAGAGCAGATGCTCAAAGGCTGCGAACTGATTGTTGAGACTATCCCGGCGCTCACACACTGCGACAACTGCGGCACCGACTACCCCACCGTTGAACACGGCAAGAACTGTCCTCACTGCGGCAGCGCTAACACATGGCTCCTGCAAGGCAACGAAGTGGAGATAAAAGAAATAAGAGTGAACGGCTCCGATGAATGATAACCATCACCCGCTCACCAACCAACAACAACTAACCAACATACTACATAAACCATGGCTTGTTTTATTGTACCCCTCACTCAAGCGATAGCCACATCGGTCTATCGCAAACACTCGACCAACACCAATAGTTTTATCGGTCGCAACCTCCCGACCCTCGAGAAGATGCTCTGGGGAGGTAGTGTTATGCTTATCGTTGACCATATCATCAATGGTGAGCTCACTTGGCTCTTTCCTTTCTTCACCGCTCTTGAGACCGAAGGTGGCGGAGCTGTCATGCTCAAGGAGATGCTCACAGTGGGACTCCCCATGTCTATCATCGTAACACTGGTATGGGCAGCATGGTGCTTCCTTAAAGAGCGCCGTGTGGCTCATGCATGACATACCAAAAGAGTACTTCCGCTAATCAACAGATTATCCGGAAGCGCCCCTACATTAACCATTATTTACAAACCTATTAAAACACATTAAATTATGTTTTTTCAAGTTTATGGCGAACACGCCTTGGCACAATGGGGCATGCTGATTGTTGTCCTTGTAGGCCTTATCCTCTTCAATGAGTTTGCTCGTCGCACCAAATGGGGCGGAGCTATCACTTTCTTTGCCATCCCGTTGGCACTGACTGCTTATTTCATCGCTATCGCTATCGGTGCCCGCATGGGTGCTGAGTGGGCTGTTCAGAACCAGACTCATGTTTACATGAACGGTTGGTTCCACTATGCTAAGCTCTATGCTGCTCTCACCGGCTGTATCGGCTTCATGATGATTAAGTACGAGTGGGGTATCGGTAAGCAACACTGGTTCAAACCCTTCCCCTTCATCATCGTGGCTATCAACATCCTTATCGCCGTTTGCTCTGACTTCGAGTCGGCTATCATGGGATGGAACAAGTGGTGGCTCTCATCTGAAGGTGTTTGGCTCTATGGCGGATGGCACAACGTGATGAACGGTGTTGCAGGTATCCTCAACATCTTCTGTATGACCGCATGGTGGAATGTTTACCCGTCGAAAGACCGCAAGGATATGATCTGGGCCGACATGACATGGGTTTACATCCTCGTTTACGACATCTGGAACTTCGCTTACACCTACAACTGCTTGCCTACTCACAGCTGGTACTGCGGTATAGCTCTGCTGCTCGCTCCTACCGTAGCTGCTCTGCTTTGGAACCGTGGCGGTTGGATCCAGAACCGTGCTAACACCCTGGCTATCTGGTGCATGTTCGCACAAGTATTCCCGCTCTTCCAAGAGACCTTCAAAGATGGCTTCCAAGCCTTCAACTGGGCCGTTCTGCCCGTACAGTATGTTAATGGTATCGACACCGTTACCTCTATCTACGCTGCCGCCGGCGGTGCAGAAGCTGTAACAGGTACTACCGTTGAGGCTGTAGGCGCTACCGCTGCCAACCCGACAGCTATGCTCGTCATCTCTGCTCTGGCTCTCATCACCAACGCTGTTGCTCTGTGCTACATCTTCGTTCAAGCCAAGAAACGTCACATCAATCCTTATAAGGAGGATGTCTTCGTTAACCAGAAGTACTACAAAGATGCTATCGCTCGCGCCGAGATCAACTCATAAGAGCGTTACTGCATAACACAAGAAAAGGTGCCTACGGGCACCTTTTTCTTTTGCCATATCGTCCTGTTTTCCGAAAGGCGTGAACTCTATTGCTTACTGATTGTGGTTGGACGATTTCTATTGTGCTGTTAATAATGATGCCGATGATGTCTCTTGCTTGGTTATAAGCGGGTTGCCCACATAAGCAACTTTACTTGCAGAGTGTGCTTCTGCCGAAAGAGTATCGGTATTGACAACTGCCTGACTTGAACCATCGCAATAGACGTCAGCATTGCTCGTTTTCATAAACTGAGCTTGGCAGTCGGATGACTCCGTGCAACGAAGGGTAAAAGTGTCGGCACTTCCTGTAAGAACAACCTTTGACGCATCTTCGGCTTTAACGTCAAGCGAACGGCACTGCGGGCGAAAATAGATAGTGGAAGCTGATTTAGCAGTAATAACCATATCAGCCGCATGGATATCATCTGCTGCATTGAGCACCGCTGCATTTGCAAGAGTCAGTTTATCAAGAGCCTTGACAGAAACCTTCGCCTTGAAGATATTATAACGGACAGAACGTTTACTATTGACCGACAATAACAACACACCGCCAACACATTGAACATTGACTTTATCTACCGCATCGGATTCTATACTTACACTATGGGAATCACTTTGCGTTAGTTCCACTCGCAATGGTCCGTTGACTACCAATTGAGTAAACTCATCTACGGTATAGTCCTTCACTTGAATCTCAGACTTTGCTGAGACCGTGACGCCGATAAAAGCGGCAAGTGCTAATAACAAAAAACGATTCATAAGACTTGTAATAATTATTGTTTTAACGCTTTCTATCTGTAATACGATTGAAAAGCAACAATCTTACAATAAAGTTCATTTTTCACTATAAAAGCGGAATGTATCCGCTTTTATTGTTACTTCTCCACCGGTTGTATATCTTCCGTGGGAATAGTGTCTGAAGCTGTTGTGTCGCCTTTTTGTTTCTTCTCTTTCTTGTAGAGATACATCTCCACAAGGAAGGAGCAGAGCATGCCTATACCGATGCCAAAGGCTATGATGAGCCAGAAATAGATACTCTTTGTTTCTATGCCCGCAAGCCGGTCTATCAATGTGCCAAGTCCGATACCAAGTAATATGGCTGCCGTGCGGAGCGTGCCAAGGTCAAGAGTACCTTGCCTTTGGGCTTTCTTAGGCTCATCGATGAGCAGTTTGGCGGTTTCTGCGTCAGTGTGGTTCTCAATGATGAGTTGGCGGATTTCTTTGTCCAAACGGTTTTTCTTCATTGATTTGACGAACACCATTATTACCGCTATCAAAGGCAGACCGAAAATAAGGATAATGGCAATCATGCCAACGAAATTATCAGATAATGCTTCCATATTTGTAAGTTTTTAATTGTTAATACTATTGTTTACGGGCTACCGGTCGCCCTTCACTTATATTGATACTTAATGTGCCGAGAGGTTACATGTCCGTTACCGAAAAACTACGCAATTTTCTTGCAAGCAATATGGCTATTGTGGCAATCGGAAGTACGAAAGAGGCGATACGCAGTTGCTCGGGCAACTGAGGCATATAGGCATAAAGCAGATATGCATATATCACTACAGCTACCGGCAGACCAAAGGATATGCCTAACAATCGTGCCCACTTGCGTAGGCGTTTGCGCCGCAAATCCCGACGAACCATGTGCATCACTTGTCGGTTAATTTGTTCAACGGCATTATGCCGCTGAGCCGACTCAGCAAATAATAGGTCTAATTCTTTATCTGTCATAGTTTTCATCCTTTTAATTTTCACTTTTCAATTTTTCTTTCAGCCGTTCCCTGATGCGGAACAGTCGCACCTTGATGCTGTTCTCTGTCTGATTGAGCCGTCGTGCTATCTCCGCGAGCGGGACATTGCCGTAATAATGCTCTTCGATGATCAACCTATCCTGCTCAGGTAATTGTGAGACGGCCGTTTCTAAACTACGGATACGCTCCTCTTTCTGTTCGTCGTAATCCTCTGTTGGCAGGTCAATGTTCTCGTCCAACGGCTCCGTTTGTCGTCGCTTCTCTTTCTCCAACAGCCGCAAGGCTATATGGTTGGCAATGATTGTGACCCATGCACCGAAGTTCTCACCGCGCCATGTGTCCATCTTGCGGTATGCCTGAATAAAGGCGAGTTGTGTCACCTCCTGCGCCTCATCATCGTCCTTCATCAATCGCAATGCCGAAGTATAGACCTGCGACGAATATCGCTGCATAAGCACAGAGAACGCACGAGCGTTATCATCGTGCAGTACCTGTCGGATAAGTTCTATGTCGGTCGAATTATTAGCCATGTCGCCTGCTTAAGACGGGAAAACCATTTGCCTGTCTTCTATATGATACCTGAAAGGCAGAAAGGTTACATAGAAACATCATTTAGTAAATACAAAATTACAAAGATTATTTGATATTCCAATTTTTGCACTAAAAAAGGACCCCCGTTCCGTTGATTAGGAAGATGCAAACATCGCGTACTTGGCGGTTTGGTGGGTAATGGTGAGTTGTAAGGTCTCGGGAGGTATCCCCCTTGCTGTTGTGATTGCGGACGAGATGTCCGCGTCCCAAGGGGTAATCCTTCGACTCAAAAAAAGAAAAGGTGCCTGCTCGGCACCTTTTTCTTTTACAATATCGTTGGTCTGTCTCGTCTTTACGGACATTCGAGATAGCATACCGTCGGCTCACGATTGATAGCCGTTGGGGTTCTGTCTCTGCCAGTTCCACGAGTCGCGACACATCTCCTCCAGTCCGTATTGTGCGGTCCAACCCAGTTCGCGGGCTGCTTTCTGCGGGTCGCAATAGCAGGTGGCTATGTCGCCTGCACGACGAGGCATGATGACATAAGGTATGTCCACCTTGTTGACGCGCATGAAGGTATTGACCACATCGAGCACCGAGTAGCCATGACCGGTACCAATATTGTAGATAGCCAGACCCTGATGGCGTATGATAGCCTGCAAGGCTGCCACATGGGCTGTCGCCAGATCGACCACATGGATATAATCGCGCACACCGGTGCCGTCGGGCGTCGGATAATCGTTGCCGAACACATTGAGGCGCTCGCGCCTGCCTATAGCCACCTGAGTGATATAAGGCATGAGGTTGTTGGGTATGCCGTTGGGGTTCTCACCGATGCGTCCTGACGGATGCGCTCCGATAGGATTGAAGTAACGAAGGAGAACAACGTTCCACTCGCCGTCGGCTTTCTGCAAGTCGATCATCACCTGCTCAAGCATCGACTTGGTCTGACCGTAAGGGTTAGTGCAATGGCCCTTCGGACAGTCCTCGGTGATAGGAATAACAGCGGGATCACCATAGACGGTGGCCGAAGAAGAGAAGATGATGTTCTTGCAACCATGCTTACGCATCACATCCAAGAGGACGAAAGTGCCGTTCATGTTGTTCTCGTAATACTCCAGAGGCTTAGCCACCGACTCACCTACCGCCTTCAAGCCTGCGAAATGGATACAAGCATCGAAATGGTGATGGTCGAAGACCTCGTTGAGAGCCTTACGGTCGCGTATGTCTGCCTTCATGAAAGGCACCTCGTCTATACCGATGATCTGAGCGGCACGACGCAATGCTTCTCGGTCGGAGTTGTAGAGATTGTCGATAACGAATGCGGTATGACCCGCCTTATATAACTCAATGAGTGTGTGTGAGCCTATAAAACCGGCTCCTCCTGTCAAAAGAATATTCATACAATGATACGTTGTGTTGCCCGTATGGACGGGGTTGGTCTGAAAAAATTATTTTGTTTCTATGCCTAAGACGGTATATCTCTTGTCGTTTTGAATGATATAGAGTGTGCCGTTCTCCATTATCTTGCGAGTCTTCGTCGGAGCACTTATCTGTTCAAGAGCTGTTTCTTGTTTCTTTGTTTGACGAGAGTTGATCTCTTGATAGAGTGCGGGCAGAGCCTTTCCCTCGTAGTCGAAGAGTGTCGTGTTCGACACCACATTACCATCTTCCCACCATTTGTTATACGATGGGTCGTATTTCTCAGCCCAGCACGACTTGATCCAAGAGCCGTTCACTTTCTGGTCAACGAAGATAGGGTCCCAGTACATATATCCGAGTAAGGCTGTGTCAGAGGCTATAGCATCGTGCAGGGCACAGAGGAAGTCACGTTGTCCTTCCGCAGTTGCCTCTTTATAGCTACCGTTGGTTGAGAGCTGTCCTTCGTAGTTGCCTCCGTTGCGTCCCGAAGGACGATACTGTGTCCACGAGTAGCCCGTCTCCATGAGCATGATAGGCTTACCTATAGCCTTCTCCATAGCCTTAGCCCAGACGAGCATACCGGTGGGAGTGTTGTCCGATGATTTCTGCAACGAAGCCCAATGGGGGTAGTAGGATGCGCCCACCACATCGAACCGGCAACCGTTATCCTTGAGCGATTGGAAAAACGATTGGCACACACCCACTCTTCCGTCGTGCCCATAGCTGTGATGAATGATGACCTGAGTATCGGCAGACACTGCCTTAATAGCATCGTAGGCGCGGTTGAACAGATAGACGGTGGATGCAATGCCATTATTGTTGGTATGTCCTCCGTATGCCACCGAGTTGCCTTGTGTGGTCTGGAAGAGCAGACCGTAGTTGGTCTCGTTGCCCACCGACACATACTCAGGTACCGTTCCTTGTGCCTGCAGACGCAGCATATACCGATAGACGAAGTTATACACCGAGTCGCCCAAGGCTTCCAGCGAACCTGCCTCAGCCCATGCCGACGGTATCATCTGTCGGCTCGCATTAGTCCAGTAGTCGCTCAAATGGAAAGAGAGGCATATCTGCATGTGGTGCTCTTTAGCTCTGAGGGCTAACGCAGCCACATCATCTTCGCCCGCGTAAGGATAACCTTGCGAATATTTCTTGCTCACTATGGGTGTACGGTAGGTGGTGGAGCCGTCCTTCACTCCGGTGCCCGGGCTGTTATACAGACGCAAACGCACAAGGTTGACACCATAATGCTCCGTGATGTCGAACACATCGCCCGCAGTGCCATCCTCATAACGAAAGAGTGCACCCCAGTCCTCTATATAGGTCGCCATAGTGAGGTCACTGCCACGCAAGAAAGGACGAGCATCGGAATGGTCAGGATAGTCATCGTTGGTCATAGCAGCGTCTGCCATACAAGGCAAGACTACCATAGCGAACATAGCTAACAATAGATAGAGTCTCTTATTCATCTTGATGGTTGTTTAGTGTCTTTTCTTTCTTATTCAAAAGCATAGATCGTTGTCTGGTCGTATGTCTCTGCGGGTCGGAGTACAGCCGAGGGGAAAGACGGGTGGTTAGGTGCATCGGGGAAGTTCTGCGTCTCGAGGCAGATAGCGTTCTGCGGACCATACTTAACACCGCCCTTGCCTATGTTCTCTTCTACCCAGTTGCCTGTATAGACCTGCAAGCCCGGAGCCGTGGTCTTCACCGTCATCTGTCTGCCTGACGAGCTGACGATAGCCGCCGTCTCTAAGGGATAGCCCGGAGCTGACTTACGCAGCACCCAGTTGTTGTCTATCCCGCGCCCGGGAGCGAAGAAAGAATCGTCTATGCGGTCACCAACCCTCACCGGCTCACGAAAATCCATAGGTGTTCCTTCTACCGGCAAGATCTCGCCCGTAGGGCAGGCTGTCGAGTCGAAAGGAGTGTAAGCGTCAGCCATCACCTGCAGCACATGGTCGCGGACAGTAGGTGAGGTCTCTCCGTTGAGATTGAAATAAGCATGGTTGGTGAGGTTGATGATAGTAGGAGCATCGCTCACTGCTTGGTAATGGATAGTCAGACTCTTTCCTTCCACCGAGTAAGTAACCGTCACATCCACATTGCCCGGATAACCTTCCTCGCCGTCAGCAGCACGATAATGCAAGACCAGAGTCTTAGTGTCGTAACTGACCACATCCCACACTTTCTCGTTGAAGCCGTGGACACCGCCATGTAGCGAGTTGGTGCCGTTATTGACGGGCAACTGATAGACCTTGCCGTCTAAGCAGAAACGACCATCTTTGATGCGATTGGCATAGCGGCCGATGACTGCATTGAAATAGGTCTCTTTCGTCTGCCACTCCTGCATAGTGTTGAAACCCAACACAACATCTGCCACCACACCATCCTTGTCCGGCACCATCAGCCTCAGCAGCTTGGCTCCGTAGTTAGATATCTCTGCACCGAAGCCGGCGGCTCCGGTGAGAGTGAAGTTGCTAATAGTGCTCATATCAGTCAATCTTACGGCTACCATCGCCTATAACTACATCGATAATGATAGGCGTAACATTATATTTGTCACGGAAAGCCTCTACGGCACGGGTAGTGAAAGCGTTGTACAGCTCGTCCTTAACAAGGTTGATGGTGCATCCGCCGAAGCCGCCGCCCATGATACGCGAACCTGTTACGCCGCACTCCTTGGCTATGTCGTTGAGGAAATCCAGCTCCTCGCAACTAACCTCATAGTCGCGACTCAGTCCTTCGTGTGTGAGATACATCTGGCGACCAACCTCCTCATAGTCGCCGCGGTTGAGAGCGTCGCATACTGCCAACACCCTATCTTTCTCGCCCAAGACGAAAGTGGCACGCTTGAGGTCTTCATCGGTGATGTTGAGGTCAGCTTTCTTAGCTTTTAGCTCCTCTAAGTCCTCCCACGAGCAGTCGCGCAGAGTGTCTATCCGGCGGTCGGCATGTAACTTCTGCACAGCAGCAGCTACCGACTCGCATGAGCGACGACGGTCGTTATAAGGCGAGCCTGCCAACTCGTGCTTAACACATGAGTTGACTAAGACTAACTTATAGCCCTTAGGATCGAACGGGAAATACTCGAACTCGCGACTACGGCAGTCGAGACGCATGAGCTTGCCCGCCTTACCGAAGACCGAAGCGAACTGGTCCATGATACCGCAGTTGCAACCTATATACTTATGCTCTGTGGCTTGTCCGGCAAGAACCATATCCCATTTAGAGATCGTTCCATGGAACAGGTCGTTGAGTCCGTAAGCGAAGCAGCTCTCCAACGCGGCTGACGACGACATGCCGGCGCCCAGAGGTACATCGCCTGCGAAGACGGTGTCGAAACCTCTTACCTCTACACCGCGCTCCATGAGCTCGCGAGCCACGCCATAGACAAAACGGAAACAAGTGGCGTCCGGACCTTTCGGGTCTGAAACCTGCCACTCGGCATAGTCGTTGAGGTCGATAGAGTAAGCACGTACGGTATCAGTGTCGTTGGGACGGATGACTGCCATGATGCCTTGCTTGACAGCACCGGGAAAGACGAAACCACCGTTGTAGTCGGTATGCTCGCCTATCAGATTGATGCGCCCGGGTGAGGCATACACAGAGCCAGTAGCGCCGTTGAACTTAGCTGCAAAAGCAGCGAGAAGATCTTGTTTGTTCATAGTATATAAAGATATTTGTGTTATACTTGTTGTACTGTTTGTTGTTCAGTGTCTTATCAATAGCCCGGGTTCTGCTCGATATGCGATTTTGACTCGTCGATGAAAGACTGTGGTATGGGGTAGCGATTATGCACCTCGTCCACGGTGTAATAAGCAGCACTTGTGGCATTGGCGGCAGCTATGCGGGTGTTAGCATACTCTGCATACTTTCCGAAGCGTATGAGGTCTTGTCGTCTCAGACCTTCCATCCAGAACTCATGTCCGCGCTCTGTGAGGATAGCGTCTAAGAAGTCATTGGTGTTGTAGCCCATGATATCGCCCAGTCCGGCACGACGACGTACTTGGTTGAGTAAGCTCTCCGCCTCAGCGTTAACTCCGCTGTTGCGTGCTATGCACTCGGCAAGAGAGAGCAGGATGTCAGCATAACGATAGATAACCAGGTCGTTGCCCGACTGCGAACCGGTCATGTCAGGGTCAAGACCATACTTGAGCGGCAGAGCACCATACGAGAGCTGTGCAGAGTTGGTCTTGTCCATATACTTACCCGAAGTGTTGTAATAGTCGGTGTGGACACATGAGAGTCGTTTGTCGGCATAGTTGAAGGTGTTGTAGAACGCCCATGGCATGACATATCCGCCCCAGCCTGTAGCTTTCTCTGCCCACGGCATGTCGGCAGGCAGCACCTCTGCCACCATATAGTTGGCCGTCCATGACGATGAGCTGTTGGCAGGCACACAGAGGATAATCTCAGTGTTATCTTTGTTGTCCACAGCGAAGATGTCGGCATAGTTGGGCTGGAGGTTATACACTCCGAGCTCGATGATGTCGCGGCACAGCTGCTCTGCCTCCACAAACCGCCCTTGCATCATCCTGTACTTGAGCAGTAAGGTCATGGCTATACCCTTAGTCATTCGGCCTCTGGGAGCGGTCAGGGGCAGGTTATCAATAGCATAAGTGAGGTCTTCGGTCATCACCGAGTCGTACTGCTCCTCGCTCAGCCTACCTATATAGTTGAAAGTGAGGGGGTCGTCTAACTGAGCATCGGTAGCCACAGGTACAGGACCGAAGTTATCGTAGAGATAGAGTCCCATCCATCCTCTCAGAGCATGTGCTTCGGCTGCATATTGGATCTTTGCATCCTCCGGAGCCTCGCTGGCTTCTATACGACGGATGACATTACGAGCCTTGCTGAGGAACTGATAATGAGCAAAAGCGTTATAGAAATAGCCGCTGATAGATGAGGTGTTGTTGTCTTTCCATTGCTGATAGTAGAGCACATCCGACTCCCATCCCCAACACGACCAGAGCACATCCGTGGTCATGTCTGACATCACCTGATAACCTTGATAGTTAGCACCATAGATACTCTCACCGTCCCAATAGCCGGTACCGAACTCATACATCAGTGCATTAACTGCCAACTTCAGGTCGTTCTCGGTCTTAGGAAAATCATCGACCGATATCTCGGTATAATCCTCTCGATAGAGGTTACACGAAGATAGAGCCAACACGAAGACCGCCAAGATAGTGGCTAAAAAGCCGTTGTTTTTATTCGTAATCATAGTATTATGCATTTGATGGTGTTAGAATTTGAAACTCAGTCCTATAGCTCCTGACATCTGGTTAGGATAAGCGCCTATGCCATTGCCTGTCTCAGGGTCCATACCTTTGTAAGGTGTTATCACTGCCACATTACGCACAGCGGCGTAGATGCGTGCCGACTTAACATAGCCCTTGAACCACTCGGAGGGGAAGTTGAAGCCGAGCGATATGTTGTCTAAGCGCAAGAACCACGACTTCTCGAAGAAGAAGTTAGAAGCCGAAGGGTCGATACCCGAGTTAGCCTCAGCCACTCCCGGCAGCGTACCTTGTGTGTTCTGATAGGTCCAGCGGTCTTTGACGGAGGTGAGTGCGTTGACACCATACACGAGGTCGGCTATACCGTAGCTGGACTGATAGAGCACATCGTTCTGCTTATAGCCGTTGAGCGAGCCATAGAGATAGATGTTGAGGTCGAAATGCCATATACGGAAACTGTTGTTGAAAGAGAAGGGTATAGGCGTTGTGTTATACAGCTTGACTATGTCAGCTTGGTCGAGTCTGCCGTCGGGCTTGCCCGAGAGCATATAGCGTCCTTCGTTGTCGCGTTTGATAGTTACGCCATCGTCCTCATACTGATAGCCGTTGATGTCGAGATAATGGATAGCGCCGGGTTGCGAGTTAGGCAGATACGGATAGCTCTCGCCTGCCTGAATGAGTCCGTCGGTACGATAGCCATACACATTGCCCCAGTCCTCAACAAAGTCTTGGTAAGGTGCGGGTATGAAGTCGGGGTCGCGACTGATGGTCTGGTTACGATAGAAAGAGAAGCACAGGTCGCTGTTCCAACCGAACAGTTTGGTGTCCACATTGACCGTATGGAGGGTCAGCTCCACACCACGGCTGCGATAGACTTCCTTACTATTATAGTCGATAGTATTGATCTCGTTGTACGACATGAGGTTCTTAGTCAGGATCACATCTGAGCGGTCGCGCTGGTAGAACTCGAGCGTACCACTCAGACGACCTTTGAACAGACCGAAGTCGAGCGCTATGTTTGCGTCGGAGAGGGTCTCCCACTTGAGGTCGGGGTTACCCAGTTTTCTCAAGCCTATACCGTTAACCAGGCTCCCATCGATGACATAGGTACCACGACTCACGCCATAGATAGTGTTGATACCTGTCAGGCTGCCTGCGTTACCTGTCTGTCCGTAACCGCCGCGCAGCTTAAGGTCGGAGAGCCACCATTGGTTCTTGAGCCAGGGCTCTTCGCTCATGCGCCATGCCAAGCTCACACCGGGGAAAGCACCCCACTGATGTTTCTTCGAGAAGTTAGAGCTGCCGTCAACACGCAGGTTGAAAGTGACGATATAACGATTGAGAGCGGTGTAGGAAGCACGCGAGATGAACGAAGCCATCTGACTGGAACCCTTCGATGACCATATATTAGGGTTCTCCGACTCAGAGGTGCCAATGTTGTTCATCAGAGCACCATCGGTGGGGAAGTTGTTGGCAACGATACCATGACCGTCCCACATGTTCTTTTTCCACTCCCATCCTGCCATCACGCTCAGGTCGTGTCGGTCGTTCCAATCGTGTGCATAAGTGGCGGTAGCGTTGATGATTCCCAGTTTGCTGTTGCTGGTCTGCTTCGATGCCTGACCGCCGAGCGAGGCTCCCTTGAGCGTAGTGGTGGGGATATACTGGTCGGCACCGGCGAACTTCATATCCACACCTCCTGTAGCACGCAGGGTGAAGTCCTCGTGAGGCTTCACCTCTACAAAACCCGTGAGGAACACGTCGCGCGAATACGACTGGTCGGTGATGTCCAGAAGGCTGACAGGGTTAGGATAGATATTGGGTCGGTTAGGGTTGTCGGCATACGAGCCGTCAAGGTTATACACGGGCACCGTGGGGTTGAAGGTCATGGCCGAGTAGATCAGAGCAGCGTCGCTCTGACGAGCATCACCAAGCGGCACATCGTTATACTTAAGGCTGGTGAACGAGGTGTTCACTCCCACCTTGACATACTTACCGAACTGCTGGTCGAGGTTGATACGACCTGTCAGACGCCGCATGTCGTTATTCTTGGCTATACCCTTGTGGTCGTATAAGCCTAAGGAGATGAGGTAGCGTGTGTTAGCCGTACCACCATTGACGCTCACCGCATGCTCGTTGACCATACCGGTGCGGGTGACGAGGTCCATCCAGTTGGTGCCGCGACCTACATAGCTGTCGATCTGTTCCTGAGTGTAACGCTTCTCGCCTGAGCGGCCTAACTCATCAAAGAGCTTGTTCTGCTCAATCATGAAGTTCTTAGCATCGAGGAAGACGGGCGCATCTTTGATGGTCTGGAAAGCCACCGAGCCCGAATAGCTCACCTCCACCTTACCTTCCTTACCTCGCTTGGTGGTGATAAGGATAACACCGCCCGAAGCGTCGGAACCATAGATAGAGGCAGCTGAGGCATCCTTGAGGATATTGATGGACTCGATATCGTCAGGTGATATATTGATCAGACTATTGTCTTTGTCTGAGCCGCTATAGCCTGTTCCGCTGCTCGGAGCACCGCTCTGCAGCTGCGGGATACCATCGATGATGATGAGCGGCTTCTGACCCGACAGACCACCACGGATGGTTATCGACTGACTGGCTCCGGGGGCTGCTGAGTTTGACGAGATATTCATACCTGAGGTACGACCGCGAAGCATCTCACCTACCGACGCTGACGCTGCCTTAGGCAACTCGTCGGCCTTGACCGTCTCTACCGAACCGGAGATATTACTCTTCTTAGAGGCACCATAACCTATCACCACCAGCTCTTCAAGCACCTTGTTGTCGGGTTGCATCTCAACACGCATGTTGGCCGTTGCCTTGAGAGTCTGTGTGACATATCCCACATAAGAGATGATGAGGGTCTGTCCCTCTGAGGCAGCGATAGTGAACTGACCATCGAAATCGGTGATAGTACCGATGGTCGTTCCTTCAATCATAATGCTTGCTCCGATGATCGACTCGCCGTTCTCGTCCAACACCACGCCGGAGATGTCAGCCAACAAAGCTGCAGGCAAGAGACACAGAGCACACAGGATAATAATTATTTTCTTTTTCATAAATCTTTACTTTTTAATGATCCAACACCAAGGAATAGCTGTATCGAAGATGATGGTTGCTTCTGTATCAGTTGTTATGGAAGGCAGTTTGGCACCGTCGCCCGCACCGTCTTCCGAGAACCACCAGCCTGCCAGCTCGCCATCGGCTTTCCATATACGCCACATGTGCGACCAGTCGGTGGCTGTAGCGAATGCGAAATATTGGTTGCCGGTATAGATGGTGATGTCGGCTTGCTGCTGATAAGGTGTCTCTCCGGCTGTCATGTCGGAGAAAGACCAACTGTTCCAGTCGGCGGTATGATACAGATGTGTCTTGTCTGCTTCAGAGTTGTCTAAGGTCCATTTGGTGATACTCTGTTCTCTGAGGTCGATCCATAGTCCCCAATAGCCCTGACCGGGTTTGTAGCCTTGCACATAGCCGGGCTCGGTCTGCACGCTGATGATATGGTCCTCTACTAACGGCGACTCTCCGAACAAGCGCTCGCCGTTGGTCTGCATGGTGGGGCTGAAGAAGAACGAGGTCTCGTCGGACGGAGCATACACATGTACCTCATACTGGTAAGCGTCCACACGATTGACATACTGATAGAAGCCATAGATATAATCCGACTGCTCCACATTGCCCAGGAAAGCATAGAGGCAGGTGTAGTCGCTTATCTCGTCGAGCACCTCAGGCTTCATCACTATCAGCTTATGCTCAGAGACAGTGATGTTGCCGCTGTTGTCGCTCAGAGTGATGGTCATCGGATAAGTACCTTTGGCGGTGAAGATGTGCGAGATAGTTATCTCTTCTTCGCGTTTAGACAGTGGGTAGGTCTCCGAGAAGTCCACATCGGGTATCTCAACCTTTGCTTCCTTGAGGAAGTCCTCTCCGTAGAGGGTGGCGGTGAGCAGGCACTCTGCCTGACCCGACTCTTCGTCAAAATCAACGGCAATCTGTTTCCTCAGCCCGCCTATATAGGGCGCGGTGGTCGAGGGAGCGTAGCGCACGCTTACCGTCTTCTTCATCTCCGAACCATGGATGTCGGTGGCAGTGATGATAAGGTCTTGCGGGAAAGTGGCATCCATAGGTATGGTGATGTCGTAATCGAAGTTCCATACCTTTGGCGCTTGAGAGCTAAGGTCGCTCGTCTGGTTGATACCCAGCGCGGCGCAGGTCAGGCTCACCGATCTCAGACCCGTGTAGCACGAAGCTTGTCCGCTGATGGTCACCTGCTTGCCGGGGAACACATCTATCAGCTCGGTGCTCACATACAAGCCGGGACGAAGGTTGGCACCCTCTTCGCCGCAAGATGAGAACAAGCAAAGAATAGATGCAAGTATAAGAAGGATGAATGTTGTTCTTTTCATGGCGGATGAATTTATTGGTTATATCTGAAGGCGTCCCATGCGGGGAGCATCTTCCCTGAGAAATCAAAGAGTGTGGAGTTGCCCGTCACGTTCTTCTCTCCTGCAGCCCATCCGCAGTTGGGTGCGGCTATATAGACGGGGTCCCAATAGATAAAGCCCAGCAGGTGTTCCGAGCCGGCTGCTATCTGCTCTGCGAGGTCGAGCATGAACTGCCGCTGTGCCTCAGGCGTCATGTCGGTATAAGGCTTGTTGTCGGCTATCTGACCTATAGAGCCGTCCTCCAAAGTGGTGTTCCATGCAAAACCCACCTCCATGAAGATGAAGTCTTTGTTGTAGATCTTTACGAGCGACTCAGCGTCGGCAATCATCTGCTCAATGGTCTTATGCCCGTAGAAAGGATAATAGGACGCGCCTATGATATCATAATCAAGGTTAGCGTTGCTCATGGCAGAGAAGAACCATTTGAAGTTGTCGATAGTGATACTCTCGCTGGTGGTGAGATGGATGATGATTTTTGCGTCGGGGCATACCTCTCTCACTGCTTTGGCGCCTTGTTGGAGAAGCGAAGCGAGGTTGAACATATCAGAGCAATAGCCGTTGACGCTGTCGGTGGGCACGCCGTTAGCATCGGTAGTGCCGAAGAGGATACCCGACTGTATCTCGTTGCCTAACGACACATACTCGGGAGCCGTCCCTTGGTCGCGCATACGGATAAGGAAATCACGGGTGTAGGTGTACATCGCCTCCTTGAGCTGCTCAAGACTAAAGTCGCGCCATGCCGCAGGTTTATACTGCTCACCACCATTGGTCCAGAAGTCGGAATAATGGAAAGTGAGCTCGATGAGCATACCTGCCGCTTTGGCTCTCTTGGCGAGCGCAAGGATGTTGTCTTGGTCTTGGATACCGGCAAAGAAGCGGTTCGACGGCTCGTTGGCGGGGTTGCCCGGGTCGTTATACAGACGCAGACGAGCCAGGTTCATACCTCCCTTGGCACAGAGCTCGAAGCAGTCGCCTGTCTTGCCGTCGGCATCGGCGAAAGTACCGCCGTTGTTCTCCACTTGCGAGAGCATCGACATATCGCCACCGGTGATGAGTGTGCGGCGGTTAGACACTTGGCGCAGATAGGCGGTCTGAAGAGTGAACGAGGCATCTGTTCCTAAGGCTGAGGCTTCGATAGCCACCTTGCCGCCCTTGACCTCTATGCCGCGCAACAAGGCGCGTTTCCATACAGAAGAGCTGAGTGTGGTGGCGGACTTCCTGTCGCCGGCTGCGATAGTGAGCAAAGCACCATCGGTGCCGCGGACAAAGGCCTCCAAGTCGTATATACCGTCCGCCACCTCTACCGTGCCGTTGAGCGAACCAACCTCCACTACCTTAACCTGAGGCTGCGGATCGTCCATCGAACCCGGATAACCGGACTGACACCCCAACATAGCTAACATAACCAAGATGGGAAAAAGGTGTTTTTGTTTCATAGGTATTATCTGATTAAGTTATTAATTATGTTCTTGTTAAGAGAACAAAAACAGTACTTTTGTCTTCCAACGATGCAAAAGTACTGCCATTTAGTCAGCCAAAGCTATAAAATACCGATAAATATAATGGATAATATTATGGTCTTTATCTCCTTATAACTCGTACTTTGTGGCAAAGGTAGTAATTTTTCTCGAATAAATCGAGTCTTGAAGCTTTTTTGTTTTTCTTTTTCAACCTCTTGCACAATTGAGATAATATTCATACTTTTGCAAGCAGAAACGACAGGACGCACTGATCGTTTCACGACACTTTAACCTAAACACTTAACTCTATGAAACTCTTCTCTTTAAGCCGAGAGATTGCTATCGATCTCGGCACAGCCAACACCATCATTATCGAAGATGGCGAGATCGTAGTTGACGAACCATCCGTAGTTGCCATCCGCAAGACCGACGACAGCATGTACGCTGTGGGTAAGCGGGCTGCCGTCATGCAAGATCGCGACAGTCCGTCCAGCAAGCTCTATACCGTCCGTCCACTCAAGAAAGGTGTGATAGCCGACTACAAAGCGTGCGAGATGATGATCCGCGGACTCATCAATCTCATCCCCAAGAAGACGCGTCTGGTCAAGCCCAACATACGCATGGTGGTATGTGTACCCTCGGGTGCCACACCTGCCGAGATACATATCATCAACGACTCATGTCTGCAGTCGGGTGCTCACGAACTGTATCTCATCTACGAGCCCATGGCGGCTGCCTTAGGTATGGGGTTCGATGTGGAGGGACCTGACGGTGTGATGGTGGTTGATATAGGCGGCGGCACCACAGAGATAGCCGTCATGTCGCTCGGCGCGTTAGTGGTCAACGAGTCGATACCTATTGCCGGCGATGCTCTCAACCAAGACATCATACAGTACATGGACAAGGCACACGGCATGCGTATCAGCGAACCCACAGCCGAGCGTATCAAGAAACAGGTGGGCTCAGCTCTTATCGACTTGGAGAACCCGCCGGAGGACATGCATGTGGTAGGACCCAACAAAGCCACCGACCTGCCGCTCACCGTCGCCGTCAGTTATATGGAGATAGCCCATTGCTTAGACAAGAACATCTCCAACATCGAGACGGCTATCCTTCAAGCTCTGCGTAAGACGCCTTCGGAGCTGTATGCCGACATCGTCAAGAACGGCATCTACCTCACGGGCGGCGGCGCACTGTTGCACGGCTTAGCACAACGCCTGTCGGAGCGTATGACCATCGACTTCCATGTCGCCGAAGACCCGCTACACTCCGTGGCCAAAGGTACAGGCTTAGCCCTGAAGAACGTACACAACCTGAGCTTCATCATTCAGGGATATTAAAAATCATACAGATCCTCCGTTCTACTCAACGCGAAGGTATGGACAACGTCATCCGCCGGCTCGAGGAGTCCGACTTCTTCACCGCACCAGCGTCCACCAAGTGCCCGCTACTCTG
Organism: uncultured Bacteroidales bacterium; assembly: GCA_946186735.1. Lineage (GTDB taxonomy): Bacteria > Bacteroidota > Bacteroidia > Bacteroidales > Paludibacteraceae > Colicola. The sequence continues at coordinate 37,918 of CAMHOK010000004.1, forward strand.
CCTCATCCAGACCGCCGACGGCATTGCCTCCTCTATCCTCGAGAACAACAATTGGTAAAAAAAACTGAAAGAGAAAACAATCCAACCATGCCCAAGCATCAAAACGAAGTCATCATCGACCTGCACCTTGAGGCGCTGCCACCAAACGGCAGCAACCTCTCGGTGCACGAGAAACATGAGTACCAACTATGGTACTTCCGCCAGCGTATGCAGGAACAAGTCCGTTATCGTGGCAGGCGAATTATCGTCATCCACGGCAAAGGACAAGGCATCCTCAAACGCGACATCCGACGAATATTGTCAAGAGACTATGCCGGTCGTGTCGAGTACCACGATGCCGACTTCTCACGCTACAAAGACGGCGCCACTTTGGTGATTGTGAAATAAAAAGACAACCGCAGGCGGGACACCTGCGTCCCAAGCGACCCCTCCACTCTCGCTATCATTTGCACAAAAATATCCGTGCTCATCCGTGTTCGTAGAAAAGAATTATCCGTGTAAAAAGAGTTCCGTGCTCATCCGTGCTTTTCCGTGTTCGTTAAAAAAAAGGAATCCGTGTAGAAAGAGCTTCCGTATATTCCGTCTGTTCCGTACATAAAAAGCATTCGTCAGATTCGTGAGATTCGTACAGAAAAGAGCAATCCGTGCCTCTTCCGTGCTAATCCGTGTTCGTTAAAAAAAGTATCCGTGTAGGATGAGTATCCGTGTAAAAGAAGTTTCCGTGTAGAAAGAGCTTCTGTGTTTTCCGTCTGTTCCGTACAAAAAACAATTCGTAAGATTCGTGTGATTCGTACAGAAAAGAGAAATCCGTGCTTTCCGTGAGTTCCGTACATAAAAAGAATTCGTCAGATTCGTCAGATTCGTACAGAAAAGAGAAATCCGTGCCTCTTCCGTGTTCATCCGTGTTCGTTAGAAAAAGGTATCCGTGTTCGTTAATAGAAGTTCCGTGTAAATCCGTGTAGATATTTGCGTGTACCACAAAAAAGTAGTACCTTTGCAACGTTGTGTCTGCAGTCATCTCGTTGTTCAGCACGGAGCCGTGTTCTGCAGCACGGGAGTTACCAACATCAACTATCGTCATCATGGAAGTTATTCAGAGTTTCACTATCGACCACACTCGTCTCAAGCCCGGTATCTATGTCTCGCGCAAGGACAAAGGGTTCACCACTTTCGATCTTCGCATCACCGAGCCTAACCAAGAACCGGCAGTAGCACCGGCTGCCATGCACAGTCTGGAGCACCTCATGGCCACCTGGTTCCGCAACAGCGAGGTGAAGGACGATGTCGTTTATGTAGGACCGATGGGCTGTCTGACCGGTATGTATGTCGTCATGACGGGCAACTACAGTGTACATGACATGCGTCGTCTGACTATCGAGTGCCTCCAATGGGTGCTCCTTCAGACCACTGTGCCCGCCACCACACCACAGACCTGCGGCAACTACCTGCTGCACGACCTGCCTATGTGCCGGTGGGAGAGTCGACGCTATTTAGAACGCTTACAGACTGCTTTCCATTGCGAATATACCCCGCTGCATATCACCCTCGACGACGGCCGAGTCTTTGCCGATGCTTGAACAAGGTCAAGCCAACCGGCTCGTCGATTATCTGTTATACGAACTTCAGTTAAAAGAAAAGAATGATTATGATAGACCGTATTATCGATTACAACCGCTCTTTTGTGGAGCGTAAGGGTTATGAGCCGTACATCACTGATAAGTACCCCGACAAGAAACTGGCGGTGCTCACCTGCATGGACACACGTCTGACGGAGTTGTTGCCTGCCGCACTCGGACTAAAGAACGGCGATGCCAAGATCATCAAGAACGCCGGTGGACTCATCCTCTCACCTTTCGACTCGGCCATGCGCAGTCTCATCGTTGCTATCTATGAGTTAGGGGTGGAAGAGGTCATGGTGGTAGCACACACTCAGTGTGGTGCTTGCCACATGAGCTACAGCCATTTCCTGCCACTGATGAGAGAGCGCGGCATTAAAGACGACACGTTAGACACTATCCGCGAGTGCGGTATCGACCTCAACCGGTGGTTAGATGGGTTCCACGACACCGAGACCTCCGTGAGTCGAACGGTCAAGACTATTCAGAACCACCCGCTCATACCCCGCGACATCATCGTACGGGGCTTCATCATCGACTCCGTCACCGGAGCCCTGACACCCGTAGAGTAACTCATTAACCTTAAGAACACAGATGAGCAGGAATTATTAATCTTCATTCCGCTTCAATCATGAGAAACAACATCCACTGGCTAATCGTTAGTTTATGTCTGCTACTCGTTTCGTGCAACAACCAAAAGCAGGCTATTGTAACTATCGACGACCAGACGGGCATCATCTCCTCAGCCGATAGTGCTGCCATTGTACACTTGTTCGATTCTTGCTTCAATCAGAACATCTATCTCTCGGTGTTTAAAGGAGCTCAGAGTTATCAAGAAGCCCTCGACAACAATCCCAAAGCCAACATCCCGCTCCGTCAGCGAGGTACAAGTTTGGCGGTAGCCTACTACGTTGCCAACAACTATATCTTCGTCTCTGTTCCTATGGCCTATCAAAACACCTACGATAGCAAATATGCTGTACAGATGTTCGAACTGCAGTCATACGCCCTCACTCACAAGCAGGACAAAGACAATATCAAAGCGGCAATGGGTCTTATGGCTCAGATGCTGCAACACAAACAGAACTTCTTCGTGAAGTTGGCGAGTAGCATCACCAGCGTGGTGGACTATTTTAATGAAGCGCTGATAATGCCCTCGCGCAGCTTCTTGCATTTTATGTTCTTCCGCATACCTCTGCTCTACTCTTTGATCTATGTCCGACTTACCGGCTCCATCGGATGGTCTATCTGTATTGCTATCATACTGCTTATTGTGATAGCCTTCCTAAGGAACATGACCGAAGGGCATCGACTCGCCTTCAGCATATTGTATGTGTTCCAATTCTTGTCTCTTCTGTGCCTGATATTCTTCTCTTTACCATCGTTCGACACCGTGATGATGATGAGAGAGACCGGACTGTTTCACTCAAGCGATATCTTGCTCAACCTATATTGCAATGCGTCGTCCACATCGTCATCTATCACCGCAGCCGTTGTCTTCATCGTCCTCTATCTCATTCGTTTCGCTTTCGAGATGGTCCAACATATATATAATTACAACTCTCTGATAGAAATGAAACAGGAGGATCTCGCCAACGAGTATTTAAGCAAACTGTCAGACGAGAAAGGCGACAAACTACCTGCCACCATAGGCTTGTTCGTTCTGGTTTTCCTGCTTCCTAAGCTCATCGTCTGGGCCGTCTGCGCATACCTTTTTCAACAGATCATCTGCTCCGACCTGTTAGGCAAGATCGGACATTTAGGTCAGGATGACCGGAAAGGTAAGTTTGTTACATCGGTTGATGAGTTCTCTAAGATATACGCTGTCTTACTCGGTTATTTCACACTTCCCATAATGTGGTATTTTGCCGGGATGTTTGATATGCATCATATCATTGATATGGCAATAGAGAGTAAGTATATTTATTTGTTGGTAACATTGTTCCTCATCCTTTTTATCGCAATCAGCTTTCTTGCGGTTCTACTCACAGATTACCTTGAAGACTTAGGTTACTTTTTCGTCGACTCGAAACTTAACATGAGCGAGAAATTCTTTAAGATAACATTCAAGACTATAGGCGTATCGCTGCTAATCTGCATATTGGCACTATTGGCTTTGACACCGGTACTTAGCCTATGGGTCTATCCTATCTTCTCATAACCTATCGCCCTGATCGCATGAGGAGAGGGACGTTGAAGTATTGTCCAAACGAACCCGCCACCCACCCGATAGTGCCTGAATTGGGTGTGCCTGAGGGTGCGACATTAGCGTTAGGTATTCCGTGTTATAAGTACAAGAATCCGCTGTACTACAACTATTTGGGCAAGAACGCTCGGAAGATGCTTGTGCAGACGATACGCGACAGGTTTAGTATAGAACTATGGCAGGAGTTACACACTTTTGAGAATGTGCTGTCGCGTCAGGACAATGTGATATTCAGTTTTATGTAGGCTCACGGCATCGAGTGTACGGACACGAATTAGAATGCGCTTGCAAAGATATACCGGCAGGTGTCAGTCGTGGCAGAAACGGCTTCCGCAAAGACAAAGGTGGAGAGAAACTCGCCGAAACGGAAGAAGACCTCTTGCAACATCGTACCGATGGCACAGACGCTTTCGACACCCTCTACATCGGCTGCTCAAAATTCCCTCAACAGACCACCACGCATATCTCTTTCAGCGGAGTTTCCTGATGGGTACTCCGTGTTTATTTTTGCCATTTTCATTTCCAAAATCTACTGATTTTGTAACTCCCAACCGAAAAAGTTTACAAAATGAAACTTTTATACTCAAAAAAAATTGCTTATTCGCTTATTTTTGAGTATCTTTGCATGATTTTTTTGCACACTGTTTTTTATATGCGCAAGTACACAGCCAATTACACATACACCAATCCAAACTTTGTTATTCAGAATTTGGAGTATTGTAAGAGCACTTCTAATATGCTCCCATTATTGTATGTGTTGAAAAATATCTTGCAACGTGGTTTTCCGACAGCAATGTCTAAATATCTGCAAGAGAAAATTGGCAAAATACATGAAGCTCCCAACTTTCAAGAACGCTTGTTGCTTGTTCCTGCTGAAACAAGTAATTGGGTTGGCACTATTAAGGGGGGAGACGGATATAACCCAGCGAGGGAGTTTTACGATAGCATTATACCAAGAGAGTTTGGAGAATACTCTTTTGTTCAGCAGATGATTGTGCCTGAGATAGGTATCAATGAAATCGTAGGGAAGTATAATCCAGCTTTTGTTGGACAGCAAGTCGATTTCTATTTACCGCAGGCACTACTTGTTATAGAAATAGATGGAGGACAACACTCAAGAGACAGAGCATTAGACGCACAAAGAAATGCCTATCTTCAAGAAAACGGTATAGAAACCGTTCGTATTTCAACTTTTGAATTGCAACGTCACGACTATCGAGGCAAGATTGACCGCATTATCAATCGTATTGAGCAATTCAAAAAGAAAGGGGCTTTGGGATTTTATAAAGAGGCTTTTGAGAAAGCCCA
>CAMHOK010000005.1 GCA_946186735.1 uncultured Bacteroidales bacterium
GGTCGAGCATGATCCGAAGCAGATCCTGCGTACGCAGATCAACGCCCTGCAGAACGAATGGCGCACCATAGGCTTCGCACCAAAGAAACATAACCAACTCATCTACGACGAGTATCGCAAGCTCTGCGACGAATTCTTCCGCAAACGCACCGCTTTCTATCGCCAACTCAAAGATACGCTCTCCGTCAACCTACAGAAGAAACGCTCACTCGTTGAGCAAGCCGAGAGCCTCAAAGATAGCGACAACTGGAAAGAGGCTACCGACATGTTCGTCAAGATGCAACAAGAATGGAAGCAGATAGGACCGGTCGCCCGCAAGTACTCCGACGATATATGGAAACGCTTCCAGACAGCATGCGACACCTTCTTCAACCGTAAGAAAACTCAGACGCAAGGACAACGCTCGGAAGAGAAACAGAACCTCGAGGACAAACGACAGATTATCGCTCAGATAGAAGCTATCGACACTGCCGACCACGAGCAGGCACTCAGCCGCCTGCGCGAGCTCACCGCACAGTTCAACCAAATAGGACATGTTCCTTTCCGCGACAAAGATAAGGTATATAAGCTCTTCCGTGCCGCCACCGACAAGGTCTTCGACGCACTCGACATACAAGCCTCCGAGCGCCGATTAGAGTCGTTCCAACGCGATGTTAACCTCAAAGATGAGAACACCCTGCAGAACGACCGTCGCCGACTCGTCAGACAATACGAGAGCCTGCAACAAGAGATACAGACAGCCGAGAACAACATCCTCTTCTTCACCTCTAAGTCAGGCAAAGGCAACAAACTGGTGGACGACCTGCAGAAGAAGATCAACGACCTCAAACGACAACTCAGCGACCTGGAGCATAAGATCAATATCATCGACACCAAAATAGAAGAAGAATGATACTCATCGACTACAAAGGTGTAGAGATACATCAGATGGAACAGATCGTTCTTCGCGATGTCAACCTACAGATCTCTGATGGTGAACTTGTCTTCCTGCTCGGCAAGGTGGGCAGTGGCAAGTCCACCCTCATGAAGACTTTCTATGCCGAACTGCCTATCCATGCAGGCGAGGCACATATCCTCGACTACGACCTCAACCATCTCAAACGCCGTCAGGTGCCCACGCTGCGCCGACAGTTGGGCATCGTCTTTCAAGATTTCCAACTGCTCACCGACCGAACAGTGGAACAGAACCTCATGTTCGTGCTCAAAGCTACAGGATGGAAAGATAAACGCATGATGCGCGAACATGTCATCGACATACTCACGCAAGTGGGTATGCAAGACAAGATCTATAAGATGCCCCACCAGCTCTCCGGCGGCGAGCAGCAGCGCGTGGTGATAGCCAGAGCACTGCTCAACGCACCTAAGATCATCCTTGCCGATGAGCCCACCGGCAACCTCGACCCAGAGACAGGAACCGAGATCATGGAACTGCTGCAGGCTATCTCACAAGCCGGCACCACCGTGCTCATCTCCACACACAACCTCAACTGGATAGAACGCTATCAAGGCCGCCAACTACACTTCAAAGACGGCAAGATAAGAGAACTGCAATAGAAAAGCGAAAAGTGAAGAGAGCACGGTGAAGGTAGTAAATTAAGACCGCTGCGCTGTAAGACCGCTGCTGTAAGACCGCTGCGCTGTTAGAGCAAAGAACAAAGAGCAAAGAGCAAAGAACAAAGAACAAAGAACAAAGAGCAAAGAACAAAGAGCAAAGAACAAAGAGCAAAGAACAAAGAACAAAGAGCAAAGAACAAAGAACAAAGAGCAAAGAGCAAAGAACACACCCCAAAGACCACACCCCTCAGAGACGACTCAGCCGCATGGTCTCCCCCGACCTATGGTAGGGAGGGGGTGAGGGGGCGGGTGATAGAAAGGTGTATTCCGCGATGTGTAGAGACGCATTCACATGCGTCTCCTCAGAGCAGGAGAAAGTTGAAGAGTTGAATAGTTGAAAGGTTGAATTCCGCATGGCAACTCCCCTCCTTAGATAAGGAGAAGCGATAGAGCCGCACCGAGAATGTCCGGTGGACATTCGAAGGAGTATTTGCGGCGCGCGACATGAACACCTTAGTCAGGGGTTAGGGGTGGTTGGACAAGATAATGGTTATGGGCTGTTGGACAAGCTAATGACCAAGGCTGGTGGACAAGCTAATGGTTTGGGGTGGTTGGACAAGATAAAAGGTGCTTTTTCCCGTAGGGAATTTCGTTTAATAGCAAATGGACACAACATTTTAACGAAAATCCCTACGGGATAACGCTTATTTTTCACCCCACGCAATCCTATTGAACGAAAATCCCTACGGGATATAATTCATCTACCACCCCTGCCCCTCCTTATCATGGAGGGGAGCACCATGCAGGTCTAACCTCAAACAGCGTAGCGGTCTAACAGTGAAACGTTCTCACAGCGTAGCGGTCTTCTATATACCCCCTCCCGCCCCCTCACCCCCTCCCTCCAGAGGAAGGAGGGGGAGACCATGCGGCGTGGACGTCTCTGAGTGAAGCGAGCTAACAGCGCAGCGGTCTAACAGCGAAGCGGTCCAACAGCACAGCGGTCTAACAGCGTAGCGGTCTAACACCCAACGGGATACAAAAAAGGTTGCTCTATGAGCAACCTTTTTTGTATTATCTGTCTATTGGCTTATTTAACTTTTGCACCGGTAACGGTATAAACCTCGCCATTAGCCTCGATATAGATAACGCCGTCCTCGATATACTTGCGCAGGATGTTCTCTTTCTCGATGTTGTCCAGACCGGTTCCCTCGGGGCAGTCTTGGCAGATGATAGAGATATCGTATATCTCGATCACATTGCCTGCCTTAGCGAAACCGAAGTCGAAGATGAGCAGGTCGTTGCCTACCTTACCTTGGAGATCTTGAGCAACGAGCATCATCTCTTCGTTAGCTTCGAGGCTGACGCTGTTGTTCAGGTACATATAATCGTCTGCGTCCTGCAGCTTAACGGTTACACCGTTGATGTCGGCATTAGCTTTCATCTTCACAACGAGTTGGTATTGGTTCTCGGCGGCGAAGACAGCACCTGTAGCTATCTTAACCTGAGCTTGCCATTGTGACGACTTATCAACTGCGATGTTAACGGTTACATCACCGGTCTGCTCGTTGAAGGTAGCAGAGCTCTCAGTCTCTTGCTTCCAGTCGCTATTAGCGAACCATGTCGAACTCAGCGAAGCGCCGGGAACGTTATACAGCTCTTGACCGGTCTTGAGTTCGATCTGAGGCTCCGGATCTTTCTCATCTTTCTCGGTGATAACGAAGTTACCCCAGTCAACGATGATCTCGGTACCTGCAGTAGCAAAACCGAAGTCGAGGACGAAGACACCATTGCCATCAGCACGACCCTTAACGTTCTTCATCTCCCAAACATAGTCTTCGTTCTCAGGCAGAGCTACGTTCTTAACATCAACCATACCGTTGTTGTCGTGGATCTTGATGGTAACATTGTTGACAGCCTTGTTAGCCTTGAACGGCAGAGCAAAGTCGTAGTACTTGTCGGCCTTGTACTCGAACTCATCTTTCAGCTTCACTTGTGCGAACCACTGACTGTTCTTATCGTTAGCTATGCTTACTTTAACGAGTTTGTTCTCAGCGTCCCACTCGGCCTTTGAGTCAGTCTCAGCTACCCAACCCGGGAGAGCGAAATAGGTCTCAATGATAGGTCCGTTGTCAACAACCTGAACAAGAGGTGTACCTTCAAAGGCACCTGCATAGGTAGTCTCGGCACGGTCTGTTCCGTTGATATCTTTAAGTACATCTTCCAAACGAGCTACGCCGAGGTCGGTGTCGCCATCGCTGGCACCGGTGAGAGCGAGGTCGCCCTTGGCTGCGTCAACGAAGTTAACGGCTTTCCATACCGAACCTGCATTAGCGTCATTAGCGAAGAAAGCAGCTGAGTCAGCAAGCACTTCTGCACCTGCAAGGATGACGGCCTCACCACCTGCGTGGTAGAAGACGTTGTTCTTAACGTTCTCGTTCAAGCCACCGCGGATGAGCGAGTTCTTAGCCTTAGTCTCAGCGCTGACGAAGATATTGTTCTCTACAGGATAGAGTTTAGCTCCTGCCAGATAGAGGCAAGTGATAGGATTGGTAACAACCAGCTCGGTAGCCGGTGTGTTGGTCAGTTCGGGGATGTAGAAGGTGTTGTGGCGAACAACGCAAGAGTCGCCGCAGCGTACGTAGTCGAGTTTGATAGCCTTGTCAGCTACTGCACCGAGGGCATTGAGACCTGCGAAGTAGTTGTTCTCGATAACCCATACCTCAGCACCACCTGATGCGGTGACAGCCTGGATACCATAGTCGCCGGCATTAGCATTGTTGCTTGCCATCTCGATGAACTTGTTGCCGCGTACAATGATTGTACCGCTTTGTACATTACCCATGATACCATGAGCGAGGAAGCCACCGGATGCACTCGGCATACGGAAAGTATTGCCTTCGATAACAGCATTCTTAGCACCATTGAAGAACACACCGCGGAGGTTACTTACTATCTCGTTGTTGCGCAGAACGCAGTCGGTCGGTTTGCCATCGGCTGTTGACGATTGTGAGCCGTTGAAATAAACGACCTGAGTGTTAGCCACGTTGATAACTTGCAAAAGGCAGTTCTCCACTACCACACCCTTAGGAGCATTGTCGGTACCCTTCTCTGAGCGGAAATGAACAGCGTATGAAGTACCTGAAGGACGCTCGTTGTAAACCTTGCAGTTTCTCAGAGCGGAGTTGGTTACATCGCCGTAGAACACAACAGCTACGCCACCTACCTGACCTGCCTTGATAGTGAGGTACTGACCTTCGCCATCAATCGAACCGTCGATGAAGACGTTCTTTGTAGCAAGAGTGGTATTGAAGTCGAGTGCCATCTTCGCACCGATGATGATATTACCTGAAGGACCTCCGTTGTCGGCTTGTGCGCCATACTGGATAGTACGAGCCTCTGCCTTGTCAGGACGGATAGTGAGTTTGTAGTCGGTGTTGTTGGTGATACCGATGTTCTTGTCTTCATTGAGGTCAGCGCAGATGAGCAGGTTAACATCGCCTTCCATGCCGTTAGCCTCAAGGTCCTCGATAGCAGCAGCAAGAGTTGCATAGTCGGCACCTTCGCCACCTATCTTATAGTCACCCTTCAGAGCCTTAGGCTGCGGTTGCGGATCGTCGCCACCCTCTTTGCCATCTTCGTAGTAAACAACAAGCTTGTAGTCAACACCGTTGGCGGTAACGGTTACCTCGGTCTCTTTCTGAGTGAAAGCAGTCAGGTAGAGGAGCATGCCTGCACCTTGTTCTGCCCATTTGCCTTCACCTAACGAGCATGCTGTGATAGGAGCAGCGGGTAAAGTGATGTAGATACCTGCTTCTGTACCGAAGCTGTTCTGAAGGTTAACTACGTTAACGCCTTCGGGAACAGAGATCTTGAACTTGTTGGTGTAAGCATCGTTGCCAGAACCATTGCCTAACCACTCAAGCTTCGACCAGTCGATCGCATCGCCACCCTGACCTCCACCAAGAGTGTAGTCGATAACGATAGAGTTGATTTGTACTTGGTCGCTTGCACCGGTTACCACATTCTTGATAGAGAACGAAGCGGCATTGATAGTGAACACGCCATCAGTACCTGTTACAACAACATCACCGGCTTTTACCTCATGAGCTTTGTTCTGTTTGTAGTCAATAGTGATCTTGTCAATAACACCACCGGCAAGAGTAACAACGATGCTATTGCCATCGCCTGTGTCCTTGTGAGCATACAAACGAAAGTCGCCGGCTTTGTTCAAGCCGGGTGCATTGTTGGCGGAGCCCTTGAAGGCTGTAACATTGAAGAGGTTTGCGTCCAGGCCTACAATAGCAGCATTGTTGTCTTCAATAGACATGTTGCTTGTCGTAGTACCGGTGTACTTCATAGTAGCCTGATCAGCAAACATCATCATGCTTGCGCATAGAAGCGCCGTAAGAAAGAAAAATTTCTTCATGATACACTTTGGATTAAGTTAAACTTATAGATAAATTGTAATAATGTTCTTTGTTTGATCGCGCCCCGCTTTATCACGGCGGGACGAGACAGTCATCAATCTCTTTCATCAATCTACTTTTCGCGACAAAGATAGCAATTTATTTCCGATTACGAAACTATTTATATCACTTTTTCTCTTTTTATTTTTCTCACTCTTTTTCTTATGGTTATCATAGCTGCAGCCATGAGTGCGAGAGCGAGTAGTATTGTCATGCCGTCTCCTACGGGTCCGAACTGTGGGTTGTCGGGGTCGTAGTCTTCGTCATCGGGAGGCGTTCCTGACTCACCCGAGCCGCCGCCAGAGCCGCTACCGCCGCTCGACATCTCGCCCGTCAGGATGGTTGACAGCAGGGCGGGTTGAGCTTGCCATGCCCCCGTTATGTTCGACGAGTAGCGGCTGCCTATAGCGTTCCTGTCATACACGAAGGTGGTGGCGTGGGGCTTGAAGGACGAAGAGGTGGTTGTCGTGCCCGTTGTCTGTCCGAGGGTTGAGTTCAGCAGGCGTCGGGTGCTACCGCTGAGCGTGGTGGAGACTAAGGTGACGGAGGCGGAGTAAGCACCGCTCATGCTCTGCCGGCGATAGCCGGAGCCCTGATAGACGACACCTCTTGCTGCCGACTGTTGATAGCCTGCCGACGAGGTACTGTGTACGCGACGCTGACCGGTGGTGGTCAATATATATGGGTCTGCCCACATCATCGAGGCAACGACCAAGAGCGAGAGTATCAAACTTATCTTCTTCATCTTACTTCCCTCCTATTATAAGTTTGAGTGTCTCGGTATCGGTCTGCAAGAGATAGACGCCTCGGGTCAGTTGTTCGGAACATTGTTCGGCGACCTCGTCCACTGTGGCATCGCGGACGGTTAATAGCCGCTGTCCGGTGAGCGAATAGACGACTATGGTCTGTTGGCTGACGGTATAGATATCATCGGTTGGTGTGGGCACGTCGCTGCTTGCCGTCCCTTTGCGCAGCACCTTATATCGGGCTGTGGTAGTTGTGTTGGCAAGGATATAACACTCGAAGGGGTAGAGCGTGTGGTCGGAGTAACGTGTCCATGCCATACCCCCATACTCTTCGTAGTTGAGGTGATAGCTCTGTCCTGACAGGGTCTGTGACATCATGGTTTTGTTGCCATAGATATTGACATGCTCGTCGACTATCTGAGTGAGGTCGTCGCCGTCACCTTTGCTGAACGTGTTGCTGATGTCGGAGTAAGGCTCGCCATAGAAGCATATCCAGCGGTCAGCGTAGTAAGCGTTGTGGAACTGTATGATATACGGTGTGTTCTTCTGCGGCAGCCATCCTGCTATTCCTGCGTCATTCTCAGCCTTGGGGTCGTACCAGCCGTTGGAGCCGTCGTAGCCTTTGTCGGTGAAGTTATCTATAGCCATGCCTTTCTGTGGGTTAGCGCGACGGATGATATACTGCTTACCTTTGAGTGTACCGTCGGACTTGCGGTAGTAAGGTAGAATGTCGTAGTAAACGTCGTCGGTCTCGTTATACACTTTAACGGCAGTCACCACGAAGGGGAAATAGATGGAGTACCAAGTGTCTAAGTCGAACTTACGGCGATACTCAATCGGTTGCACTATAGTACCTCCCTCAAAACTCTCTCTCTCCCCCACCGGCGCCTGCCCATGATGGTAGATAGTGAACAGGTCGGGGGCACAACCATTCTGCATATAGTAATAGTCAGGTCCTGTAATACAATAGCCGCCTGCTGCAAACTCGAACTTTATTCCATACCGTATGCCTACTCCCGCAGTCCAATCGTCTATCACCTTTTCTGTCATACCTACAGCCTCGGATGATGTTGTGATGGTTGCGGTATAGTTATGGTCGTCGATTCTGGTCATCTGATATTGACGCACACCGCTCATCGGATTCTTATTGACATAGTTCTGGAAATATGCAGTGCCTAATCCTACTCTTTCATCCAATATCTGGGCGGTTACTCTTATCTCTGTTGTGCTTACTTGTTTGATTTTAACTACATATCCGTCAGTAAAAGTTACTGCTGTTCCACATTCGGTACATCCGTCTCCCGGTCCGCCTCGCTTAATGCAGACTCCATCTGCACTTATCTCTTCCCACCACCAAGTCCATGTGGCAGGCTCGAAGATAAGACGAGCGTTGATAAAGTCCTCCGAGTTAGCGAATGTTTCCGTATCCATTATTCGTGCACGCGAATGGTCGGTAAATGCCGGAGTTGCCCCTTCGGTAGCTTTCACCATGATACGGAAATTGCCTGCAGTAACAGCCCCTTCCCATATAAACTGTCCGTTATCATAAGTCATCTCTGCTGCCTCAGGTTCAGTTGATGCTCCTACTGCGGGACCAATCACATAAACATGATCGAAATTACTTACGAAATGGTCTTTATCTTTAGCATAGACCGAGACTGTTTCTCCGTTATGGTTAACTAAATGTTGATTGCCTGCAACAGACCAGTGATTATTATCATTCACAAACGCTCTATTGCCTTCGACATCAAAATACAATCTATACTGTTGATTGTCACCGACAACGGGTATAGTAAACAGATACACGCCTTCGGTGGCTGTTGACTGAAAGCGTCTCTTTGCAGCATTGGCCTCGGAAACACCAAGCACGCCTTCCCAAACGCCTGTCACACCTGTTCCATCACCTGTGAAATAATAGAGTTTGAGAGCTGGTGTAAAGGTTAGTTCTTTATAGTTAGATGACACGTTATCATCTTCATCAACGGCATAGATGCGCACTGTGTAAGTTGTGCCCTCGGTTAGTCCGGAGAGAGTGAGTATGCCATCAGTGGCAGTCAGTCCGTTTCTGTTGGCTTCGCCTCCGGCGGTGAAAACAACATTATATGTTAAATTATCAAAAGTAGTAACATCATCCCAAGCACCCACATCTATAATTGCTGATGCATCAGAAATACTAATTTGACATTCAACAAGCGATGCAAAGGTCATGATGGGATTATCTCCTGAACTATAACATCCACCATTGACAATAGCATCACGTATACATATCTCTGCACCATTATTCAATGTTATTCGAGTTCGCAGATAGCGTCCTCCTACACCACTATCAAAGTTATATGTTTCGTAAAGAGGAGTATTAGGTTGAGTGGTATAATTCGAAGGAGCTGTGTTATTTTTACTTAATGGATAATAATTAATACCATCGACCGACACTTCCCAATAATAAACCAAAGCATCAGCATTATTCCAAGCAACCTCTACTTGAGATAGATTATAATAATTACCAAGATCAATTCCCCACCACGACGTTGTTGTTGCAGATATAGCTCCTGTTGCCCAATATGTATCAACATCAGGATCTACCGCCTTAGCAGCATTCCATCCATCAACTTCCACACTTGCCGTTGCTGTTTTATTAAGTGCTAAATTAAAATTAGATGGTATAGTTAGTACAACATCAATATGATTTGAAGATATTAACTGATAGTGTTCCTCAATAGCATAGACAGAGAGAGTTTGACAAATAGAACTCAAGCCGGTCAGCGTAGCTTGATGACTGTTGTTGGCGGTAACGAAATGTTCTGTTCCGTTCTCCTCTACGATTTTGAATTTATATAACTGTTCCGTGTTCTCGTCGGTAGCTTGAAGATTGAGTACAACTTCTGTTTCTGATGTATAAGAAACTACTGTGGCAGAGGTCATCGTTGGAGGAGTATGTGTATCTTGACAAGCATATACTTCAAACTCAGATATTGCTATATCTTTTCCATCATTAGCTATTATACGAACATACCTGCCTGTACCGGTTACATTTATTGTATTACCTGTTGCCCCTACTGTTTGGCTTTTTTTCACCTCACGGATAGTGGTCCATGAAGCATTATTGTAGGCTACATCGTTAGTGAAGTCGGATGGTGCATCAGATACTTGAATAACATAATCCTCAGAATGACGGCCATTTTGTTGCCAATAGATAACTATTTTGTTGAGTTCGTAAGAATACCCTAAATCAACCGCCCACCATCGATAAGCGTCTTCCGATGCGCTGGCTGCTCCCCACGCTATAAAATTGGTTGACAGATTGCCATCTACAGCTTTATCCGGAGTCTCTCCAACATTACTTCCTCCCTTACCTCCGGTACGAGAATATCCTGCCCGTGCATCTTTTCCTATAGCAAGGTTGGAGGTAAGATTAGAACAATCGCAAGAGGCTGATGTATATAGAAAATATGCGTCTCCGATAAAGATATCATTGTTGGAGAAACCGTCAATCTTAATCTGATACGAGGTAGTGGCATATCCAAGATTATCTATTTCAACACTTGTCCAAGAACGAGCGTTAGTGGTTACTGATTTCTTTCCATATTCTGCACTGCTTGCATTAATCAGACAAATGTTAAAAGTAACTGCCTCTTCGGTCCAAACATCAAATATGAGTTTATCATAATCTGATGCATCAATAACATCCGTTGAAATCGTACCATATTCGAGTCCAAACCATCTATTATCAGCATTAGAACTGACGCGCCACAATGTACGAGTAGCAACCGTGATAGCTTGTTGTGAGCAACCACCATTCCATTCGCCGAAAGTCCAACCTTTGTTAGTATATTGCGTGCCCCACAGGGATTGAACCTGACATGCCGAATATGTTGGTATGGTGTTAAGCGTCATACCAAGGGTTGTGGCATTGACCGAGACTGAAGCGGTTGACTCGTTATCATACTCGTCTCGAGCTTTGACGGTGAAGCTATAGTTAGTGTTGGGTAATAAGCGAGTTATCTTGATATATCCGTTCTCATCAGGATAAAGGTTATCTTGATCTATACCGGTAGCCGTAACATGATACTTCACACCATTAACCGAGCCGACAGACAAGGTTACGGTCGTCTCTGTGGCAGATACCAACGAGGCGGTTACTGAGTGAGGCAGTATAGGATACTGAACTTTGATTTTCGAGCAGGTAAAGTCGAAGATAAAAGTATAAGCCCCTCTCAAGCCTGTGGTTATCTCAGCATTGGGCGCGTCAGCGGCTGTATTGGTCAACTCAACTATCTGGTCGTCAGCCGTGATGGTGGAACCGCTCGTCTTACCTCTCCAAGTACTTATTGGTTTGTCATATACCTTAAACTGATAAGTGGTTGTCGCATTCAGCACCAAGGTCTTTTTTATTGTTGTTCCGTTATTATCCCAAGGGTCAAACGGGTCGGTCTCTGCCCAGTTGTTGAAACTGCCCTTGAGATATAACCCCGTATTAGCATACCACTTATTATGCTGATAATTAAAGAACTCATCGCCATACACATCCAATTCTGCACTTACATTACTACCATTATTGCTAAACTTTATCCTATCGTAGTTTCTATCGTATCTGTCCACCGGTTCTTTGAAGATCTTCTTGCCATCAAAATTAGTCCAACCGGTGTAAGTCATAGTATGTCCGGGCCAACCATTGTTAAGCGAACCCGAACTTTGCCATTCATAGATCTTCACATTATTGTCAGCCCAATCAGGAGTATTAACGAAATAGACCATCTCAGCCAACTGCTCAAGATTAGTAAGCCAACGACCATCCCACCAATATTGGCAATGGTAATCATCTATCCAGAGGTCTCCTGTTTTTGTATTTGAATCACCTTTTTTACTGAAGATTGCTCTATTTAAGTTGTTGTTTTCCCAAGTGATTTTATACACTTCTTTTCCCCAAGGGTCAGTATAGCCTTCGACGAGAGTCATTTCTTCGCCCGGGAATGCGGCATTCTTCTGAGAGGCATCGCCACTATACCACAGATATGCCATTGGCACATAGTTCTGATTATCTGATTTTACAAAATACAGCACATTGTCTTCACAGTCAGAAGCATTGCAAGGTGTTCCTATCTTGTAGTTGAAGGTTGTTGTTTTGCGGTCGATACCACCATCTACATTGATCTTACATGCCACTTCTACAATGTCGCCTTCAGAATAGTCGGTTAAGGTATATGACACCTCATTGCCATCAACTACTGCTGCTCTTTCTACGAAACCACCATTCCTTCCTGTGTAGTCGTGAATATATCCACCGGTTATCGTACCCTCATTGAAAGTAAAAATAACGGTAACCTCATCACCGGCAGAATTAAAGGTAACAAGATAGTTGTTTGAGAATATACCATCAATAGAAGCACTTGAAGAGAAGTTGCAGTTATTTGTTTCGACCTCTTCACCCACGACACAAGAGGTTGACCAATTGATATCATTCTCGTTGAAGATACCTGTATGCCTCTCTCCTTCACCACTAAAACTGATGTACAGATTATTGTATAATTTAGGAGCTGTAGTACTGCTTATAGGAATAGTAACGGTGTGTCCGCTGTTAGTGATTGTATAATGACCGGTAGCACCCAAATGATAGTCGTTGGCAACACTGGTATGTGCCCATCCGTTGATAGATGACATGACCTTATCATCACAATTGATAACTATCTTATAAGAATTTGTTCCATCTTCAATAAACGACATCTGCACAGTTGGTCCGCCTTCGAGTGTTACATTCGTATTACAATACGGACCTATCAAACCCCAAGCGGGGAGTGAATAAAAAGAAAAGAGAAAAATAAAAACACTTAAAAAGTTGAATCTTTTCATGGCACTATTAAGTTTTGTTTAATTATTTTTTTAGTTCTGAGGACTCTGACCCTCAGTGAACTCTCAGCAGTCTTTGCTCTTTGCTCCCCTCCTTCGCAAGGAGGGGTTGGGGTGGTTGGAATGCTATTGAACGAAAACCCCTACGGGGTATATTTTGTAATTGTACTCGTTATGCTATTGAACGAAAACCCCTACGGGGTATATTTTGTAATTGTACTCGTTATGCTATTGAACGAAAACCCCTACGGGGTATATTTTGTGCTTGTACTCGTTATGCTATTGAACGAAGACCCCTATGGGGTATATTATGTGCTTGTACTCGTCATTCTGCCCTTGCCGGCAAAGCGAGGGCTGTGAGGGTTATGACAAGGAAAATATGAAATAGCAACGAATTGTTTTTCATGATGTTTTCTGTTTTTTTATTTGCGGTTATTATTTTTCTCGGAGTTTCTCGGAGTAGATCGGAGTAGCTCGGAGGATCTCGGATGATCTCGGAGGATCTTGGAGTGGATCGGAGTAGCTCGGAGTGGCTCGGAGTGGCTCGGAGTGGCTCGGGGTGGCTCGGAGTGGATCGGAGGGGCTCGGAGTGGATCGGAGGTGTTTTTAGTATCCTCTGGCGCGGCGGCGGGCAGAGGACATTTCCTCTTTAATGCCACCATTCTCAATAAATTCTTTTTTCTTGCGCTCTATCAGTCCCTCAATCATCGGGAAATACTGATGGATGAGAGTAAGAGCTATATTGGCTATTGTTTCGTCGCTGCGCGTAAGTATTGCCTCTTGATAATCTTTGGCATCGCTATGCTTCAAACAATATTTTTTTGTTTGCAGGCTCCTTGGGTCAGTAGCAGACCAATGTTCTAACCCCCTCGTCAATAAGTAATCTTCGTAGTCGGCTTTCAACTCATGTATGCTGCCGCGTGCAGTGTTGAGAAGCTTGATCTGCATCTCCTTAGAGGTATCGCCATCCACACTGCCTTCAGCAATATTTTGTTTTCCGCTCCGTGCCGCCTGTATCATCTGGTCGATTGTTCTGTCGCCCTTCACAAAAAACTTATTGGCAAAGAAATAAGTAATAGCGTAGATACAGTTCGCAATCTTATACACTTTCAACCGCTCATAGCGATTACCGGTAAGAGGAATGAAACTACTATCTTGGTTATTATCGCTCATAAATGATATTAGATTAATTTATTTATTTTTCTCGGAGTGGCTCGGAGAATCTCGGAGAAACTCGGAGGGGCTCGGAGTTGTTTTTAAATACTGATGGATGAGAGTAAGAGCTATATTGGCTATTGTTTCGTCGCTGCGGTTTCGTTGTTAGCGGCAGGGGGTTGGTCTTCCTATAGCGTCGTAGCAGTCGCCGGAGGGAGTGATGATAAACAGCTGTCCTTCGCGCAACACTTTGCGTGCTTGGGCAGGATAGAGAGTTATCTCTTCCACACTATCTTCCACTGACGGTTGTTTTTCGCATCTACCTGTACCATAGACCTCCAACTCCCATAACGAGGCTCCATAGCCGGTATTGCGTTTGTGGCAGAGCAACCTCACATACTGTGCTTCGGTTGGTTGACCGCCATTGAGTTCAATGTCTTCGGTTCCCCCTTTTGCCTCGGTGGCTGTGTATGCCGTTTGATAGTCCACCCCATCCTCACTGAGGAGTATGTCGTAGTCGGTGGCATAGGCGTTCTCCCAGAGCAGTCTCACGGAGGTCAGTCGGTAGCACTCTTCGAGGTCGATCTCTATCCACTCCTCGTCTTGGAAGCGGCTGGACCATCGTGTGTCGGTCTGTCCGTCCACGGCGTTAGCAGCTCCGGTGCCATCGTTCTCCGAGCCTGAGGCTGTGGCGGGCTTGCCGTAGGCGAGGTTCATCTCGGTGAAGAGCACGCGGTGGACTAAGACGGTGGCTGTGAGCTGTTGGCAGTGGAAGGTGAGCAGTGTGTCGCCCGTGGCAGTAGCGGTGAACGACTCATAGCAGGTGTCTGCCACGAAGCCGAACTGATTGACGGTGAAGAGACTGAACCGTTGTGTCTGTCCCACAGGCAGTGTTACCTCAGCGGGAGTGATGACAAGGCTGTCGGCATGCTCCACCTCCATCACCACCACGGTGCACGAGGTCTGCACATCGCCTTTCTTCGCCGTCAGTTCAACGATACCCGGCACGGTGGCTATCAAGCGCTTACCTTCTATCACTGCCTCACCTGCGGTGATGCTCAGCTCCGGCTCGCAACTGACCTTGCCTCCTAAGGCGTCGTAGCCGGTGATGGTGATGTTGGTGCTCTCTGTCTCGCTGAGCACCTCTTGGTCGGTCTTGAGGTCTATGGCGAAGAGCACCCCTGCCTTACCCTGCACCGGTCGTCCGTAAGCCTCTAACTCATAGAGCGAGGTGCCGTACTGTGTGGCTCGGCGGTTACCCGTTATCCTTAGGTAGCGTCCGCGCGACGTCTTTTTCTCGGCTGCTAACAGACGAGCCAGAGCCACCTTCTCCGTGCCGCCTGACGACGAGAGGGTGATGGTGGTCCATGTCTGTTGGTCGTCGCTCAGACCTACCTCATACTCAGTGGCATAGGCAGCCTCCCAGCGGAGGATGAGATGGTCGATATAACATGTCTGGGTCAGATCGACCACGGCATACTCGCCATCTTGGTGTGCCGAGCCCCATCGTGTGGAGCGGTCGCCGTCGGTGAGCGACTCAGGACGCGTGCCCGCGTTCTCGAAAGAGGAGGCCGTCACCGTCTTCCTCAGTGCGAGGTTAGGATAAGGCAGTGTCCAAGCCAACGCGTCCGCCTCGGTCTCTACAGGACGGACATAGATGACAGGGTGGTTGACCCTGCTCTTGTCGGTGATGAGCGACATGCCCAGGTCTTGCACGGTGATGGTCGTATCCTTGGCTCCGAAGAAACGCACCTTCAAGGAGCGCATGTTGATGTTATACACGGCATAGGTGGTAGTGCCGGTGAGTGTGTCGGTGTAAGCACAGGCGAGGGGGTTGTCGGAGAAGATGTCGAAGCGTCTCTCCCCGAGCGAGCGGTGCGCATGTGTCAGGAAATAGGTGATGCCGCCGGTGTCGGTGTTGCGTGCGAGAGCTTTGCCTTGTTGATAGGCTCTGTCCCAGACGCGTGCTGCGGAGTCGGCATCGAAGAGCGAGAGGTACGACAGACACACATTGCCAAGGCCTGACTCGTCGCCTAAGCCGGCAGACGGTGCCTCGTAGTTGCCCACATGCTTATGAGAGTACATCTCGGTGTAGTCCCATCGGGCGAACCTCAGATCTTCGCTCATGTAGTTGGTGAGCAGGGTAGATATAGGCATCCATTGGATAGAGTGCATCCATACGGGGTCGCCCGAGAACCATGTCCACCACCCCACTCCCTGCATGGTGAGGTTGCAGCAGTAAGGGTGCTGATACTTAGTATAGTCGATGTTGCGTCGTTGACGGTCGAACCAGTACTCGGCTATTGCTCTTGCCTCTACGGTATAACCGAAGACGGCAGCGTCATACATCTGCTTGTCGCCGAGGGCGAGGGCGAGCATGAGCATACCTCCCCACGCCTGCATCGACTCGCTCGACGACTCTTGTCCGTTGCCGTTGCCTTGGTTACCCATACCTCCAGCGAAAGAGTGTCCGCAGTAAGGGTTGAAGGTTCGCAACCATGGATAATGGCTGTTGTCGCGCTCGTGGCATGCATAGTCCATTGCCAGCTCGCGTGCCATAGGTCCGTACTGCTCACGAAAATCGTTATCGAGCATACAGAGGACGGCGGCAGCATAGGTGAAGTAACCGTAGTGGAAATGGTGGTCGTTGAAGGTCTCGGAGTCGTACGAGGGGTCGAACCCGACGAGTGCTCCGAAGCGCGGGAAACGTGCAAAATAGCGGTCTTGCTCGCCCGGGGTGTAGCTCAGCCAGTCCACCAAGGCGTCTCGGAGCCTCTCCTTGGCTTGGAGATAGACGGCGGTGTCGCCTGTCTGAAGAGCGAAGGTCATGTAGTGCATCATCTGCGTCAGTCCCTTGCCTCCCCAATAAGTGTCGGCACCGAAGCTGCCTTTCTGTGCATAGTCGGCTGCAAGCGAGTGCATCAGCACGGGCGAGTAGCCCTCTGCCCACTTGGCAGGAGCGGGGAAGAATGGCAGGAGGTGGTTGACCGCATAGGTGAAGCTGAAGCGGTTACCCTCAGCCAGTCGCATCGTGCCGCGCGGTGAGAGGTAAGTGAGATAGTCGTGGTCGGCAGAAGAGAGAAACTTCGTGGTGGCAGGAGTGATGTATGGGTTGGCAGAGCCCTCATGACTATAGTAATGATGCGGTAAGAACGCCATGAGGCAGTCGTCGGTGCGGAGAGCGGGTGAGCCTGAGCTCAGATCTTCGGTGAAGACGACGAAAGTGGTGTTGAGCAGCGAGCGGCTGACATCGTTGTCGTACTCTACCCTTGTTAGTCTCGGCACTCGCCACGCATAGGTCTGCCATAGGTCAGAGGTGAGTCCGTCGGTGAGCAGTGCCACCGTGAGCATCTGTCGCGACCCCTTGGTCATCTGTGCCACTCCGTAGCGTTGGTTGTCGGGGTTCTTCACGCTCATGGTCATACCCTCTGCCTCTATCCACACGAGGGGCGAGCCTTGCATACATGTTACTCTCACCCACTGCTCGTGGTCGTACATGAGCAGCGAGCACATGAAGTCGGAGTAGTTGTCCACCAGCGCCTCTTTGAAGTCGGCCCGTCTGCCTGTGAGAGTGTTGAGAAAATCGACATGCAGCGTCTCATGCCACTTGACCTCTGAGCCTGTCTCTTCCCAGTGGTCGGGGTAGCCTATGTCGATACCGTTCTCTGCGGCTTCGACCCATCCCGGGTAGAGCCACACCTTGCCTGTCCATTGGTTGACCATGGCATAGGTCCATGAGTCGTTGGTGGGCAGAGCGAGTGTACCCTCATGCTGTCCGTCGGGCGACGATAGACGCTGCAGCAGTGAGTCAGGGAGATAGAGTCGGCGGTGCTCGGTGTGATAAGCCAAGGAGCCGCCACGTGAGGCGGTACGACTCTCCGACAGTGGTGCGAAAGAGGCATACGAACCGGCACCTACCGACACCGGCTGCTGAGCCACAGCAACGCTCCACGCTGCGAACAGCATACTGAGTATGAGACTGAGACGCTTCATGATGATATGTTTATCTGACCCGCGACATCTTCAAAAAGCAAGCGGGGTGTTATTGTCTTACTATCTTCTTGGTGTTATCACCTTGACGGATGATATATACACCTTGCGGGAGGTTGTCGAGAGCCTGATTGACGCGTGCTCCTGTGAGGTCGAACACCTCAAGTGGAGCCGTGAAGTCAATAGTGGTCTGCCTGAGGTTATCGACAGCGTCGGGTGTCTCTTCGCAGTTATGTCCCACCTCATACTCTATACGCTCGGTGAAAGCTACATGACCTGAATAGGCTATCTTCACGAGGAAACGGACTATATCGCCGTTCTGTTTATCCTTAAGCACATAGCGAGCCGTGGTGCCTATCCACTGCATGGCGATGTCGTTGCCTTGCAGCTTACCTTCGGAGTCGAGGAAGAAGATATAAGGAGCAGCCATCCCTTCCCAGCTCTCGAGGAACTCGACCTCTATCACCACTCCCTTGTCGGTGGTGCTCACTTGCCAGTTATAACCCTTGTCGAAAGCGGTGGCAGCGGCGTCGTGCTGAGTATAGAAAGCATCGTTAGCGGTGCTGAAGCCTTTGCAGGTGGGCACCTCTCCCTGTTCGGAAGAACCCGAGCAGTCGTCACCGATGGTGTAAGCTATACGCTCAGTGAAAGCCACATGCTCGGCGTATGCCAACTGCACAAGGAAGACGAAGAGGTCGTCGGTTTTCTTGCCGTGTGCTATCTCATAAGTAGCGGTCTTGGTCTGCTCCTCCCAGTTCATGGGGATAGGATTGCCTATGAGCACACCATTGTCGTCGAAGACGAAGAGTTGCGGTGCTGCCATGCCTACCCACTCCTCGAAGAAAGTGACGGAGATGCTCACCTTGTCGGCTCCCGCCATACCTACCTGCCATGAGTAACCTTTAACGAAGTCGGAGGCTGCGGCATTGGCGGAGGAGTAATACTGGTCTTTCTTGGTGCTCGTGCCGGTACATACGGCTTGGGCTGCCATCGAAAGAACTAACACTAAGGAAAGAAGGATAGATTTTTTCATAATGAAGAGGTGTTTTATAGGTTAATGATGTTTCTTCGATTACTTGTTCAGTTGTATTGTCTGCAGGCTGTTAGGCAGGAGTGTTACGGCAGCGCTATAGTCGCCTATCTGCAGGTTGACGCTCTTGGTCTGCTGTGCCTCGTTGAGCATGTTGACGACCACCGAGCCATCCGTTTTCTTCACGGCGCACACATGCAGGTCGGGTATGGTGTTACCCTTGACGCCGATAGCCACATCTCCCGGGCGCATAGAGCGCGAGAGCTGGCGCAGGGCATAGTAGTAAGGCGTGAAATAGACTGTAGCGTTCCGATAGTCCACCATCACCTCTGCTCCGCAGAAGTTGTTCACATGGTTAGGTCCGCCTATAGAGTCGAGCACTATGTTCCAGTCGGCGAAGCCGGTCATCCAATGGTTGATGCCGTCGATGATATACTGAGCATAGCGTTGTACGGCGCTATAAGCAGGGTGAGTGCCGTTATCGAAAGGAGTGGAGTAAGCCCAGTCGGTAGCTTTCTGCTCCCACCAGAACTTATCGTTGAGGAACCAGTCTGTCTCTTTGAAGGCAACGGGGTCTTGCACTCCTTGCCAAGCATCGCAACCGAGGTTATCGATACAGCCCTCGGTGTGGATGATGATCTTGTCGGGATAGAGGGCATGTATAGAGTCGAGCACCTCGGGCAGACAGCTCTTGGTATGTCCGTACCAATGGATAGCCATGCCGTGGGTGTAACGGTAAGCGTCGGCGTCAGAGTAGATAGCCTCGGTATAAGGTGCCATCTCGAAGATGTTCTGGTCGAACCCGAGGATATGTACATCGCCGTATCCTGCCTTAGCGAGAGTGGGACCGAGGTTCTTGGCTATGAACTCGGCCTCAGCGGCAGGCGAGAGCTCCATACTCTCCCAGTTGCCGCCATTGCCTTGAGGCTCGTTCTCGGGAGTGACAGCCCAGAAACGGACACCCTCAGACTTCCATGCGTCTAAGTAACGAACGAAATAGTCGGCAAAAGTCTGATAATACTCTTCTTTGAGTCCACCGCCACGCACATACTTCTCGTAGTACTTGCCATTATCTTTCATCCATGCCGGTGCCGTCCATGGCGAGGCTATCAGCTTGAGCTCTTCGCCCTGCGCCTTCTTCAGGTTCCACACATCAAGGATGAGATGATAGAGGTCGTAGTTCTCGTCTTTGATTTGAGGATACTTCTGTCGGCTGAACCCCTCTTTGTCGGGAGCGAGGGTGAAAGAAGAGAGTTGTGTGTCCCCCTCTTTCTCTGCGAGCGAGTAGAGTCCTTCGACGGAGAAGTCGCTGGCACCTATGTGCGTACGTGAGAGCGAGAAGTTAGCACCGTCCTTACCGAAGAGCTCGGCGATGATCTGCTCGCGCTGCTCTTTGTCAAGACAAGCCAGCACGAAAGCTGACGACTCGGTGAGCGACCCACCGAAGCCGTCGATGAGCTGACGCTCCTCCTCAGGGTCAACAACGATAGCGTCAGCCGCCATGCCTCGAGTGAAGACGATAGGCTCCTGCTCCGCGTTCTTCTCGCCCGACTCAGCGGTAACAATAACATGAGTGGTAGTTATCTTCGGGGTGCACGCTGCCAGCAATGCCACCACCGATATGAGGATCAATTTTTTCATATCTTAACCGTTATCTGTTTAACATATCCGTCGCGCTCGAAGATGTGGAGCGAGAACTCTTTGCTTATCACTGCCGATGTAGTCTTTATCACTTGTCCGTCAGCCGTCGTCAGCTCAACACCCTTGTCCCGGGCCTGTCGGTAGATGACGGGCACACGGCAGTAGGTGAAACACAGCTCGCCATCGGCGAAATCGCTATTGTCTAACATAGCGGGTGCGAAAGAGAGCTGACCGTTGTCAACGCTCACTCCCAGCTCGAAGAAGCGGTTGATGATGTCCTCTTTCACTTGTCCGGTCATGCCGGGTTGTTGTACGCCTGCCATCGATGGTGTGTGCGAATAAGCGTCGAAGGGGAAAGAGCCGTACTCTGAGGGTTGCTTATGCGAGCCTATACCCTCGCGTATGTCGCGATAATGCTCTTTGAGTCGGTTCATGTCGGTTACTGAAGCGTCCGGAGCCACCCTGAGGATGGTCTCCCCCACGGCGAGCAACAGCTTGCTCACCATGTGCCAATAGATACAGCCCAAACCCTCGTACTTATAGAAAGTGCCGGAGCGACCGGTGAAAGCATGGTGGTTGAAGACCTGCTCATAGAGCTCTTTGAGTGCGATGATATCGCTGTCGTCAACACCCTCTCTCTTTGCCTCACGCTCCAGGAAATCGGCATTATTAAAGCCTCCGTTGAAATGTAGTTGGCCGTCCTCATCTTCGAGTATGATGTCTTGCTGTCTCTCCAGCAGGCGCTGAACGGCGAACGACTGCCGTGCCTCCTGAGGTATGTTGTTCATCTCTAAGAAAGAGCGTCGGCGGCGAGCAGGATAGAGCATATAACTGCGTTGGTCTTCTCTGTAGAGAGCGGAGTGGCGCATGGCGTCCAGCAGGTCTGCCGACTGCTCTGCCGAGAGCAAGCCCGACGAGAGGACAGCCACCTGACCCTCTAACATCTCATACAAGTGAGTGATCTCTATCTCATGACGAGTGAAGCGTATGAGGTTGTAAGCATGATAGAGTCCGTCAGGACGACGGTTAGCTTCTATGGTCTGCCGCAGCGAGAAGAGTATGTCATTGAGGTTAAAGATGATGGCTTGTCGGTCCAACTCCACCATCTTACCGAACTCACCTCTGTACATCTTCTCGCGGTAAGCCTCTGCCTCCTTGCCTATACCGTCGATATACCATCGAGCGCCCATAGCGTCTGTGGCTGTCGTGCGCGACTGACAAGCCTCGTCAGCCACCGAGATGAGCAGGTGATAAGTGAGGTCGGAGAGCAGGACCTTACCCTCACCCTTCTTAAGCAGATCGAGGAGGAAAAGGACGAAACGAAGCATGTAACAGGTCGTTACCATCGATGCTCCGTTGCCCACCAGAGCGTTGTTAGCATCGTTCCACTCAGGACGGAGAGTGTTCATCCATATACCTGCATAAGGAACGAAGTTGCACATCTTTGCCAACAGAGTGATGAGCAGTTTGTCAATCATGGTGGTCAGATAGACCTCACCCTTAGCGTCTAACACCAGTCGGGCGTCCTGACCATACTGAGGTATGAGAGCCAAGATCTGCTTATTGAGCTCGCTATCGAAACGGATAGTGTTCTTCGGGTCGGAGACTATCTGCTCGTATGGCTTGAAACGATAAGGCACGTTAGCGAAAGCGAAGAGACGCTCGTTGAGCATCTGTTGCAGTGCCTCAGGGTCGTGCTTAGCACTCAGCTCTAAGAGCTTGAGCAGGTAGATGATCTGATGGTCGCCCCAATAGCCAATGTTCGACCATGGGTTCTGAGGCTCCGGCACCTCCCAGTCGATACCTTCGGAGGTTACCTTATAAGGGTTGTAGCCATCAACCGTTGTGGCGTTCAAGAACTTAGAGATGATACCATTGATATATCCGGGGTACGAGAGCGACAGCGCCTCCCAGTTCTGGAAGATGTCGCGCCAGTTGCCCTGATACGATACCACAGGGTTGCCCTCTTTGTCTTGCACGCGTATGTTGAACAAGTTCCACGGACGCGAGGGGTCGCCGTGACGACGACCGAAAGTGATGGGCAGATACTCGAGCGTGAGTCGCACGAGCTGGCTATCGCCGGTAGCTCTGACTAAGCGCAGCAGCTCCGCATAATCGATGGTGGCATTAAGGGAGGCAAAGAAAGCCGCATGCTTCTGTGCCACTGCCTTGTTGAAGAGGGCGACATGCTTAGCGAAAGCCTCGGCGTTGATATGGTAGTTGTCCAGATAATAGCCGCCACGCATGGTGTTGAACAGTGTGTTAGCGAAATGGCGGGCGTCGTTATATGGGTCGGCGGTGAACTGCACGCCATCGTTCTGCCCTACTATAGCCGACAGACGGTCGGTGCTCTGAGCTATGGCGTTCTCTATCAACGCAGCGGCGTCAGGCTGCTCAATGAAGTGCATGAGATGGCGCACCTCAACAGCATCCTTGTCCACATCGCACACGAGATACCAGGTCTTCGTCTCACCCGCCTTGAGGGTGATAGACGTGTGTGCAAACACAGCACCGCGCACCCCTTTCGACTCGGTCTCGGGCTCAAGAGTGCCACCACGACGGAAAGAGGTCAGCTGCCTGCTGCTGAGCAGATAATCGGCATGGTCAAGACCGAGGGTATAGACGGTGTTGCAACGGAGCGACTCGCTCGGCTCAGCCCTATCCACTAAGATTGCCTCCATACGGAAGAGCACTATGTTGCCCTCTAACTCGGTCTTCTTATAGCCGTCCACGAGGGTGGAGAACTCGTTCTGCGTCTTGCGCTCCACTCCTGCCGGTAACACGTTCTGCAGACCATCTAACAGCTCCACCTCCACCTCCGACTCGCTGAGGTTCTCAAGGACAGCACGCCTCACCCAGCCATGACGCTCAGCCGGTGCCCACATATACGAGAAACGCAGACCTAAGCACTTGTTCTCTTCGGCGAACAGCACCTTGTTGCCCACCGTCGATTTAGAGATGGTACGCTCGATGTCGTACACGCCTGCCTGACGCTCAGAGAAGGGTTCCCACAGATAAGCATCTACAGAGTGAGCAGGGCGCACGCGCAATATAGTCTTCGGACCGGTCTGCTCATACTGCTCGGTGATCTTATCGTCGGTGTAATAAGGGAAGAGAGCTTTCTCGGGCGACTGACGACCGGCGGTCAGACCACCCGTGGACGCGAGATACATCCATAGGTCGGTGTCGGAAGCCAAAGAGATGAAGAACGGCTGCATACGGTCGTAGTGCTTGATCTCGTAGAAACGCTCATCATTGATATAGACGAACTGCCCACGGGGCTGTTGGTCGGCAACGGATATATTGTTCTTACCTGAGTATAACATATCTTAAAGAATCTGAAGAAGGATATTATCGTTTTATTATCTCTCCAAAGGTTTATGTGTGTTCTCTTGCGCCCTTTGCTCTTCAAGCTCGCGCTTCATCTGCTGCATGGTTGTCTTGTCGAGGTTATAGAAAGCGAGGAAGATAGCACATGAGGCATACAGAACGCCCGGCACTATACCGAAGAGCCAATGGATACTGTTCATGATAGCCGTGGACTCTTGTATCTGCGTCATGGTGAGCGTCTCCACATTATATCCTACAGCACTCATGATAGCTCCGAACAGAGCGGCACCTATCGACCATCCTATCTTCTGCGCGAAGACGGCAGCCGACAAGCACAGACCCGTGGTGCGGCGGCGGAACTTCCACTCTCCGTAGTCGGCTGCATCAGCCAGCATGGTCCACAACAGTGAGATAGCAGGTGCATAAGCCACCTTACCCAGACAGTTGAACACATTGATGAGTACGAAGTTCTTACCTGCGAAAAAGAGCAAGCAGAAGAACAGACCCGAGAGCAACGAGCATACTATATACAACTGCTTAGCACCGAAACGCTGAACAAGAGGACGGGTGGCAGGGATGGCAATGATAAGAGCTACCGTACCAAGGATATTGAAGATCTGACTCTTCGACTCGGCTCCAAGGAAATACTTGAAGTAATAAGTGGCAGAGATGTTCTGTATGGCGAACATGATGAACGACACTATACCCACCAAGGTCAGCATCACCCATGGACGGTTCTTGAACAAATACTTGAAGTCGCGACCCAGATGTGCGTCCTGACGCTTAGGCGGCTGCACACGCTCCTTGGTGGTGAAGAAAGTGATGAGGAAAAGGACAACACCTATGCACCCGAAGATAGCCACTAAATAACGGAAACCCATGACATACGACTCCTTAACCATCGAGGCATTGTCAGCAGTAGCTTCCATGAACAGCTTACGCTGCTCGTCGTCCATCATCACCGAGTAGTCCATACCCGTGGCATTAGAACCGAGATAATAGACGATATACAAAGCCAGTCCTGACACGATGAGCTGACCGATGTTAGCTGCCACGAAACGATAACTGTTCAGACCGGCACGCTCGATAGAGTCGTCAGTCATGACAGCCCCTAACGACGAGTAAGGGATATTGACGATAGCATACACCACCCTCAAGCAGATGAACATAGGCAAGATATAAGCTATCAACGCACCTCCCTGCAGATGAGGTCCGAAGAACGCAAGGAAAGCGAAGAGCGCGAACGGGACACAACCGAACAAGAGGAACGGACGGAACTTACCCCAACGCGTGTTGGTGCGGTCCGCCCATATACCCACTATCGGGTCCATCACCGCGTCCATCACTGTACCAAGGATGGCTATCGTGGTTGACCACACGGGACTGATACCGAGCACATCGGTATAATAAAAAATAAGCCAGAAATTGACCATGTCCCACACAAAGTGCGACGCTGTATCACCAAGGCTGTAACCTAACTTCTCTTTTACACTGAGTTTCATTGTACTAAAATATTGGTTAAACGGTACGAATATGCTTTTCCTTTTTATTGTACGATTTCTTTTTTGCGGTACGAATTTCACAAATTATACAAATATAATGACATGTGAAATGAATCATCAGTTTAATCGTCTTTCAATAATAACACCTTTTGGTGATCCAAAATTAATCAACAATCCGAGTTTATATTTTGTTGCTTTCAAATAATTTCGCATTTGAGCACGATTACCATCGTCTAAACAGCTAACTGCTTTTAATTCAATAATTATTCTATCATAACATACAAAATCTGCTCTAAAAGTTTTGTTTAATAAAATCCCATCATAGTAAATTCCGATATCACATTCTCTTTTGTATGGAATGCCTCTATGTTTGAATTCTATTTCTAAAGCTTCTTGATAAACAGATTCAAGGAAGCCACAACCCAATTTGTTGTAAACTGCCATTGCTGCTCCTGATATTTCAAATGATTCGTTCTGATATATTAGCGACATAAAATTCGTGTTATTCGTGTTATTCGTACAGATAAATAAGAATAAAATAAATTAGTAAAGTGTTATTCGTGTTATTCGTACAGATAAATAAGAATAAAATAGATTAGTAAAGTGATATTCGTGTTATTCGTACAGATAAATAAGAATAAAACAGATTAGTAAAGTGATATTCGTGATATTCGTGTTATTCGTACAGATAAATAAGAATAAAACAGATTAGTAAAGTGATATTCGTGATATTCGTGTTATTCGTACAGATAAATTAGAATAAAATAGATCCGTATAAAGAGTTATTTACGTGAGTACAGGCGGATATAGTCGATGTACATCTTGACGGGTGTTCCGGTGGAGGGCAGGGCGGTGACGGCGCGGAAGGCGGGGTCGTCGGCGGTTATCCGTGTAGGGTATTTGTCGGCGGCGGGCATGCCCGGGAAGAAGCCGCCGACAGAGAGGTTAAGCACGAGGTAGAAGGGGTGGTTGAAGTAGTGTCCGGGTTCGTTCACTTCTTTGTCTCGGAGGGATAGTTGGAAGTAGGGTTCGGTGTCGGGGTAGAGGTCTTGGTCGAGGTACATAGCGAGTGAGTCTTCGGTCCAGATGACGGTGAAGAGGTGGAAGGAGCCTTGTACGGGGTACGGGGCTATCTTCACTCCTGCGCAGTTAGGGTACATACCGTTGTTGAACGACTCGCCCCAGTGGCATGCGCCGTTGAAGTAGCGGTCTTGCAGTCCTTGGTCTATACCATCTTTGTGTCCCATCTCGCAGATATCTATCTCTCCGCACTTTGGCCATACCACTCGTCCTTGCTTAGCCAGTTCGTTCACTTGTGTGTCTATGTCGTCGTTGTCGCCGAGGTTAGTGGCGAGGTTGTTGCCGAGCATCCAGAAGGCGGGCCATAGTCCGTTGGCGGTCAGAGGGAAGGCTATGCGTGCCTCTATCTTCCCATACTCCACCATCACCTTGTCTTGTGTGTTGACTCGAGCGGAGGTGCATGGTCGCAGACCTTGCTGTCCGTCGGCGGTGGTGAAGGTGTAGTCTTCGCGTTTGGCGTTCAGCACCAAGCAGGTCTCACCGGTGAGCGGGTGACGCTCGATGCTCACGTTCTTTGGCGAGTAATACTGCAGCTCGGCGTTACCGCCGCCGCGTGCGTTATCGTCGATGTTCCAATAGGCGGTGTTGAGTTGCGGCTCGTCGAAGTTATCTTCCCAAACGAGTTGCCACTGTTGTTGCTTGCCGCACGAAGCGAACACGAGGAGGATGAGCGTAAGAGAGAGGAGGTTTTTCATGGTGTTTATTGTATTTGTTGTCCTGTTATGGTGTATATATGGTTGTTGCGTTTGATATATATCTGTCCGTCTATCATGACTTTCGTTGTCTGTTGTTTCTCTTCTGAGATGGTTGTGAGCGCTGTTGATGTCTGTTTGCCGGAGAAGGTCTCTCCTGCCTCTTTCTTCTGATAGACGCGCACATAGTCCACCATCATCGCGCGTGGCGAGTCAGCCAGAGCAGTGATAGCGTTGATGTCGTGTATAGCGGGGAAGTTGCCACCTACGGCGAGGTTGAAGATGATGAAGTTGGGTTTATGGAAATAGTAGCCCGGCGCTGAGTTGTCGGTGTTGGTCTTAGGGATGGTCATCACGCAGTAGGGCTCGGCTGAGGGGTATCTGTCCAAGTCGATATACATAGCTATGCTCTCAGCGTTCCATATACAGGTAAAGAGGTGGTAGTCGCCATCTTGTACGGAGTAGTTGAGGGTGATGTCGCGTGCGTAGGAGCGGTGGTCGTCCCAGCGTGTACCCCAGTGGTAGGCACCGTTGAAATAGCGGTCTTGTGTACCGGCTTTGATACCGTTAGCATTGCCCATCTCCACTATGTCTATCTCGCCGCAGGCGGGCCATCCCACCTCGCTGAAGTCGTTGCCCATCATCCAAAAAGCGGGCCACAGACCGTTGGCGGTAGAGGGCATCTTGATGCGCGCCTCCACCTTACCGTAAGTGAAAAAGACCTTACCCAAAGTGTTGATACGACCGGAGGTACAAGTCCTGCCTTTATACGACTCTTTAGTGGCTGTGAGGAGGAGGTTACCGTTCTCTACCGTCACTGCTTTCTCGCAGTAGTACTGCAGCTCGTTGTTACCTCCGCCGTCGTCATTCACTTCGATGTTCCATATATCGCGGTCGAGTGTGGTGCCCGAGAACTCGTCAGCCCATACAAGCTGATAGTCGCCGTCAGGCTCGGTCTGAGGTGTGGAGCCGGTGCCTACGACCTCTG
Organism: uncultured Bacteroidales bacterium; assembly: GCA_946186735.1. Taxonomy (GTDB): domain Bacteria; phylum Bacteroidota; class Bacteroidia; order Bacteroidales; family Paludibacteraceae; genus Colicola. The sequence continues at coordinate 28,019 of CAMHOK010000005.1, forward strand.
TTCTCGGCGATGGGTCGTTGCTCAGCTCTATCTCGTCAACCAGCATCCATACCAGCTCGCTCACATCGGAGCGGTCAACCATGAAGAAGACGAACTCGATACCAGAGGATTGGTAAGCTGATATATCGAAAACCACATCTTGCCACTCGCCTGCTTTGATAGTGTTGAGCGGGAGCAGGTCTTGGGCATTGGTATCTGACACTTTGAGGTTAGGCTGATGACCATTACTATGGTAGATATAAGCATGAAGGTAGGTGTACCCTGACGTCGTATAGGGTTTGAGCATAGCGCCTGCCCAGTTGTCGTCGCCTACGGCATGCTGAGCGTAGAGGACATGGTCAGATAGGTTTATCCCCGTCTTATACTCGTTCTCGCGCACATCGCAGTAGCCCTTGCTTGACACGGTAACCCAGCCTTTATTGCCGGACTCGAAGTTGTCAACCTTGACTTGTGCCATCATCACACAAGGCACCAACAACAGAAGTGTTAAAAAACTCTTTCTCATTTTTCTTTTCATTTATCTGTCTTTTCTACCACCCCTTACCCCTCCTTATCATAGAGGGGAGTTTCTGCCACCCCTTACCCCTCCTTATCATGGAGGGGAGTCTTTGTCACCCCTTACCCCTCCTTATCATGGAGGGGAGTCTCTGCCACCTACTCCACCTTAAAGCCTGAGAAGAGGCATGAGCCGCTTATTATCTTCAGCTCGATGGTGTGTTGTCCTTTCTTGAGTGAGAGAGCAGAGGAAGCCTCGGTCCACTCGGTAGTGCTGCCGTTCCTGCTCATCTCTACATGTGTCATGGTCTTGGAGTCAACCACCACCTCGCATATAGTGTTCGAGTAGCCGCAATAGCGCAGAGTGATGGTGGAGGTGTTTTCCGGAACGGAGAGTTGGTAGGTGAGCGAATGTCCTTCTCTGAAGTTGGTGGACATCAGTCCGTTGCTGCCGGCAAGAGTGATGGCTTGTTGATCGGTGGTGGGGCGCAGGGTCATAGCACCGTCAGAGATACCTATATACTCGCCTGCATGTATGAAGCGTGACGAGAGCAGCCATGCCGACTTGTCGAAAGACGAGAACAGACAATAGATCTGTCCGAGCTCAGTGAGAGCGGCAGGTGAGTCGTGCGTGAGCAGTTGCATATACGGGTGCAAATCGACTTTAGCGCTTGAGCGCGGTATGAACCATGAATAGCGTTCCACCTTGTCGTTCTGCTCAAGATAGTTGAGCATAGAGGTCATGTAGCTCTTCTGCGACTCGAGCGAGGTGCTGTTTTCCCATGCGCAGAACTCGGTGAGCCAGATAGGCTTGTTGTACTTATAAAACATCTCCACGAAGCCTTGTGCTGCCGAAGCCGAGCCCATGTAGCAGTGGATAGAGATAGCATCAACATCATCGATCGACACCTCGGGTTGTTGGAAGAACTCGTCGAGCCATTTGATAGGGTCGCCATAGCCGGCGAGTGTGCCGTAGTTCATGGCAGGCGACACGAGCTTGAGTCCGAGCTCTTTGGCAAGACTGACCACGGGTTGCCATATAGCAGCCGCCTCTTTGGGAGTCATGTGAGCCTGGTCGTTGAGGTTAGGCTCGTTGAAGGCAAGCAGATACTTAGTCTTCGGATGAGCACGCACATACTCGCGTATGCGGTCGGCACTATAGTTGCCGTTCCAGCACATAGGACAGAAGTCCATGTCGTTGTTGTCGAACCAGAGAGCAGCATTGTCGGTGGCGGTGTTGCCCCAGTTGTAGTCCCACGATATATACGGCGAGAGCAACGGCAGGTCATCTACACGGGTGAAAGAGAAAGCCACACCGCGCTTGCCCGACTTGTGCATAGTGGCGGCAGCAGAGCCTTGCAAGGAAGGAGAGTCGCCGCAGGAGACAAGGACAAGCGACAGAACGATAACGACGAGATACTTATGCATACTGACTTGATTATAGTGAATATAATCTATTGACTAATGATGAGTAATTATTTCTCTTGGCGTTGATATACTCTTACCCAATCGACATACATTATCCTCTCGCTGTCGAAGATAGTGTCGTCCACTTGTCCGCCCATGTTTCCGCCTATGGCGAGGTTGAGTATGATGAAGTGCTCTTTGTTGAAGGGCCACACCTGTGCGTTGTCTATCTCAGTCTCCCATTGCTCGGCATATTGCACGCCGTCAACGAAGAAGCGTATGACATCTTTGCCGCTCTTTTCCTCTTGTGCCCATTCGACAGCATAGACATGGAAGTCGTCGGCGAGCGAGTAGTCGAAGAAAGTGGTCTTTGCCCAGTTGTTACCTTTCGTTCCGTTCTTCTGAGGTGTGTGCAGAGCGAAAGAGGCTCGGTTAGGAATTGAACCCACATGCTCGATGATGTCTATCTCTCCGCAAGCGGGCCATGAGCCTTTGTTGCCCATCATCCAGAAAGCAGGCCAGGTGCCTTGTCCGCCGGGGAACTTGATACGGGCTTCGAAGCGACCATAGGTGAAGGTCTTCTTATCTCTTGAGAGGATACGGCCGGAGGTATAATGGCGGTTATCGTAGTCTTCTTTCTTTGCTTCTATCTTCAGGTAGCCGTCTTCCACGCGCACGTTCTGAGTGCGAGAGGTGTAGTACTGCAACTCGTTGTTGCCCCAGCCTCCTCCGCCGGTGTTGTAGCCCCATACCGACTCATCGAGTGCCGAGCCGTCGAACTCATCGGACCAAACGAGGGCATACTCGCCCCAGGTGTGCTCCACACATATCTGAGCCTCCACCGACTCTTTGTCGGTAGCAAGGGTGATGACGGCATTGCCGGGCTTGAGAGCGCTGACCAGTCCTTCGGAAGAGACGGTGGCTATCTCAGGAGCTGACGATGACCATGTCATGGGCAGGTTATAGGTGTTGCCATACCTCAGCTGATAGGTCTCGCCTGCTTTCATGTTCACCAATGGCGGCGACACGCGCAGCGAGGCTCCGTCTGTGCCTAAGACATAGACCTGACAGTTGGCTGAAGCCTTACCCGACTTAGCAGTAATGACTGCGGAGCCGATAGACTTGGCGGTAACCACACCATAATACACTGTTGCCACCTCTTCATCGGACGACACCCACTCCACATTAGCAGTGGAGCCTACAGTGCCGATAGTCTGAATATCGCCCACCTTGAGCTGGAGCAAGACAGGGTTGAGAGAGAGTGTGGGCTCGTTGCCGCACGAGACAAGCAGCACGCATGCCGTCAATAAAGAGAGGAAAGAGAAGATGCGAAGATTAGACATGAGAATAAGAAAAAGGTTAATGTTACAATAAGGTTGATTAGAAACCATAGGGAGTAGTCGGCTCCCTATGGCTAAAGATGAGGCTATTATTTCTTGTAGAAATAAACGGCGTCGAGGTTGAGTTGAGCACCTGTAATACCTTCGCTGAGAGCCACAAACACGTTTACACCGGCTTCTACATTAGTGTTGGCAAGAACAGAAGCATAAGCTGACATAGGAATGTCGAACTCAGCCCATGAACCGTCACGAGTGAAATCGCCTAAGAGATTTTCACAATCGTAGATCTTGTTAGAACCGAGGATGAACTTGGTAGCCTCTGAACCCATGAAATAGAAGCAGTGGCTTGCGTTGTCAGACGACTTGATAGCCATGTGGAGGAAATAATCGTCCGGCGAAGCTACGATAGCATCTTTGAGAGCTTTGGCGTTCTCCCAGCCGTTTCCGCTTGCAGTGAGACAGAAACCGCAACCTGCCCAACCTTTTGCAACAGTGAGAGCGGTGAAGCCTGCTTGGTTGCCATAGAAATTGAGTCCGGTAGGATTGTTGTTACCGGTATAAGTCTCTTCCCATACATAGAGGAACTGGTCAACATTGTTGGGTTGGAACGAAGCCACAATCTTCGATTCGTTAGCTCCGAGGGTAACACTATCGAGGATGAGGGGCCATACTTGTGAACCTTTCAGCTCGTTCTTGGGCTCATCTCCACCTGTTTTCTGAACCAAGATGACACATGTTCTGGTCTGTCCGCCCTTGGTGGTAGCGGTAATGATAGCATTACCCTCAGCTACGGCGGTAACGGTTGCTTTCAGTCCGTTGCCTGCTACGGTAGCCACTTGGATATCGCTCGAGCTCCATTCGGCTGTAACGGTAGCCACGAGTTCAACAGTCTCACCTACTTTGAGAGTGGCCTGAACCTTATCGATGGTCAGATCGGGTTCTTTCTCTTTTTCACCACATGATGCAAAACCTACAAGGGTGAGTGCGCTAAGCGCAATAGCAAAAAATTTGTTTGCTTTCATAATAATGAATTTTAATTGGTTAATATTGGATTAGTTATAGTTGTTACTCTTTTTACAGACCCCGGCTTAATAGCCCGGGTTCTGTTCCATAGTGGTTGGGTTGAGTTGTATCTCTTCTTGCGGTATGGGGAAGATCTCGTTCTTACCCTTGATGAACTCTTGTATATGCGACTGTACTTCAACGGTCTCTTTAGCTTTGTAGGCATCCATGTGCTCTTTGAGTCCGTTGCCGTCCACGCCTTGCCAGCGTACGAGGTCGAACCAGCGGTGTCCTTCCATAGCCAACTCGCAGCGGCGCTCATGGCGCAGGGTAGCATCATCGGCAGTGGCAGCAGGACTGAGACCTACACGGCTGCGCACGAGGTTGATATAAGTGAGCGCTGTTGCCGCATCGTTCTTGCCTAAGCATGCCTCAGCATACATCAGGAGCACATCGGCATAGCGTATCTGTTTGTTGTTGAGCGGACCACGCGAAGCGTGGAGCGACCATACACCAAAACCGCCGCCTATGTCACTCGGGTCGCGATACATGCCATACTTATTGTTGAGCATCTTGTTGCCCAGATAATACTCTACGGCCGGCGTCTCTATGAGAGTCTCATCGGGAACGAGGATAGCCACATCGCGACGCGGGTCACCTGCCTCGAACTCATCGTAGAGGTTCTGTGTGGGATGGTTGAAGCCCCAACCGCCACCTATAAGCGAGGAGCGCGAGCGTACCAAGATCTGAGTAAACGAGCCGGCTGTGAAACCAAAGCCCTGACCATAATCACCCCAGTTGACCTCAGCATACTGTATCTCGAATACCGACTCAGGTCCGTTCTCACCTGCCACGGTGAAGTTGTCTTCGTAGTTAGGACACAGAGAGTACTCGCCGCTGTCAATCACTTTCTTTCCGTATTTCTCGGCATCAGTATAGCAATCGCTCACCGACTTGGTCAAGCCATACGACTGCCAATAAGGCGAAGCCATGTAGAGGTTCACTTTCATGAGCATAGCCTGAGCCGCACCCTTGGTGGCACGACCGAGGTCGTCTGCCGGATACTCGCTCTTCGCCCACAGGTTCTGCTCGGCAAAAGTGAGGTCGGCAAGGATCTGTGTGTACATCGCGTCAACCGAAGCACGAGGCATACCCCAGTCGGCAGAGGAGCGAACGACTTGCAGAGGCATGGGCACACCGGCGAACACCCTAAGAAGGCGGAAATAGTAGTAGGCACGCAGATAATAAGCCTCGCCGAGCAGACGGTTCTTCATCGAAGCGGTGAACTCTTCGTCTATCCCTTCCTGCATCTTAGAGATATACTCGATAGCGAGGTTGCAGCGTCCTATGCCCTGGAACTGAGCACGGTAGAAATCAAGCAGCAGACTATTCTGGTTGGTGGTGCGCCAGTTCTCCATGTCATAGGCAGCACCCATGTCGGAGGTGGAACCACCGCCCTTGAGGGCATCGTCGCTGACTATATCACCTATGAACCACTCAGAGCAATAAGTGTTGTTGTACTCCCACATAAGTGGCACATAACAGCCGGTAACGCACTGGGTAGCAGTAGAGGTCGAAGAGAAGAAGTCGTCAAGCAAGGTCTTTCCCGGCTCTATCTCGGTCAGATAATCTTTGCAGCCTGTCAACGAGAGAGACAAGGCGCATACTATGGCTAAGATATATTTATTTGTTCTCATAGTTGTTTCCCTTTCATAAAATTAGAAGTTAGCATTCAGACCGAAGGTGAAAGTACGGCTTTGAGGATAGTTACCATAGTCAACACCTGAGCCCACTTCGGGGTCGTAACCCGTATATTTGGTAACGGTGAAGAGGTTGGATGCTGTTACATAGAAGCGCAGACGCGAGCAACGGAAGGTCTCGGTTATGTTCTTAGGCAGAGTATAACCTATCTGCAGGTTCTTCAGACGCAGGTATGAGCCGTCTTCAAGGAAACGGGTGGAGTTCTCGGTGTTGGTAGGTGAGCCGAGCGGGTTAGGGATAGTACCCTGACGGTTCTCCAACTCCATATAGTTGACTCCCTTATTGAGCAAAGCGTTTTGGATGACTGAAGAATAACCTATCCATGCCTCATCTTTCATATAAGGTGCCAGAGCGTAGGAAGCGCCATCGCCCTCAAGGAACTGACGCTGCACGTTATAGATCTTGTTGCCTGCCACACCTTGGAAAAAGAGTTGGATATCCACTCCGTAGAAGTCGGCACCGAAGGTCAGACCGTAGCTTATCTTGGGGAAGTTGTTACCCAGGTTACGGCGGTCGTCTTCATCAAGCTTGCCATCACCATTGTAGTCGGTATATTTGGCATCGCCGGCATGCAAGCCCGACATCTGAGGCAGGTGAGCCTGAGCCTCTTCGTCAGAAGCATAGATACCTTCGTAGTTGAAGCCCCAGTAAGAGTTGAGAGCATAGCCCTGGTCAGTCTTAACGCGGTCATCCCAGATAGGTGAGCCGCCATTGAGCTTGGTGAGCTCGTTGTGCAGATACGAGATGTTTCCTGAGATATTATAGTGGAACTTATCAACGGTGTTGTCGTGTGAGAGCGTCAACTCGAAACCTTCGTTGCGTATGTTACCTACGTTCTTTATCGGCGAGTAGCGGTTGCCTACCTGAGCCGGAGCATTGACGTTGAGCAGTGCATCGAGGGTGTTACGACGGAAATAGTCAACGGTACCTGACAGCTTGCCGTTCCAGAAAGCGAAGTCGATACCGGCATCCCACTGTTCGTTGGTCTCCCATTTGCCGTTCTCGTCCACTAAGCGGATGACAGCAGCACCGCCTGTAGCCAACTTAGCATCTTGGTCAGGACCGAGAGGATAACCATAGAAAACATCTAAACTTGACTCCATCACATACTGGAAAGCAGACGAGGGAACGCCGTCGTTACCAACGCGACCATAGCCGGCACGCACCTTGATGTTGTCGAGCCAGTCGAGGTTCTGATCTTTCATAAACGGTTCTTCCGACAGACGCCATGCCAATGCCATTGAGGGGAAGAAGCCCCACGGGTTCTTGGTGAACTTAGAAGAAGCGTCGGCACGGAAATTGGCGGTAATCATATAGCGCTCATCGTACTTATAGAACAGACGGCCGAGGAAAGAGAGTCGGCGCTCGCGCCCTACTCCGTCTGACGAGAGTGTCTTGTTCTCTGTAGTACGCATCAGATACCAGTTAGAAGGAACAGGATTGAGTATGGAAGCACCGGCTCCGCCCATGGTATAGTAGTTGTACTCGGACCACGTCTGACCTAACATCACCGAGAAGCTGTGCTTGCCAATGTCGCGAGCATAGGTGATAGTGGTCTCTTCGAGCAGGTTGCAATATCTGCCCATGTTTGACGAGAGGAAGTTCTTGTCATCATGGTTATAGGAGGTGTAGATATTCGGATAAGAGAAGGTGCGCGAACGCGACAAGGTGTAGTCGGCTGAGATCAACGACTTGATGGTGAGTCCCTTGACGGGAGTGATCTCTACGAACAGGTCTCCCAAGAAACGCTCTGAGCGACTATCCGGCTCTGAGTTGAACGCCATCTGATAGGGGTTGGTCACGTTCTTGAAGTTGGAGCCTGCCGAGTAGTAGCCCGACATGTCGGTGCCGACAGTGTTGGTCGAACCTTTAGGATAATAAACAGGGTCCCAAGGCGACATGGCCAGAGCACCGGAGATGATAGAAGCACCGGCTGACGGTGAGTTGTTCATCGCATTACGACCACGGGTGGTTGCCAAAGAGAAATGTTCGCCCACTTTCAACCAGTCGCGCACCTTATAGTCGGTGTTCAGACGCAGAGTGAAACGGTTGTAGTTACTACCGATGATAGTACCGTCTTGCGAGAAATATGAGGCTGACAGAGCATAGTGTCCTTTCTCGCCGCCACCGTCGAGCGCAAGGCTGTAGTTATGAATGAAGGCATTACGGAAGACCTCGTCCTGCCAATCGGTCTCCTGACGAGAATAGTCGAAATTGTTAGGATAGTAAACTGAGGTTCCCAACTTATACATCTGCAACCACTTCATGAACCCGTTGTTCTGATAGTAAGCTATCTCCTCGGCGCCGTTACGCATAGCACCTAAGCGCACCTCTGTCTCAGCATGGTCGCGTGAGTCCATCACGTCTAACTTCTTCCAACGACTCTGCACACCCCAATAAGCATCGAAAGAGATGTTCATCTTCTTGCCTTCCGAGCCCGAACGGGTAGTGATAAGAATGACGCCGTTAGCACCACGCGAACCGTAGATAGCGGCTGCCGAAGCATCCTTGAGGATCTCCATCGACTTGATGTCGGAAGGTGAGAGAAACTTGATGTCAGAGGTGATGACACCATCGACTACATACAGCGGCTCGTTGCCACCCATAGCCGAACCTATACCACGGATACGGATAGTGGCAGCCTCGCCGGGTTGACCACTGCCTTGGGTAACCGTCACACCTGCGGCACGACCTTGCAGAGCCTGGTCAAGACCCGAGACGGGAGCTTTGAGCAGCTGGTCGGCACTGACGGAAGTGACGGCACCTGTCAGGTCCGACTTCTTCATCGTACCATAACCTACAGCCACCACCTCTTCGAGCATCACATTGTCGGTCTGAAGAGTGATAGTCATAGGAGCGGCTGTAGCCTTCACCTCCTGGGTCTTATAACCCATATAACTGATAACGAGCACATCACCCACATTAGCCGGCAACGAGAAATTGCCATCAAAATCGGTGATTGTTCCTGTTGTCGTACCCTTGAGCAAGACGCTCGCTCCTATGACAGGATCGGGCTCGCCTGCTGCTAACACCTGACCCGTAACGGTCTGCGAATAAGCAGCAACAGTCAACAAACAGAAACAAAGAAAAGTAAGAAGTTTCTTCATGTTGATATTAGATTTTAAGTTAATATTGCTTTGTTTAAAGGACTTGGTTCGCGTTCCTTTTGTTCAGTTGAAGACAAAAAAAGTATCTTTGCCACTTGTATATTACAAAATCAGGCAAAGATACAAACTATTTTTCAAATACGCAAAATTGACGAAATTTTCTTTTTTTGTTGCAATTATTTATAGGGTAAGAAATCAACATACTGACTACTAAACAACGGAGTATTAGTTTTTTTACCGCAGAGTCTTGGCTTATTTTACCGCAGAGTCTATTCTTTTTTAACCGCAGAGTCTATTCTTTTTTTAACCGCAGATTTAGCAGATTTATATAGATCTATACAGATTTTCAATTAATTCTTTTCCTTCTTGTCCAGATTGGCTTCGCCATGACAGATTCCCACAGATGATGATAATGGAATTTCACTCAGATGATGATAATGGAATTTCACTCAGAT
>CAMHOK010000006.1 GCA_946186735.1 uncultured Bacteroidales bacterium
AGGAGGCTCTCTTAGAACTCCTCAACTACTCTATCAATCGACTCTACTGATTGCTTATATAAACTTATATAAGGTCTCTTCTACTTCTCTTCTCACATTTTCTCTTACCTGCTCGTCATCGATAGTGTTGACCACCTCTGCAGCAAAAGCTTCGAGCAGCAGACGCTGCGCATGCTCGCGGCTGATGCCACGCTGCTGCATATAGAAAAGAGCGGTATCGTCAAGCTGACCGGTAGAGGCACCGTGAGAACAATGAACATCGTCTGCATAGATCTCCAGCTGAGGCATGGTACGCATACGAGCATCGTCAGAAAGGATGATGTTTCTGTTGGTCTGATAAGCGTCGGTCTTCTGCGCATCTTGAGCCACCTTGAGCCTGCCTGCGAACGAAGCCTGAGCCTTGTCTGACAACACATACTTGAACAACTGCTCACTCTTGCCCCCACCCTTGACATGAACAAGAGAGGTCGAGAGGTCAACCTTCTGCTCGCCTCCTGCCACAACCAGACCATACAACCTGGTCTGAGCACCTTCGCCCGACTGATTGACATAGACCTGCATCGACACATCATCACCACCCACAACGATGATATGCACAGTAAGCTCCGACCCCTCTTCTTGCTCAATCCGGAGCTCTTGAGACGATGGGTTGAGAAGCACCAAGTGCCGGGTTTGTCCTTTGGATAATAACATAACACTCTTTACTTATTTGTGCAACAACCAATCGTAACCTCGCTCTTCGAGCTCGAGAGCCAACTCCTTGCCGCCCGTACGGATGATCTGTCCGTCAGAGAGCACATGTACGAAGTCAGGAACGATATAATCTAACAAACGCTGATAGTGAGTGATGACGATAGAAGCGTTGTGAGGAGTCTTGAGCTTGTTCACACCCTCAGCCACTATACGCAAAGCGTCGATATCCAGACCAGAGTCGGTCTCATCCAGTATGCTCAGCGAGGGCTCTAACATTGCCATCTGGAAGATCTCGTTGCGTTTCTTCTCACCGCCCGAGAACCCCTCGTTAACCGAGCGGTTGGTGAGCTTGGAGTCTAACTCCACCAACGCCTTCTTCTCGCGCATGAGACGCAAGAACTCAGTGGACGACAACTCCGGCTTACCCTCGTAAGCACGCTTCTCGTTGACTGCCGTCCGCATAAAATTGACCATACTCACACCCGGTATCTCCACCGGATACTGAAAACTGAGGAAGACGCCCTCGCGAGCTCTTATCTCAGGCGACATCGACAACAAGTCTTTTCCTTTGAAGATGACCTCACCCTCTGTGACCTCGTATGCCGGATGTCCGGTCAACACTGCACTCAGCGTTGACTTGCCCGCCCCGTTAGGACCCATGAGAGCATGTGTCTCACCCTCGCCTATCTCAAGATTGACTCCTTTTAAGATCTCTTTGCCTTGTATAGATGCATGAAGATTGCGTATTTCAAGAAGCATAATGTTTTGGTTTTATCGATTATCTTTGATTACTTGCATCACCACGCGCCCTACCATGTCTAAGGTGGTCTTGTCGATATGCTGCAGGTCGTCCTTGGTGGTGTGCCATATATGGAAGAAGCCGGTCTCTGACCCTTGCTCATAATGGATGATGTCTAAGCAAGGTATGCCGGCTATGGTATTGATATAGTAGTGGTCGTCGGTAATGGGGTAACTCATGGTCTTGAGGAACGACTGCCCGTAGCCTAAGTCAGATGCTGCTTTCCACACCTTATCTACATAAGGTTGGGCATACTGCATCGACACATACTCCTTGGGAAAGACTGCCCCCGGAGCACCCACCATATCGAGCACTATACCAAAAGCGTAGTCCTTACTCTCATCCTTGTGGTCTTGAGCCCACAGCTGACTGCCTAAGCACCATGTGTCTTCTCTCTGCTTGCCGGTGTAGAAATCAGGTGTGCCCATGTCCTCACAGTCGAAGAAGATGATATCCACTGCCGGCTGCTCGCCTGTCTTCAGCGACGACTCATGTATCTGCCGTGCCACCTCTAACAGCACTCCCACACCCGAGGCACCGTCGTTAGCTCCGGGTACCGGCTCGCGACGCATGTCATAATCCTCTTCTTGGTCGCTCCACGGACGAGAGTCCCAATGGGCAGCCAGCAACAGACGATGACTCTTCTCCTTGCCGAAGCGAGCTACGATATTCTTGACATGCTGCGACTTACCTTCGTAGTTGAGCATCTCGCCCTCCTCCACTCTCACCTCGTCGCAGAAACGGCTAAGCTGCTTCTGCAGATAAAGGCAACACTCCTCGTGAGCAACGCTACCCGGCACACGGGCACCCATACTCACCTGGTCCTTGATATACATGTAGGCCGAGTCGGCAGAGAAAGTAGGCTTAACGGCTGTCTGAGACGACGACGCGGGTTTGCCGCACGACAAGAGTAGAGCCGTGGACATAACCGACAGAAGCAACATGATTAACGATATCTTCCTCACTGATTGGTGCATAAGCATGTTTATCTCTTGTTGATCTCGCTGATGGAGCGGTGCTCTTGGATGGCCATGATAGTGTCAGCAAAAGCTTTGGCTACACTCACCGTCTTCACTTTCTCGCAACGCTTGGTATCGAAAGGCAGCGAATCGGTGAACACCAGCTCTTCTAAGTCAGAGTCCATGATCTTCTGGCAGGCATTGCCCGACATGAGACCATGACTCACTATTGCTCTGACCGACTTAGCACCTTTCTTCTTCATCACTTTGGCGGCTTTGCACAAGGTGCCGGCGGTATCGGCTATATCGTCAATGATGACCACATCCTTATCTTTCACCGAACCAAGGACGCGCATCTCGCTCACTTTGTTGGCTTTCTTGCGGTTCTTATAGCAGATGACCATAGGCACTTCTTGATGTATATCCATGCCTATACGCTTAACGAACGACGCCGCCCGCTTCGAGCCGCCTATGTCAGGCGAGGCAATGATGAGATCTTTCAGTTTCAACCCTTCCACATAGGTTGCCAGCGTCTCTGCTCCATAGAGGTGATCGACAGGGATATCGAAGAACCCTTGGATCTGGTCGGCATGCAGGTCGATGGTGATGACACGGTCGCAACCCGCCGTCTGAAGCATGTTGGCCACAAGCTTGGCACCGATGCTCACACGAGGCTGGTCTTTCCTGTCCTGACGAGCCCAACCAAAATAAGGTATGACAGCTATCACCTTATAAGCACTGGCACGACGAGCCGCGTCAATCATAAGCAACAACTCCATAAGATTGTCTGCCGAAGGACATGTGGACTGAACAAGATAGACGCTGTGTCCGCGCACCGTCTCTTCAAAAGCTACCGCATACTCTCCGTCAGAGAAATGCTGAATATTGACCTTGCCAAGCTCGCATCCGAGATGCCGGCATATACGTTGTGCGATGGTAACACCTTTGCTACCCGCAAAAACTTTGAAAGGAAAAGGACCTGAAGACATGATATTGTTGAATTAGTTGGTTGTTCGTGCTTTTTAGAGCATACCCGATTCTTCCAAAAACGCTGCAAAGGTACAAAAAAGATTGTACATGACAAAAGCATTTTTGAGATTGGCAAGTTTTTTGTACCTTTGCAGGCGAATAAGATAATTTTTACAAAACACATATCAATATGAAAACAACCAACACACTTTTTATTCTTTTCCTCAGCCTCTTTTTCTCCAATGCTCTCATAGCTCAGACTGTTGAACTTTATCCTTTTGGCGACATGGACCAATGGGTAGTGCGCGAGATCAAGGAGTCAGGCATTATCGGAGGTAACACCGTTACTATCTATGCTATCGGTCCCACCGACACTATCCGCGAGAACAAGCCTTATGTCTATGGCAAGAAAGGCTGCCCGTGGACGGTGAGCAACGCATACGCCGTGGTGGCAGGTGTGAAGAAAGGTTCGTGCTCTGTTTATCCCGAGAAGCGCGGCAACGGCTATTGCGCTCACATGGAAGTGAAGCTCGAGAAAGTGAAAGCTTTAGGTATCATCAACAAGACGGTTATTGCGGGTGGTAGTATCTTCACCGGCCGAACCATCGAGCCTATCACCACCACCGACGACCCTTATCAGAACATCGACTACGGCGTGCGCTTCACGCGTTGTCCCTCAGCTCTCATGTTCGACTATAAGACCCTCATCAGCGACGAGCAGACCCTCACCGTCACCAAAGGCGGCTCGGTCAAGACACAACCGGGACATGACGAGTGCGCCGCCTTCCTGCTCCTGCAGAAGAGATGGGAAGATGAGAACGGACAGATACACGCACTCAGAGTAGGTACAGCCTATGAGCGCTTCACCAAGACACAGAAAGAATGGGTCAACAACCATACCGTCACCGTCAAGTACGGAGACATCACCAAAGATAAAGACTTCAAGAGCTATATGGGCTTAGGCAGAACCATGCGCGCCATGAACTCCAAGGGGAAGATAGTGCCTATCATCGAAGAGGGATGGGCTGCGCCGGGAGAGAAGCCCACACACATCATCCTCTCGTTCAACTGCGGCACACACGAGGCTTTTGTGGGCCACGAAGGAAACAGCTTCTGGGTAGATAACGTCAAATTGGTTTACTAATGGATCAGGTCGTTGCATATCTGAACACGCTTAACCCATCAGTACCCGAATATATTGTTATGGGTGTGATGGGTGTAAGTTTTCTCTATCAACTCTACTTCTATATCCGCTATATGGCGGGTGTCAATCGTGCCGTTCGCCGCGAGAAGAAAGCAGAGCAACCCTCCGAGCCCGCTCAATGGCCCGGAGTAACGGTTATCGTGAGTGCTCGCAACGAGGCATACAACCTCAAGGAGTATCTACCCCACCTGCTTGAGCAAGACTACCCCGAGTTTGAAGTGGTGGTTATCAACGATGGTAGCGAAGACTCTACCGACGGAGTGCTCAGTCAGCTCTTGCTCCGATACAAGAACCTGCGCCTCACTTTCGTTCCCAAAGACGCTCGTGTGGGCAGCTCCAAGAAGCTGGCTCTCACCCTCGGTGCCAAAGCAGCGCACTACGACCTGCTGTTGCTCACCGATGCCGACTGCGTGCCTGAGTCTAACCAATGGATCAGGCAGATGATGAGCCGCTTCACCGAGGACAAGGATATAGTGCTGGGCTTCAGTCCGTATTTTCAAGAGAGAGGTGTACTCAATGACCTCATCAGCTACGACACTCTCTTCACCGGCCTGCAATATATGGGTATGGCACTCTCGCACCACCCCTACATGGGTGTGGGGCGCAACCTCGCTTACCGCAAACAGACCTTCTTCTCCTCCGGAGGCTTCACACCTTACTTAGCTCTGAAAGCCGGAGACGACGACCTGCTGGTCAATCATCTCGCCACCGCTCGCAACACAGCTGTGGTCTGCTCCCGGGAGAGCATCGTGTGGTCGGTGCCCAAAGATGAATGGGGCGAATGGCTCCACCAGAAAAGACGCCACCTGAGCGTGTCGCCGCACTACAAAGCATCAACCAAATGTCGCTTGACGATAGAACCGATAACAAGAGCGCTGTTCTACCTGTCAGTGATAGCGGCATGCTGCCTTGCCACACCTCTCATGTGGGCTCTTGCCGCCTTGCTCTTCCTCACACGACTCGTCATCACCATGACTATCATCAACCGCTCTGCAAGACACTTCCATACACGAAGAGTAGGACTGCAGATAGTCTTATACGACATCTGCCTGCCCCTGCTCACACTCACTAACATGCTCATACTCGCCATCTTCCCATCGAAAAGGAACAGATGGTAACTAAAAAACAATAAACTCAATCGTAAAAACAACCAACAATATGCCGGAGAATAAGATTCAAATCAACCTCACTCCCGAGATAGCCGAAGGCACCTATGCCAACCTCGCTATCATCGCTCACTCACCCTCTGAGTTCATCATCGACTTCGTACGCATGACGCCGGGAGCCAAGCAAGCTAATGTTAAGTCGCGCATCATCCTCACGCCCGACAACGCCAAGAAACTCATGCTCGCCCTGCAAGACAACATAGCTAAGTATGAGCAACACTTGGGCAAGATCAACATCAACTCCGACGCACCGGCTCCCGCCCCCGTTCCTATGTCGTTTGGGGGAGGCGAGGCATAAACACACACTGCTATGATAGACTCTGACGAACTGCAACGCATCAAACAGCGCTTTGGCATCATTGGCAACACCACCCAGCTCAACCGCGCCATCGAGGTGGCAGTACAGGTGGCACCTACCGACCTGTCTGTGCTCATCACCGGTGAGAGCGGCGTGGGTAAGGAGCATTTTCCTCAGATCATCCACCAGTACAGCAATTGCAAGCACGGACCGTATTTCGCCATCAACTGCGGAGCTATACCTGAGGGTACTATCGACTCTGAACTCTTCGGACATGAGAAAGGAGCATTCACCGACGCCCGCTCCGACCGTAAAGGCTATTTCGAGATAGCCGACGGCGGTACGCTCTTCTTAGATGAGGTGGGCGAGCTGCCTCTCTCCACGCAAGTAAGACTACTGCGTGTGTTAGAGACCGGCGAGTTTATCAAGGTGGGCTCATCGAAAGCTCAGAAGACTAAGGTACGCGTAGTGGCTGCCACCAACCTCAACATGAAAGAGGCTATCATGGATGGTAAGTTCCGCGAAGACCTCTACTATCGTCTCAACAGCATCGAGATACACTTGCCGCCCTTGCGCGAACGCAAAGAGGACATACCCCTGCTCTTTCGTAAGTTCGCCGTTGACTTCGCCGAGCGCACACACATGCCGCCCATCCGCCTCAACAACGAAGCTACGGCGCTGCTGCAGAACTACTACTGGTACGGCAATATCCGACAACTCAAGAACGTGGCTGAACAGATCTCTGTCATCGAGTCTCAGCGCGAGATCAACGCCGACACACTGCGCACCTACCTGCCCGACAACGAGGCAGGACGCACACCTGCTGTCATCCATCGACCTGCCGACAGAGAACAGATAATGAACGAGAGAGAGATGTTCTACTACCGCATGCTCTTCGAACTGAAGAACGAGATGAAAGAGCTCAAAGAGCAGATAGCTGCCCTCTCGCAGAACGAGCTCCAAACAAAAGTAACAGAGCCGACAATGACCATCCCCGTGCGCGACAACACAGCCTCATCGCCTGTCATCAACACCAACCCCACCATCAAGAAAGAAGAGTATCAGACCGCCGAAGAGGTCAAGCAAGAGCCTACCGTATCGATGCAGCAGATGGAGCGCGAGGCCATCGTCCAATCGCTCGAGAGACACGCAGGCAACCGCAGAGATGCAGCTGCCGAACTGGGCATATCCGAACGCACTCTGTACAGAAAAATCAAATCATACGGACTCTGACCTCAGGTCTGAGTCGCGACGTAAGACTCATCCAACACCTCAACATGATGACACGCACACACCTTCTTATCTTGCTGCTTGGCTTGACACAGTTGTTCAGCTCATGCGTCATACGCTATCGCTTCAACGGTGCCAGCATCGACTATACTAAGGTCAAGTCGATCTCTATTGCCGAATTCCCTAACAACGCACCCATGGTCAACCCTACCCTCTCGTCCGACCTCACCGAAGGAATAAGAGATATCTTCAGAAGACAGACCCGACTCGAGGTCAGCCAGAAAGACGGAGACATGGAGCTGGAGGGAGAGATAACCAACTACTACATCACACCTATGGCTATCTCTGCCGACTCCTATTCGGCACAGACCAAGCTGACAATGAACGTGAAGGTAAGGTTCACCAACAACACCGCTCCCGAAGAGTCGTTTGAGAAAACCTACAGTGCTTTCCAGATTTTCGACTCCTCAAGCATGCTCAACGATGTGCAAGACGAGCTTTGCGCCACCATGATCAAAGAGATAGCAGAGAGTATCTTCAACGACACCGTTGCCAGATGGTAAGATAAAAATAGCAAATAATCTCTAAAGATTTGCGTAATTCAAAAAAAAGTATTTACTTTGCAGTCCGTTTCGTGGTATGCTCTCGCTTGAAGATACCTAAGGTGAGTCATCTTAAGGGTCAGGTCGTGAGTAACCACTATTGATTCTGAAAACAAAAAACAAACAGAAATATGAAAACAGCATTAGTTATTCTTATTGTTATTGCATCTATTCTGCTCATCCTTTTAGTGTTGGTTCAGAACTCTAAGGGTGGAGGTTTGGCACAAGGTTTCTCAAGCGGTAACACCGTTCTTGGTGCTCCTAAGACTACCGATTTCCTTGAGAAAGCCACATGGTCGCTTATCGCTTTCATTGTCCTGCTGAGCATCTTTGCAGTAGGTCTGGGCAAGTCAAGCACAGAGCGTGTCAACGATGTTGAGTCGGCTATCGAGGCCGAGATGTCAAGTGCTATTGACGAAGCCAGCCAGAGTCAGACAAGCGCCGACTTCTCTGAGCAAGAAGAGCAAAACTAAGCCTACAGGAAAAGCACTTAGGCTGATTAGACAACCGTCGGATGTCCTCCGACGGTTTTTTTGTGTCCGTAAAAAAAGCAAAATAGCAACGCTTATTTTTATTATTCGGGAAAAAGTAGTATCTTTGTGGGCGAAACTTGCAAAACAGTATTCTGCGTCTTGCAACAACTAAAATCTATTATACTATGTTTGAGAATCAACCCAAAGGTCTGTATGCATTGGCTCTTGCCAACACAGGCGAGCGTTTCGGCTACTACACCATGTTAGCCGTCTTTGCACTCTTCTTACGTGCCAACTTCGGATTGGAGCCCGGTGCAGCCGGTGCCATCTATTCATCATTCTTGGCATTAGTCTATTTCCTTCCTTTGGTAGGAGGCATACTTGCCGACAAGTTCGGCTACGGCAAGATGGTTACCATCGGTATCATCATCATGTTTCTCGGCTATCTGCTTCTGGCAGTGCCTCTCGGTGGTGTGGACAACGGCTCAACGACCCTTCCTATGATTGCTATGATTTGTGCTTTGGTGCTCATCAGTTTTGGTACGGGTCTGTTCAAGGGCAACCTGCAGGTGATGGTGGGCAACCTCTACGACGACCCTCAGTATGCTGACCGCCGCGACTCAGCCTTCTCTATCTTCTACATGGCCATCAACATCGGTGCTATGTTCGCTCCTACGGCTGCCGTCAAGATAATGCAGTGGGCTCAAGAGAGCTTAGGCTATTCGGTTAACGACAGTTATCACTTCGCTTTCATGGTTGCTTGCGCTTCACTCATCCTCTCTATCGTCATCTATTATGCATGCCGTCCTTGGTTCAAGCATGTAGAGAACACCGAGAAGCAGAAAGCCGGTCAGAGCAAGATGGTGGACACCCTCACACCCGAGCAGACCAAGAAACGTATGGTGGCTCTCATACTCGTGTTCGCCGTGGTCATCTTCTTCTGGATGGCTTTCCATCAGAACGGACTAACACTCACTTATTTCGCCAATGAGTTCGTCAACCCCGTTTCCACCGGCATACAATCGATGGCTTTCGATATCATCAACCTGCTCATGATAGTGTTCATCGTTTACGGCCTGTTCGCTCTGTTCCAGTCAAAGAGCACCTCCGGCAAGACTATAGCCGGATTGGTCATCATCGCAGCATGCGCAGTGCTCGGTTGGAAATATACTCGCATCAGTCCCGAAGGTATTCATCTGTCTGCTCCTATCTTCCAGCACTTCAACCCGTTCTATGTAGTAGCTCTGACACCTGTGAGCATGGCCATCTTCGGTGCTCTTGCCAAGAAAGGTAAGGAGCCTTCAGCTCCCCGTAAGATCGCCTATGGTATGCTCGTGGCAGCGCTGGCGTATGTAGTGATGGCGGTATGGTGCATCGGCCTCAACTCGCCTGACGCTCAGAGAGCAGCTATCGAAGCCGGTCAAGACCCCACTTATGCTAATGCTAACGCCCTGATAGTAACCTACCTTATCCTCACCTTCGGAGAGCTGTTGCTCAGCCCGATGGGTATCTCTTTCGTCAGCAAGGTGGCACCACCAAAGTACAAAGGAATGATGATGGGTGGATGGTTCGTGGCTACTGCTCTTGGCAATTTCCTCGTTTCCGTAGGCGGTTACCTCTGGGGCGGACTCCCACTCTGGGCTGTATGGTCGGTCTTCGTTGCCTTGTGCCTCATCTCGGCTATCTTCATGTTCGCTATGATGAAGAAACTGGAAGATGCTACCAAGTAAATATGTCGTTTCAACAATCCTTATTAGTATCGTATCTAAAAGTATGACAACAGAAATCATAAGGTCTGAGATTGACGCCCTACAAGAGCAACTGGCTCTTGTAGAGCGTCGTTGTCAGCAACTTAGCTCGCTACTCAGTTCTATGTCGGACGACCTTGATGAGACGCTCAAGAAAGAGCAGGCTCAGCTCATCGTCTCCGACGAGGCAGCTCGCTCGGCTCAAGAAGCCCTCAGCAACGCCAAAGAGGCTCACAGCTTAGCACTCACCGCGCTCGCTATAGCCAAACAGACACAGACATTAAATACTAAAAAAGAAGAAAAGACTGAAGTAACTGTAGCGGTTCAATCTCCCGAAGAACCCGAAACGCCGGAGACACCCGAAACATCGGAGACTCCTGAGACACCCGAAGCAACCGAAGAGACTGAAGAAGTTGAAGCAGTTGAAGAAGCTGAAGCAGTTGAAGAAGCTGAAGTAGAGGAGACCTCGGAGGCACCTTCTGTTGCCGAATCGGGGAGCGAGCCTCAGGTCAACACCACCGGTGCTTTTCTCCCGCCTGTTGACCACATACGCAACGCTATCTCGCTGGGTGATAAGTTCCTCTTCCATCGCGAGCTCTTCGGTGGCGACGGCGAGAAGATGCAACGCACCATTGATACTCTCGACTCCATGACAACGATGGACGAAGCTATGGCGTATATCAACAAGCATTGCAAATGGGACAAAGAGAGTCAGGCTTATCAACTCTTCATGGTTGTGCTTCAGCGCCGTTTCTCTAACTAAGCTCAACCTCACATAAGCTCCAACAGCAAGATGCTTTACATCGTTCCCACCCCAATAGGCAACCTCGAAGATATAACCATGCGTGCTTTGCGCATACTCCGTGAGGTTGACCTTATTCTTGCAGAGGACACTCGTACATCGAGTGTTCTCTTAAAACATTTCGACATACACACGCCTCTTCGCTCACATCATAAGTTCAACGAGCATCAGACCGCCGACAGTGTGGTCACAGAGTTGCGCTCCGGCAAACAGATTGCCCTCATCTCCGACGCGGGCACTCCAGCCATCTCCGACCCGGGCTTCTTGCTCGTCAGAGCCGCTGTCGAGGCAGGTATAGAGGTGCAGTGTCTGCCAGGCGCCACAGCTTTCACACCCGCTCTGGTGGACTCCGCACTGCCCAACGACCGCTTCTATTTCGAAGGGTTCTTGCCGCAGAAGAAAGGGCGGCAGACACGACTCAAACAGCTCGCACAGTTAGAGCACACCTTCATCATCTACGAGTCACCTTTCCGACTGCTCAAGACACTCGAGCAACTAAGCGAGTGTTGCGGTGCTGACCGACCTGCCAGCGTGAGCCGAGAGATAAGCAAGGTGCACGAACAGACCGTCAGAGGCACACTCAGCGAGCTCGTCGAACATTTCAAGCTCAACCCGCCCAAAGGCGAGATAGTCATCATCGTCGGCGCAAACATCTGACAGCGAAGCGGTCTGACAGCAAAGCGGTCTAACAGCAAAGCGGTCTAACAGCAAAGCGGTCTAACATCTAAAATTATGTCTTCTACACAAAAAGATATGCAGCATCTTGCCAAAGATACAGTTATCTATGGCTTGAGTTCAATCATCGGCAAGTTCCTCAACTGGCTCTTGGTGCCTCTCTACACCTATGTGCTACGCGAACAGGCCGACTATGGTATCGTTACCAACCTTTATGCATGGACGGCTCTGTTGCTCGTCATCCTCACCTATGGCATGGAGACAGGCTTCTTCCGTTTTGCCAACCGTGACGACAAAGATCCCACACAGGTCTATTACACCATCCTCATCTGTATAGGCTTTACCTCTCTGCTGTTTGCTCTCTTGTGCTGTCTCTTCGGACAAGAGATAGCTGCATGGTTAGGCTATCCTAATCACAAAGAGTTCATCACCATGCTTGCCATAGTAGTATCAATGGACGCTTTTGCTTCTATCCCGTTCGCCTATCTGCGTTATCTCAAGCGCCCCATACGCTTTGCCGTACTCAAGCTGCTCTTCGTCATACTCAATATAGCCCTCAACCTCTTCTTCCTCGTCCTCTGCCCTAAGATACAAGACCTGAGCCTGATATCCTCGTGGTACGATCCTGATTATGGTGTAGGTTATGTGTTTGTTGCCAACATCATCGCCACCGGCATACAGACTATCTGCCTGCTGCTCATGACCCCCGCTCCACGCAAGACAGAGGGTAAAAAAGTCTTCTCTTTCAGCCTTCTCAAGCAGATACTCGGCTACTCGCTCCCGCTGTTAGTGCTCGGTGTGGCAGGCATCATGAACCAGACGCTCGACCGTATACTCTTCCCTTTCCTCTACACCGGCGACGACGCTCAAGCCCAGCTGGGTATATACGGAGCCTGCTTCAAGGTGGCGATGGTGATGATGATGTTCACACAAGCTTTCCGATACGCCTACGAGCCGTATGTGTTCTCGAAACATAAAGATAAGCAATCGGTCGAGGCCTACGCCGACGCCATGAAGTACTCCATCATCTTCTCTTATCTCATCCTCCTTGGCATGACGGTGTATCTGGATATACTCAAGTTCATCATTGCCGAGTCGTACTGGAGCGGACTGAAGATAGTGCCTATCGTCCTTTGGACCTATATCTTCCAAGGCATCTATTTCAACCTCTCTTTCTGGTATAAGCTCACCGACCGTACACGCTGGGGCGCGTATCTCTCGTTCATCGGTTTGGGTATCACCCTTACCCTGCAACTGCTCTTCGTGCCACGCATAGGCTATGTAGCCTCAGCAGCCTCCAGCACCGTGTGCTACTTCACCATCATGCTCATCTCTTATTTCGTGGGACGCCGATACCTGAGCATACCCTACGACCTGAAGAGGATAGGAGCCTACACCCTGCTCGTGCTCTCGTTGCTCGCTGCCTATTATCTCGTGCGATACCTCAGCGGACGCATGATGATAAGCATGATAGTAGGCACCGTACTCATCGTCTTCTACATCTTCGTCCTCATCAAGAAAGATTTCCCGCTCTCAGGACTGCCCGTGGTAGGAAAGTACTTTAGAAGTTAGAACGCTGCGCTGTTAGAACGCTACGCTGTTAGATGTTAGACCGCTACGCTGTTAGAACGCTGCGCTGTTAGATATTAGAACGCTGCGCTGTTAGATATTAGACATGTCATCGTCTTTTCATATCAATCGTGAGGTACTTCGCTTGGCTCTGCCCAGCATCCTTGCTAACATAACCATACCTTTAGTAGGTCTGGTTGACACCGCTATTGCCGGACATATCTCCGATGCTTCTGCCATAGGCGGTATAGCGGTGGGCACCATGCTCTTCGATCTGCTGTACTGGAACTTCGGTTTCTTGCGCGTAGGCACCGCCGGCATGACCGCTCAGGCATGGGGTCAAGAGCATGCCGGTGATGACCGATCGTCGTCGCAGACCTCGCGTATCCTCTCCGAGAGTGTGAGCATAGCCCTGTGGGCGGCTCTCATCATTCTCCTTCTTCAGGTGCTCTTCCTCAATGCCGTCCTGTGGGTCATGCCATGCTCCGAGCAAGTGGCTTCGTTCGCAAGACAATACTTCTATATCCGCGTATGGGCAGCACCTGCCACCCTCACCCTCATGGCCACCAAAGGGTGGTTCATAGGTATGCAAGACACAGCCTCTGCTATGATTGCCGACATCTGCGTCAACATGGTGAACATAGTGGCAAGCTATGTGCTCGCCGTGCATACACCCTTAGGAGCAATGGGCGTGGCATGGGGCACTCTGATAGCACAATATACAGGACTTATAGTTACCATCATCATCCTTCTGCTCAAGTACCACCTGCCACCTATCATCATCAACCTGCGTCAGCTCATCGCCACCCTTCATAACCAACTAAGCTCTTTCTACGGACAACTCTTCGTCCGCTCCCTCTGTTTCATGGTCGTTTATGTGGGTTACACCACCATAGCCTCCTCCTACGGCGACCAGGAGTTAGCCGCCGCCAACATCCTGATGAAGTTATTCATGCTCTTCTCTTACTTCATCGATGGTTTTGCTTACGCGGGTGAGGCTCTCACCGGCCGTTTCATCGGTGCCAGACAACCACGCGAGCTCAGACTCACAGTCCGCGTTGTGTTCATCTGGGGAGTATGCTTAGGCATCCTCACTTCACTTGTCTATTGGTTGGCAGCCGACCCTCTCACCTCACTCATGACCACCGACCCGCCTACCCTCACCACCATCAGGAAGTACGTCTTGTGGTTAGCCCTCATGCCCGTTCTCAGCGCTTTAGCTTTCGTGTGGGACGGTATCTTCGTGGGAGCATGCAAAGGCAAAGAGATACGCGACACCATGATATGGGCTGCCATCAGCTTCTCGCTGACCTATCTCATAGGTTATCAATCGATGGGCACACATGCCCTCTATTTAGCATACATGATGCATCTGGTTACGAGAACGATATACCTGTCGGCAAAATGGATAAGCCTGCGTAAGGAACGGGTATAGGTGGCAAAGCATATTTGGTCGTATCATTAATTTTTCGTATCTTTGCACACTCGTATTAGCGCCATTAGATAACCATGTCAATAAGAATAGAACATCTGACCAAGACTATCGGTCATCAGACCATCCTCAACGACCTCACTCTGACTATCGGGAGCAACGAGGTGGTTGGGTTGCTTGGTCCTAACGGAGCAGGCAAGTCGTCGTTGATGAAGGTGCTGACCGGTCTGTGGCGTTACGACAAAGGCAAGGTCGTTGTTTTAGGGCACGACATGTCAACCGATGCCCGAGCTGTCAGTTCGCGCATCGGCTATCTGCCTGAGAACAACCCGCTTTACCCGTCGATGTACATAGCCGAGTATCTCTCTCTGATGGCTCGTCTCTACAGGCTTGACCGCCGGCGTGCCAAAGAGCGGATAGAGCAACTCCTTGACATGGTTGGGCTCACCGACGAGCTGAGCAAACCCATCGGCGCTTTGTCGAAAGGCTATAAGCAACGCGTGGGGCTCGCACAGGCTCTGCTCACCGACCCCGAGTTGCTTATCTTAGACGAGCCTACCACCGGACTCGACCCCAACCAGTTGGAAGACATAAGAGCACTCATACGCACCCTCGGCGACCAACGAACCATCATCCTCTCCACACATATACTACAAGAGGTGGAGGCTATGTGCAACCGAGTCGTCATCATCAACAAAGGTGAGATATCAGAAGATACCACCGATCTGAGCTCTCTAACGACTCTTTTCCAAGAGCGCACCGGCAGAGCTACCGACAAATAAATCAAGCACATTATGGCAAGCGATTTTGACATACGCAAACAGATGACCGAGAAAGAGCAGGACAACGCCCTGCGTCCTTTGAGTTTTGCCGACTTTGCCGGTCAGAACAACATCGTTGACAACCTCAAGATCTTTGTTGAGGCAGCTAAGATGCGAGGCGAGAGTCTGGACCACACCCTCTTGTTTGGTCCTCCGGGACTGGGCAAGACCACCCTTAGCAACATCATTGCCAACGAGCTGGGCGTAGGTTTCAAGGTTACCAGCGGACCCGTACTCGATAAGCCCGGCGACCTTGCCGGTCTGCTCACCTCACTCGAGACCAACGATGTGCTCTTCATCGATGAGATACACCGACTCTCGCCTATCGTAGAGGAGTATCTGTACTCTGCCATGGAAGACTACCGTATCGACATCATGATCGACAAAGGTCCGTCGGCACGAACCATTCAGATCGACCTCAACCACTTCACTCTCGTGGGAGCCACCACGCGCAGCGGACTGCTAACAGCTCCTCTGCTCGCCCGCTTCGGCATTCAGTTCCATTTAGAATATTACGATGCTGCCACCCTCACCACTATCGTCAAACGCTCAGCGCGTCTCTTAGGCGTGGAGCTCGACTCTCATGCCGCCTCCGAGATAGCACGCCGCTCCAGAGGTACGCCACGTATAGCCAACCGACTGCTCCGACGAGTAAGAGACTTCGCTCAAGTGAAAGGCAACGGGAAGATCGACATGGACATCACTCGCTATGCCCTTGAAGCACTAAATATCGACACCTACGGACTTGATGAGATCGACAACAAACTGCTCAACCTCATCATCGATAAGTTCCATGGCGGACCCGTCGGACTCAACACTATCTCCGCCGCCATGAGCGAAGATGCAGGCACTATTGAGGAGGTGTATGAACCGTACCTTATCAAAGAGGGCTTCATCAAACGAACACCCAGAGGACGAGAGGTTACTGAACTCGCATACCGACACCTGGGCAAGACACCTTGGAAAAATCAAATGGACAACACTCTTTTCGATTGACTCCGAAAAATCATCTTTCTTGCCAAACAGCTCACATAAAATTGACTCTGCTTTCAGATTGACAAAAAAAAGAGTTGTTATCTTATATTGATTGATTGACTATTTTTAAGACTACAGGAAACTTCTTTATGTAATTTTTTGACAATTAAAAAAAAACTTATATCTTTGCACTTGTTTTAGCGTCGGGATAATCAGGCAGAGAACGAACAAGGGGATTGACGCTGCCACAAAACATTATTTAAACCATTACATCATGAAAATACTCTTTGTAATTGACACCTATGATACCAGCAATAATGGTACCAGTATCTCTGCGCAGCGTTTCGCGGCACAACTGCGAGAAAACGGTCATGAGGTGAAGATACTCACTTCCGGTGAAGAGGGGGAAGACCGTTTTGTCGTTCCTAAGTTTCACATGCCTATCTTCCAGCCTCTCATGGACAAGCACAATTTTGATTTTGCCAAGTTCTGGGGCGACGAGGCTTTGGGCGTCATCAAGCAAGCCGTTGAATGGTCAGACATCGTTCATTGCTTTGTTCCTTTTGCGCTTGACATCACCGCTCAACGCTATGCCAACAAGATAGGTAAGCCTTGCACCGGAGCTTTCCATATCCAGCCGCAGAACCTCACCTCATCTATAGGTATGGGCAAGGTTGACTGGGTCAACGAGCTCTTCTTCGACGGCTTCAGAAAAACCATGTACAATGGTTTCCGCCACATACACGCTCCCTCACAATTCATGGCAAACGAGATAGAGAAACGCGGCTATACGGCTAAGGTACATGTCATCTCCAACGGTATCCAAGACGAGTTCATGGTAGCCGGACACCACAATATAGAGTACGGCAAACCTAAAAAATCGCCTGAGTATGAAGGCAAGCTGCTGGTGATGATGGTAGGTCGATTAGCGCAAGAGAAACGCCAGGATGTGATCATCAACGCTGTTCCATACAGCAAATATGCCGATAATATTCAGCTCGTGTTTGCCGGACACGGTCCGGAGTACGACAAGTATGTGGAGCTCGGCAAGAAGCTCAAGAACCCTCCGCAGTTCGTCTATAAGAAGACCAACGAGCTTATCGAGTTGCTCTCGCAAACCGACCTGTATGTTCATGCCTCCGACATGGAGAGCGAGGCTATCTCGTGTATCGAAGCTTTTGCTACAGGTCTCGTTCCCGTCATTGCCAACTCCGAGGTGAGCGCCACTCCGCAGTTCGCACTCGATGGCAGGAGCCTCTTCCTCCCGGGCAATCCAAAAGACCTGGCTCGCGCTATGGACTATTGGCTCGACCACCCCAACGAGAAAGCTTACATGGAGAAACTTTATGCCAAGGCAGCCAAACACTACAGCCTAAAGAACTCAGTGCGTATGTTCGAAGAGATGCTCCAAGAAGAGATACGCGACTGCCAAGCTCTTAACGCCAAACAAGCAGAATAAGGTATGAAGAAAATCCTATTCATACTTCTTGCTTCCGTTCTCAGTTTCAACCATCTTTTCTCGCAAGACACCATAAATGTCTTGCCTGACACCCTTTGTGTCTCGCGGAGCATACTATCGCCCGAGATCACTGCAGACAGCTGTATCATCTTCCGCTTATATGCGCCCAACGCCAAGCATGTGAAAGTGGTAAGCGATTGCTTCGTCAAGAGCGACAAGAGCTGGTTTGGCGGTCAGATGAAGCAGAGGAAGATGCGAAAGTGTGCCGATGGTGTCTGGACTTACAAAACCAAGAAACTCAAACCTGAGGTTTATAACTACCGTTTTGTTGTGGATGGCGAATGGACCGAAGACCCTCTCAATGCCGACTCCACTCATGTGTTGCTCCACAAAGAGAGTGTGGCGGCAGTAGGAGGCTCAGAGTATGCCGACCTCTACACCGAGCAGCACGCTCCTCTCTCCGGCACTATCGACACTGTCGAGGTGTATAGCGAAGAGCAGCAGGTGAGCCGAATGGTGCTGGTCTATCTCCCTTACAACGCCCGCACCGACTCGCTGCCACTACTCTATCTCTTGCATGGTATCAGTGGCGATGAGACCTCGTGGATAGAAGCAGGACGGGTCAAACAGATACTCGACAACATGATATCGCAACAGCTCATCCAACCCATGATAGTGGTGATGCCCGACTGCAATGCAATGAATAAGATTGCACCAAAGCGCCGTACCAACCTCATGCGCAACATCTTCAACTACCCTATCCTTAACATTGGCGACTTCGAGAAAGCTTTCCCCACTATGTATCAATACATCCTGGACCGCTATCCGGTGAAGCGAGAACGCGAGTTACATACCATAGCCGGTCTGAGCTCGGGCGCTAAGCAGGCTGCCAACATAGTCAGAGACTACCCCTATATGTTCTACACTCTCGGACTCTTCTCGCCCGTGGTACACAGAGAGCAATTGCCCACTGTCGGCGAAGATATCAGAGTCTTTGTGTTCATAGGCAAAGGTGACCTCTTCTACGCCACCGGAAAAGACTATGCCAAGATGCTCAAGAAGCAACACACCGAATATGAGTTGCATCAGACTCAGGGAGGACACACATGGAAAAGCTGGCGCACTTATATCATCGACTTCATGAAGATAACCTCAGCGCTTGACGAGCAAGCCGAACAGATGGAGATGGAGATGAAGATGAATGAAGAATCATCAACAAACAAATAACCAACATATAACCTATTAAATAATAACCGAGCGACTCTACAGCCACTCGGTTATTTCTTTTAGTCTCTGTGCCCTATAGGTTGAGGGGTATCGCGGGTCCGGCTCCTGTCGGGTGATCCATAGCTGGTCGATACCCGCCGCAATGGCTCCTTGTATGTCGGAGGTCCAACTGTCACCTATCATCAGCACCTCATCGGCTCGCACACCGTTCAACTCAAGAGCTCTCTCGTAAATGAGCGGATTGGGCTTCTGAGCACCTACCTCCTCCGAGAGGACCACATAACGAAAACACTCGCTCAAACCGGAGAGACGGATCTTCTCGTACTGCACCTCGCGAAAACCATTGCTCACGATGGTCAACGGATACTTGCCGGCAAGAAACCTCACAACCTCTGCCGAGTCGGGGAGCAAACGGAAATACTTAGAAGTGAGTCGGAGAAAATCATCACCTAACAGCTTAGCCAACCTATCTTTCTCTTCTTCTGACATCTGAGGCATCAGGCGTATGGGAAAACGAAAACGGTCGAACTGCAAGAAGTCCTTGCTCACCTCGCTCCTACCATACCTCTCCCACAGACCTAAGTTATGTTCATGATAGACCTTATAGTAGTCGTCGAAAGAGGGATAGAGAACGCTCAGATGATAGGTCTGCCAAAGGTCATGCAAAGCTGCATGTTCAGCACCTCGAAAATCGCCTATGGTGTCGTCCCAATCAATGAATATGGCCTTGTAGGTTGGCATCATACGAGTTGGTGCAATCGACTCACATACTTACCTATGATGTCAAACTCCAGATTGACTACCGTACCTTTCTCTATCTTACAGAAGTTGGTGTTCTCAAAAGTGTAAGGAATGATACCTACGGTGAAGCTGTTCTGAGTGGGCTCACACACGGTCAGACTGACGCCGTTGACGCATACCGAGCCTTTATCCACAGTGAAATAGCCTCGCTGAGCCATCTGCTTAGAGTACTCATACTCGAAAGTGAAGTACCAGCTGCCGTCTGCCTCACGCTTATCGGTGCATACCGCCGTCTGATCGACATGTCCTTGAACGATATGCCCGTCCAAGCGCTCGTTGAGTAGCATCGAACGCTCTACATTGACAAGGTCGCCCACTTGGAGCAGACCAAGGTTAGAACGCAGCAGAGTCTCTTGCATCGCTGTTACCACATAACACGCAGGAGTGGTCGCAGTGGCTTCGATAAGCTTAACAACGGTCAGACATACACCATTGTGAGCTACCGACTGATCGATACTCAGTTCGTTGACGAAATCACATGTAAGAGTGAAATCAATATTACCTCTGTCTTTTCTGATGGCTACAACTCGTGCCATCTTTTCAACTATTCCTGAAAACATAATATATCTTGTTTATTATTACTTTCACCTTAGTTATACGCGTGCATACCTCCGAGCAGGAAGTTCACCCCGAAATAAGTGAAGAGCACCGCCAAGAAAGCTATCACGCTATACACATGGAAGACCATAGGTTTGTTGAGGTTCTTGAGTGAGCCTGTGTGCAGGAGCATGGCATAGACCATCATTGTTATCAGTGCCCACACCTCTTTGGGGTCCCATCCCCAATAGCGTCCCCAGCTCTGGTTAGCCCATACGGCACCTATGAAGATACCTATGGTCAGACAGAAGACTGCGGGATAGAGCAAGATCTGGCTCACCACTTTCAACCGCTCTATCTGCATCTGCTTCCTCTCGTCCGGCTGTTTGCTCATCGTCTGTATCAAGATGGCGGTCAGTCCGTTCATCATGATGAAGAACAGCAGACAGTATGCCACCATAATGATTGCCACATGAACAGTGAGCAGGGGCGACTGCAACACCGGCATGAGGTTGGTCACTTGCGGGTTAGACGCCGACATCATGCTCACCATCAGCGTCAGACCTGACAGCAGATAGCCCATCGGTATGACCAGCATACTGCTAACGCCGCGCTCTCTTACCATACATCTCAAACCTGCTATGAGCGTTATGAGCGCCGACACCCACGAGAGGAACTGCATCGTCTCGAAGCCGTTAGACAGCGGCACATGACCGCTCACCACCCACCTCAGACCTATGCCGGCAGTCAGCACCAAGAAAGCCGGTAGCATGATGATAGTGAAGACGGCAACGAGCGGTCGACGAGGACGCTTACCACGACTCATCACCACACACAAGGCTATGAACAGCAACAACCCTACAGTGGTCAGAGCCATCGCCATGGGCTTGGTATAGTCGAACTTATTATATATCTTCTCGGCCTTGAAACGAGCATCAGAGGGCAGATGGGCGGTCGTAACTTTGTTTATCTGCCAGAGTCGTATGCGCTGAAGAGCGTCGATAGCAGCTGAATAATCGTTCTTTGCCACCGACAGCCACACATACTCCATACTACCCTTGATAAACTGAAAATCGGCAAAAGCCAACGAATCGGGCAGAGGCGACACCCACGAATACCACGACACTCGGTCTTCCTTATCAACAATAGGATAGATGGTTAGCAGTGTACCCGTAGCCACCATGCTCACCAGACGGAACTTCTCGTCGGCACGACGAGCATTCTTATTGCCCTGACGGAGCATGCTCTCAAGCTTATACTTACCACCGCTCACATAATCATTGAGCGACACATAC
This sequence comes from uncultured Bacteroidales bacterium, assembly GCA_946186735.1. Lineage (GTDB taxonomy): Bacteria > Bacteroidota > Bacteroidia > Bacteroidales > Paludibacteraceae > Colicola. The sequence continues at coordinate 21,735 of CAMHOK010000006.1, forward strand.
TTGCCACCCAGCAACAATCGCACATCATCACCTTTCTGCTTGATGATAGGCTCTTGAGCCCATTGGTCGTAATAGAAGAGCCATCCGCAGAGCACCTGCCCGGCACTGAGTCCTTTATACGACGACTTACCGTAGAGCTTTACCGTCAGGTCTTTAGCCATGGTCTGCAACGGACAGACACGGTCGTTATAATTGACATAGAGGTTGCACATCGCGTCGGCAAAAGACTGAGGCACTGTAGGCGGCATAGCAGCCTGAGCCTGAGAGCTCAGAGAGCACAAGAGCACGAGCGGTAGCACCACTGCACGCAGCAGAGGCGAGCGAAGCAACGCACGGAAATGGGTGCGACGCTGGAAGAAGAACAAGAGCATGGAGATGAGCAAGAGGGCATAACCAAGGTAAGTAACGCCTATGCCCCAAGGGTCGTGAGAGACACGGAGTGTTACGCCGCGACCATCATCATCGTACATCGACTGATAAAAACGATAGTGCTTATACTTAAACACATTGTTCATCGATACACGACCTGCCTCGTGGTCGGGCAGAATCTCTATGTTGCTCACAAAATCCATAGGCGCCGAAGTGCCGGGGTAATAATCAATACTGAAGTCGGTGAGCCTCACCTCGAAAGGCAGGACTATAGAACGGAGCTCGGTTGTGCCGTCCTCACGCAGGTGTATCTCACCCGACTCACACGTCAGATGCGTGAGCATAGCTCCACCTAAGATAATAACAAAAGAGAAATGCAACAGGCAAGTCATCAGTTGCTTATACACACGCTGAGTGAACATATATGCAAGAGCTGTCAGAACAGTTACAGCCCACAAGGCAATAGTCCAGGGAGCAGTGTAGAAATACTTGACAGCGAAGTCAGCACCCTCGAACTTCTCAACTATGCTCGACACCACGAGCAGCACTATCATCAATCCCATCAGAGAGAAAGAGACGCTCTTGAGCATGCCTTGCGCCTTACCGGACGATGAACTCTTATTTTCCATACACTACAATTTTGCTTATCAATATCACAATCAACTTCTAAAGAAGTGCGCAAAGTTACAAAAAAATGCCGACATGGGCAACTCAACTATTGTCTGTTTTGAAGATTCTTTGTAACTTTGCGAGCAATAACCAAAATATTGCCGTCATGAAACATTATTCTTTTCTTTTGCTTTTCAGCATTCTCTGTTTGATTTCCCCTTTAGCTTGTGCTCAGAAGTCTCCGACGAAAGTCAAGACCGGTATTGAGGTCTTGCGAGACCAAGAGTTTCAGCTGTTGGAGGGTAAGCGTGTTGGTCTGTGCACCAACCCCACGGGGGTTGACTCCAACCTGCGTTCCACCATTGATATTCTCTTTGAGGCCGAGAACGTCAATCTGGTAGCTCTCTTCGGTCCGGAGCATGGTGTGCGCGGTAACATACATGCGGGCGATGTTATCGAGAACGATGTGGACAAGAAGACCGGCATTCCCATGTATTCGCTTTTCGGTAAGACACATAAACCGAGCAAGGAGATGATGGACCAGATCGATGTTATGGTTTATGACATACAAGACAACGGTTGTCGGTCATACACCTACATATCCACCATGGGTAAGCTCATCGAAGCATGCCGCGATTACGACAAAGAGCTCGTCATCCTCGACCGTCCGAACCCGCTGAGCGGAACGAAGATAGAAGGCAATATAGTAGAAGATGGCTATTTCTCTTTCGTCAGTCAGTTTGCTATCCCTTATCTGTATGGTCTGACCTGCGGCGAGCTTGCCACCATGCTCAACCAAGAGCCTTCGCTCTGGCCGCCAGAGCTCAGAGATCAAGCTCAACAGCCATGCCGACTCACCGTAGTGAAGATGGAGAACTGGCATCGCAGCATGAACTGGGACCAGACAGGGCTACCATGGGTGGTAGCTTCACCACACGTACCTTTCGGACATTCGGCTTATTTCTACCCTGTCACCGGTATCTTCGGCGAGCTGGGCTATTTCTCCATAGGAGTGGGCTACACCCTACCCTTCGAGCTGATGGCTGCCGAGTGGATCGACGCCGAGCAGCTCGCAGAGGCTATGAACAACATGGAGCTCCCCGGACTCAGCTTCCGACCCATCTACTTCAACCCTTATTACTCAGTGGGCAAAGGAAAGACCTTGGCAGGAGTACAGATCTATATCACCGACTTCGACCGTGCACGACTCAGCGAGGTGCAGTTCCTCATCGTGCAAGAACTCATGCGTATGTATCCCGACAAGGATGTGTTCAAGAACTGCAACCAAGCACGCTTCTCTATGTTCGACAAGGTTTGCGGGAGCCGATTCATACGCGAGACCTTCTCCGCGGACTACCAATGGGACAGCATCAGAGACTATTGGTATAAGGATGTAGATACCTTCCGCACCTTCTCCTCACAATACTACCTTTACGACTAACCTTTCTCTCACCTTTTATTCTCAGAGTTGCCATGACAGACTATATCCATCGCTTAGCATGGGGTACAGATGCCGGTTTCTACCGTCTCGTGCCCGAGCAGGTTCTCATGCCTGAAAACGAATCAGAGGTTCAGCAAATCATCTCTCGTGCCCGCCAAGAAGGGAAGCATATCACTTTCCGTGCTGCAGGCACCTCGCTCTCCGGTCAGGCTATCAGCGACTCGTGGCTGGTGGTCTGCGGCAAGAAATGGGAGAGATACGAGATCCTTGAGCAAGGTCTGAAGATCCGTCTTGAACCCGGCATCATTGGTCAGAGGGTCAACGACCTCTTGCGCCCCTACGGCCGACGCTTCACTCCCGACCCCGCCTCTATCAAGAGCGCGATGGTGGGAGGAATAGTGATGAACAACGCCTCAGGCATGTGCTGCGGCACACACGCCAACTCCTACCGTATGCTACAGAGCGTGAGGATAGTGCTGACTGACGGCACCATTCTCGACACCGGCGACAAGGAGTCAAGACAACAGTTCCTCAACACACACCCCGACTTCATCAAGCGTATAGAACAACTGCGCGACCGCACACTGAGCAACCCACAACTCACCGAGCTGATAAAGAAGAAATACAGCATAAAGAACGTAACGGGTCTTACTATCCTGCCTTTCGTCGAATATACCGACCCCTTCGACATCATTGCTCATCTCATACCCGGTTCAGAAGGTACGCTCGCTTTCCTCAGCGAGATAGTGTTCAACACCGGTATCGACTATTCTCACTCTGCCTCTGCCCTTCTTCTCTACCCCACCACCAAAGAGGCATGCGATGCTGTCATACGCATGAAGCATAGCGGAGCTCTCTCGGCTGCCGAATATTTCGACAGGAAAGCCATGCAGGTGGTGGAGAACGATTTTCCTGAGTTGAAGGGTCAGGGACCGGATGCCGGTGCCGTACTCGTCAAGATAGAAGCCTCCACCCGTGAGGAGTTGCAAGAGCGTATCCTCCAAGCCTCGCAAGCAGGACGGTTCGCTCCCGAAGAGTTCACACAAGATAAAGACAAGGTGAGCAAGTACTGGGCTATGCGCTCCGGCATCTTCCCTGCCGTAGGTGGTACGCGCGAGATAGGCACCACCTGTCTTATTGAAGACATAGCCTTCCCTATCGACTACCTCTCCGATGCTACCCTTGAGCTGCAGCGCCTCTTCCGCGAGCACCATTACCCCGACGCCGTCATCTATGGTCATGCCCTCGAAGGTAACTATCACTTCATACTCAATCAGCGTTTCGACACACCTCAAGCTATCGAGCAATACGATAAGATGATGCATGCCCTCGTCTCGTTAGTTATTGACAAGTATCACGGCTCGCTCAAGGCGGAGCATGGCACCGGCAGGAACATGGCACCTTTCGTCAGACGCGAATGGGGCGATGAGGCCTACCAACTCATGCTCGATGTCAAAGCTCTCTTCGACCCCGACAACATCATGAACCCGGGCGTCATCTTCAACGAAGATGAGCAGTCGTATCTTCAGCATATCAAGCCTCTCCCGCAGGCCCATCCGCTCATCGACCGCTGCATTGAGTGCGGGTTCTGCGAGGTCAACTGTGTGAGTTGCGGGTTCGCACTCTCATCACGACAGCGCATAGTCATACAACGAGAGATAGCACGACTCCGCAAAGCCGGCAAGGACGATGAGGCACAAGCGCTCGCCAACGCTTTCCGAAAGATAGGCAAAGACCTGTGTGCCGGCGACGGACTATGCTCCACCTCGTGCCCCGTCAAGATCAATGTGGGCGATTACATACACTATCTCCGAGAGCAAGAGCTGTCGTCCGGTGCCCGACGCATAGGCACTTATGCAGCCGACCATTTCTCTGCTGTAGCCGACTCCATAGGCTCTGTGCTCACCATCGCTGACACCGCCCACAGTCTCCTCGGCACCAACCTCATGTCGGTGGTCAGCAAAGGGCTGTACTATGGCTCAGCCAAACATTTCCCTCTGTGGACAGCCGCCATGCCTCAAAGGGCACCGAAGCACCAACCGACAGCCAAGAGTTCTGCAGGGAACGACAAGAAAAAAGTGGTTTATTTCCCTTCGTGCATCAACCAACGCATGGGACTCAAGAAAGGCTCCGTTGCCAAGCATAGTCTGATAGACGAGACTATCGAACTGTTGGACAAAGCGGGCTACGAGGTCCTTTTCGTTGAGCAGATGGAGGAGTTGTGCTGCGGCACCACCTGGGAGAGCAAAGGTATGCCCGACCTTGCCGACCGCAAAGGCAAGGAGCTGCAAGAGGCTCTGATGAGAGCGTCGGCCAACGGCACCTACCCTGTCCTCTGCGACCAGAGTCCGTGTCTGTATCGCATGCGCCATACCAACGAGCTGAACGGCTCACCTCTGAAGCTGTACGAGCCTGCCGAGTTCATCGAGCTGTTCGTCTTACCCGAGGTGGACATCAGCCCACTCGACCTCACCGTAGCCGTTCATCCCACATGCTCCACACGGAAGATGGGACTCACCGACTGCCTCGTCAGAGTGGCCAAGAAGTGCACTAAGCGCGTCGTCGTGCCCGAAGAGGTGGGATGCTGCGCCTTCGCAGGAGACAAAGGCTTCACACACCCCGAGCTCAACGCATGGGCTCTGAGAAAACTGCGAAAGGCTATACAGACCTCTGGCGCCACCATTGGCTACTCCAACTCACGCACTTGCGAGATAGGACTAACAACACACTCAGGCATAGAGTACATGTCGATAGTCTATTTGGTCAACCAAGCAGCCAACAAAAGAAAATAATCATCTCTAAACATACCCCTTTATGAAGATTCGTGTTTATATCCTTCTATCTATCACACTCTTTCTTCTTGGTTGCAAGAGAGAGAGTAAGTATTCCTACCTTCAAGACAAGCCTTTAGCCGTTCGTATCTTGGTGGCAGACGAGAGCAATGATGTCTCCACCCGCCGATACATAGGTGAGATAGGTTCAGAAAGTGAGATATGGTTGTCGTTCACCTACGGAGGCGATCTTATTGAGCTCAACAAGAAGAGTGGTCAGAGGGTTGAGAAAGGTGAGGTTATTGCTCGCGTTGACGACACTCAGTTCAGAGCTATGTATGAGAGCGCAAAGGCAGTGCTTGCTCAGGCAGAGGACGGCTACGAGCGTGCCAAGAGAGTGCACGAGAAAGGTGGTATCAACGAGATCAAGTGGAAAGAGATAGAGACCGAGGTGCAGAAGGCTAAGAGTCTGTATGTGAGCAGCGAGAAGCGTCTTGAGGACTGCACTATCAGAGCCGTCAAGAGCGGTGTGGTTGAGATCAACGACCTTCAGGTGGGCCAGACCCTCTCGCCCTCACAGCGCATAGGTAAACTCATCGACATGAACAACCTCACCGCTTGTTTCACCGTCCCTGAGAACGAAGTGGGAACGATGTACGAAGGCCAGGTCATCGAAGTGAGCATACCCGCACTCGACCTCACCACCAAAGCACACATCATCAGCAAAGATCTCACCTCTACCATACTGGCGCACACCTTCCTCGTCAGGGCTCTGCTCGACGACAAAGAGGTGGTCAAGCACTTGCTCCCCGGCATGGTTTGTAAAGCTATCGTCACCAACAACAAGAAAAGAGGTATAGTAGTGCCCGCCTCGTGCATCATGACGCAGAAACGCGGACTGAGCGTATGGGTCATCAAACAAGGACAAGCACAGAGACGAATCATCGAGGTGGACGAATATGTGAACAATGGTGTGCTGGTGGGAAGCGGATTGGAAAACGGCGACACTATCGTCACCGAAGGTTATCAGAAACTCTTTGTAGGTGCCAAGGTTGACATACTCGACTAATAGCGCAGATATGCTTGTCTAATAGTCTCTTAAACAACAAAAGGATGAAAAAACTTAACCACATAGGGAGTGCGATGCGTAACCATGTCTTGGTCTATGCTATTGTAGGAGCACTTATTGCTTTCGGTATGTTTGCTCTTCCCAAGATGAACAAAGATGAGTTCCCGCAGTTCACTCTGCGTATAGGAGTGATAGCCGCCATCTATCCGGGAGCCACTGCCCAAGAGGTCCAAGAGCAGGTGGCCAAGCCTCTTGAACAATATCTGTTCACCTTCAACGAGGTCAACAAAGCTCGCACCTACAGCCGTTCGCGCGACGGTATATGCTACATATATACCGTGCTCAACCCCTCCGTTACCGATGGTCCGAAAGTATGGCAGAAGATACGCGGCAACATGTCGCTCTTCAAGCAGACATCTCTACCTCAAGGTTTGGTGGCAGTGGCAGTGATTGATGATTTTGGCAGCACCTCGTCTATGCTTCTGTCTATTGCCAGCAACCAGCGTTCGCCACGCGAGCTGGAGCAGGTGGCCGACAAGCTGTGCAACCGACTGCGCACCATACCCGAGATGGGAGCCATCAAAGTGGTGGGTACGCAGAAAGAGGAGATAGCCGTCACGCTTGATGTGCAGCGTATCACACAGTATGCTCTCAACCAGAACATGATACTCATGGAGCTGGCCGCACAAGGGTTCCGTACGGCTACAGGTGAGATAGCCAACGACATGGGAGCAGCTCTGGTACATATCGAAATCCCCTTCAACTCAGAGTATGAGATAGGCGAACAGATAGTCTTTCCTGACCCGGTGACGGGTCAGAACATCCGCCTGCGCGACATTGCCAAGATTGAAAGGCGCTACCAGAAAGCCGGCAAGTATGTAGAACTCTACAACGATGATAACGACCCCGCCGAAGGGCTGATTGTCAGTATGGAGATGACACCCGGCAACAACATCGTCAGTTTTGGCAACAAGGTGAACAAGGTGCTCAAACAAGTGCAGCGCACCCTCCCGCCTGATATACAGATCAACAAAGTGACCGACCAACCGTCGGTAGTCAATAAGAGCGTGCTGAGCTTCCTCAAAGACCTGCTGGAGTCGGTCATCATCGTTATCTTGGTGATGCTCATACTCTTCCCTATGCGCACAGCTCTGGTATCATCAACGGGTCTGCCCGTATGTATTGCCGCCACCTTGGGTATAATGTATGTCTTCGGTATCGACCTTAACACCGTCACCCTGGCCGCACTCATCGTGGTCTTGGGTATGGTGGTGGACGACTCCGTCATCGTCATCGACGGATATACCGACCTCTTGGAGAAAGGGCACTCACGCTGGTACTCGGCCTACACCAGCACCACACAACTCTTCGTTCCTATGGCGATAGCCACATGCTCTATCTCCGGCATGTTCTTCCCTATGCTCAAGACCATGCACGGAGAGATGGGCGACTTCGTCAAGCTCTTCCCCTGGGCTGTGTTCATCGCACTCACTTGCAGTATCTTCTACGCTATCTATGTCATTCCTTTCATGGCAACACGCGTCATCAAGAAGCAGAAGAGCGAGCGTATGTTACTGCTCGAACGCGTACAGAAATGGTTCTTCGAGAAGTTGCAGAACGGCTATACCCGACTCCTTAACTTCTGTTTCCGCCACCCGTGGGGCACTATAGGCTTCTCTATAGTGATGGTGGCGACAGGTGTGGGCTTCTTCCTGCTCAACAACATACAGTTCATGCCCAAAGCCGAGCGCGAGCTGTTTGCCATCGAGATACACCTCACCGAGGGGAGCAGCCTGGAACAGACATCCGTCATTGCCGACTCGCTCGCACGCATACTCAAAGAGGATAAGAGAGTGAAGAACATTACCTCTTTTGTGGGTATGGGCTCACCGCGTTTCCATACCACTTACGCCCCACAGATGGCGGCGCCTAACTACGCGCAGTTCATCGTTACCACCGTGTCCGACAAAGCTACAGCCGACATCATTGCCGAATATCAGCCTAAGTATGAGAACGCCTTCACCAACGCTTATTGCCGTTTCAAGCAGCTCGACTATCAGATAGTGAACAACCCTATTGAGGTCTTCGTTCAAGGCGACGAGTACTACGACCTCGAGCCTATAGCCGACTCGCTCAAGCACTTCATGAGCTCTATACCGGAAATAACCTGGGTGCACACCGATTATGAAGAGACGATGCAGACCATCTGCATCCGTCTCAAGGACGACGAGGCCACGCGTCTGGGCGTGACGCAAGCCACACTATCGCTCTACCTCAACGGAGCACTCAAAGGGCGCAGTCTGACAGGTATCTGGGACAAGAACTACAAGACACCCGTCATCCTCTATACCGCAGGCACAGAGGACATGACCTACGAGGACATCTGCGACATGCTCATCCCCACTCCCACACCCGACACATGGGTGCCGCTCCGACAAGTGGCCGACATCATACCCGACTTCCGACCCGCACAACTCACCACCAGAAACGGCATACCCACTATCACTATCGCTGCCGACATGAGAGGCTCATCACCACAACCCATGGCAATGAAGAAGATAGAGAACTACATAAAGACGCTCAACATACCTGAAGAGGTAACCATCAACTACGGTGGACTCACCGAGAACAACAAACGCCTCATGCCCGACATAGTGATGACTATCCTCATGGCTCTATTGGTGTTGCTCGCCTTGCTCGTCTATCACTTCAAGAAGATAAGCATCTCGCTCCTCTCACTCTCGGTGAGCATGCTCTGTATCTTCGGCGCTTTCTTCGGCTTATGGCTCTTCAACCTGAGCGTGAGCATCACTGCCGTACTCGGACTCATCTCGCTGGTGGGTATCATCGTGAGGAACGCCATCATCATGTATGAGTATGCCGAAGAGCTGGTTCAGACTCAGCACCTCAGCTCGCGCGAGGCTGCCTATCAAGCCGGACTGAGACGAATGCGTCCTATCTTCCTCACCTCCGCCACCACCGCCTTAGGCGTCGTGCCGATGATAACAGCCGCCACCAGCCTATGGATGCCTATGGGCGTGGTCATCTGCTTCGGCACAATCTTCACCATGCCGCTCGTCGTCACCATACTGCCTATCGCCTATTGGAAAGTGTATGAGCGAGAGACACGACGCGAGACAAGATACAAAGCCGTGGAGAACGCCGTCAAACAGCATGTGGAAGAACGCGAACAACAAATAGAGAAAATCAACGAGTCGCTCGACTCCTACTTAAACTCGAAGAAATGAAAAAGACCTTATACATATTCTTATTAGTGCTATCAGCACCACTCCTTTACGCACAAAGTCTCACACTCGACTCTTGTCTGAACATGGCCAAGCAGCACAACTGCACCATCCGCTCATCAGAGCTGGACATCGCCATTGCCCAAGAGGTGAAGAAACAAGTGCTGTGGAAATACTTCCCTCAGGTGAGCATCGAAGGGTTCGGTTTCATCAGTGCCGCCCCTCTGGTCCGCATGGATGTGACCAAGGTGGGCAAGACGGAAGATACACGTGAGTTTCTCTCCGAACTGTTCTCGGCTGTTGACACCCTCTCCGGCGGCGGTCTGACCTCAAATATCGAGATCATCCGTCGAGGCTACTCTGCCGGTGTGAGAGCCGTTCAGCCTATCTACTGGGGCGGTATGATCGTCAATGGCAACAAGCTGGCACAACTGGGTGTGGATGCCGCCAAGCTGCAGAGAGAGGTGAGCGAGAGAGATCTGCTCCAGCAGGTTGAAGAGAGCTACTGGCTCGTTGCAGGTCTGTACGAGAAACGCAAAACCGTCAAGCAAGCATACGAACTGCTCGACACTATCCAATCGGTGGCACAGGCAGCCTTCGAGGCAGGTATAGCCACGCAGAACGACCTGCTCAAGATCACCCTCAAACGCAACGAGGTAGCCACCAAAGCTCTACAGTTAGAGAACGGCATCCATCTGGCGTCAAGAGCGCTGTGCCAACTCGTAGGACTGGAATATACCAAAGAGCTGGAGCTCGAACCGATACCTATCGAACCGGAACTGACCCTCAAACTGACGCTGCAGGACATCGATGCCTCTAAGCGACCCGAACAAGACCTATTAGAGATGAACATCAGAGCCGAAGAACTCAGGAAGAAGATAACCATAGGCGAGACCCTCCCGCATATAGCTATCGGGGCCGTAGGCGGCGCTTCTAACTTCTTCGAGCAGAACAACTGGAACATAACGGGTGTGGCTATGGTCACTATCCCTCTCACCGGTTGGGGCGAGACTGCACATAAGATCAAAGAGCATAACCTCAGGATAGAGAAAGCCCGACTGATGAAGACTGACCTTAGCGAGAAGATGAGTCTGCAGAACGAGCAAGCCTACGATGTGCTCACCGAGTCGATACAACTCATGCTCCAGCACGAGTCGGCAGAGAAGATGGCGCAAGACAACTACGACATCTCACTCATGAACTACGAAGCCGGCATGTGCACTATGAGCGAGCTGCTGGAGAGTCAGTCGCTACTGCTACGCGCACAAAACGACTACACCGACGCCTGCATCAACTATCGCTCAGCTCTGAGACGCTTCAAAGAACTGAACAAGTAAGAAGGCATAACGCAGAAAACAGCATGATGAGTAAAGGAGAAGACAAGATGACCAAAGAAGAAACCTACCTCACATTGCTCCCGCAAGCCGAGGCATTGCTAAGCGGTGAGAACGACCTTATCGCCAACATGGCAAACATAGCAGCACTGCTCCACCACACTTTTCGTTTCTGGTGGACCGGTTTCTATCGCGTAGAAGGCGATGAGCTCGTACTTGGTCCGTTCCAAGGACCTATAGCCTGCACAAGGATAAAGAAAGGCAGAGGCGTGTGCGGCACCACATGGCTCAGAGAACAGACCATCATCGTTGACGATGTACATAAGTTTGAAGGACATATAGCATGCTCTGCCGAATCGAACAGCGAGATAGTGGTGCCGCTAAGAAAAGACGGACAGATAGTGGCAGTGCTCGATATCGACAGCCGCGATTTTAGCAATTTCGACGCCATCGACCAACTCTACCTCGAGAAGATAATGGAGTTAATGTAAAATCCCAATATCCCGAAAAAAAACACAAGAGTGAGCATAAAACCTTATACTCACTCTTTCTTTTGTCAGCGAGCTTAGTTTCTCCGGTATCAGAGAATAGTTCGCCGCTCATTTGCCTCAACAAAAGGCATTTATTTGCTTATGTTATTTTCGTTTTCTTCGTTGTTCTTTGTGTTCTTCTTACCGGCGCGGTTAAGAAGGACAACGGGTACGATGCACACAAGGAGCATCACCACCGCGATGATGATTGTTGAAGTATCCATTTGACAGTCATTTATAAAAATTATACATAGAGTTAGATATCATAGCCGTTGCTACTAACGGCAGACATGTTACCCTTCCCTACCAAAAGACAGCAAAAGGAAAACTGATATTAAAAGATGGCAGACTGAGCCTCAGATGATGATGTCGCGCTAAGTAAGCATGCGATTTCCTGTCAAACATGAACTGTGCAGGGCGGCCATGAATCGTCTCTGCGAGGCGCTGATGCACCTGCTTTGCCGTGAGCGACAGACTCAGTATCCTCACCTTAGCTATCTGAGCAGGCAGAGCCGGCGCAGCGGAAGAGAGTGAGAAGAGATTGCGGCTATCGCTGTCATAAGGAAGATGTTGCGTCTTAGCTACCTGACCGAGGACAAGCCGCCCGTCGGCAGAGCCGGACACATGTGCCACTATCGTCATACCGACGATAGCAAGCAACAGCATCAATATCTTCTTCTCATAACTCATTGACAAAGGCAGAGATGGGCATTACTTAACACAATCATTTTTTTGGCGAATATAAGTCTTTGAGGGTCATATAGCTAAACTCCGAAGGCTGTTTATTGTCATCGCTCACTGTGATATCGAGGTGCAGTGAGCGCTTGTCAGTCAGATATTGCTTGACGAACATTTTCAACTCGTCTATCGTCTCTTTGCCTCCGACCGACACCTCGTGTCCGAGTCCGGTAAAACGATAGATACAAGCAGGCAGCTTGAACTTATTGAAGCGTTTGATAAGTGCGTCAGCCCCATAGAGACCCTTGTTAAAGAGCTCCACCTGTTTATAGGGCACTATCTTATCAATAGTGCCATGGAAGAGGAGTGTGGGTGCAGGCTGATGCTGACTCCATTTCACCTTGCCTGACTCAGAATAGATAGCGCCACTATAAGCCACCACTCCTGCCGGTGCCCACCCTGCGGGCAACTCTTGACAGAAGCTCAGTCCGTTGCAACGACCATAATCGGTCATCAGAGCCGTGATAGCCCCCGCTGACGAGCCCTCAAGGATGATCTTATCCTTGTCTATCCCAAGCTCCTGAGCATGACCGACCAAGAATGCGATGGCTGCACTACAGTCGGCGGCTGCCATGTAGAAAGCCTCTTCCAAAGGTTTGAGGTTAGTAATGCCTACCTTAGTAACACCCTTCAGACCAAGACGATAGTCCATAGCCACTGCCACATAACCCTCTGCCGCGAGCTTCCGACAATAGTCGGCATCCCACGGATGGAGGCGCGAACCGCTCACGAACCCTCCGCCGAAGATATGAACGATGGTATATCCATTGGGGGCAGAAGGTTGATAGACATCTAAATACAATGTACTATCACGCTCAACAAAAGCATACGACTCAGGTAACTGAACCGAAGACTCAGGTGACTGAATCGAAGACTCCGACGCCGCGACAGTGTCAGTCTGTGCACAGAGCGGCAACAGCGACAAGAGCGAGAGCAATAACAGG
>CAMHOK010000007.1 GCA_946186735.1 uncultured Bacteroidales bacterium
AACCCAATGCCGTGATACCAATTTAATGCTCCCCCTTTAGGGGGTTGGGGGGCTTTCCCCTTTAGGGGTTGGGGGCTGTGCTTACTTCACCTCAACGCCGAGGACATTATACATCTTCTCACCTTTTATAATATATATTACGCCGTCTATCATTACTTTGCGAACCTCGGTGCCTTCTGCCTGCAGGTTGTCAACACCTGTTGTAGGAGTAAACTCGGCAGTGAAGGTCTCGTCACCGCTAACTACGATGGTGCGCGGGTTGTCGGTGTCGCCATCATCCCAGCGGTGGAACTTATAGCCTTCGTTAGCAGTAGCGGCTATTTGGATGGTCTGTCCGGCTTTGAACGTACCGCCACCGATAACTGAACCTTGAGCCGGGTCAGCCGATACTACGGTGATAGTATAAGTAGTCTCTTCGCCACCGCCGTTACCGTCTGTCAGATACTCTATCTTGCTCACATAGATGATACCGTTGGTAGATGATGTGTTTTCGAGGTTCCAATAAACCTGTACGGCATAGCCTGCCGACCAAGGCTTACCCTCTTCTGCCGAAACGGTAAGTGTCTCTTCGCTGCCGCTTATAGTACCGCCGGCAACCGAGTAAAGAAGGTTGGTGCATTCGATGTCGGAATAGACCTTAACTCCCCAGTCTTTAACTGCCATACCGTTCTTGCTGAGTGAGCCTGCAGGATAGTAAACCTTAACTTGTGTTATCTCTTTGTCGAAGGCTGCGTTGTTAACTACATATACCGGATTGGCATTTGCCAAATTGCTCGACTTGCCGCCCATCCTTACATAATCCCAGTCGCCGTTGTTGTTGGCGCCGCCGAATACTGTCCAGTTCTCGTCGTAGGTCCATGCATCGGTATATTGCTGATGTTTGTCGGCTTTCTTGGTGAAGTCGCACACATACGTGGTGCCGCTGCCTCCGCCGGGAGATGTTGCCTCGCAAATAGCGGTATAGGTAGCTGCCTTAACTACTGTAATCAAGCGCGGGTTGTCGGTGTTGTTGTCAGACCAACGTTCGAACTTGTAACCCATATCAGGAATGACATTGAGCGACACTTCGTCTCCTATTTTGTATTTGCCGGCACCTTCTATCTCGCAGTTGTTGCCTTCAACCTTAATCTCTACTACTTCGCTTTCGCCCTCGGTGAAGAAGGCGCACATCTCTACATAGTAGAGTGCCGACTCCTCGTATGGCTCAAGCTGACCGTTGCTCAATACCGGCGTTCCCTGATCTTCGGGAAGGACTCCGGCTTTGAGGATATTTTCCAAACTGAGAGTAACCTTGGTGGTAACATCGGTGGCATTAACATCACTTCCCCAGTGTGAGAACTTATAACCTTTGTTAGGTACGGCAGTGAGTGTCAACTCTTGTCCGAGTTTGGCTTCACCTTCTATCTTCACAGTTCCATGACCGTCGGTGCACGAGCGGACTTCTACTGCGATGTCTTTCGGTGCGAACACTGCCGTCAGTTCTTCAGGATAGTCAGGCTCTTCTTCATCATCCAAACCTGCTTCATATTCTATAGTAACGCCCAAACCATTGGGATATGTTTCATCAGCAGCATACGGCGTAGCCGTTTTATCAATTTCATAGTCCCAATAGCTGAACTCATACCAGTTGCTGGCATCGGTGAGTTGAGGAACGAAGACGTAGCTGCCGTGCATCTTGTACTTACCACCTGTCACCTCTTTGTCGGTTCGAGTGTCATAAACATAAACCTCACCTACATTCTCCGGAGTGATGTAGAGTTTTATTGTTTCCGTGTATAATGCAGGATTATCGAATATAGGCCATATCGACCAGCTCTTGAAGGTGTTCATATCGATGGTACGCGGGTTCTCGGTGTTGCGGTCGTCCCACATGACGAAACTGTAACCGGTGGCAGGGACAGCCTCTATGGTAAACTTGCCATCGCAATCCATTGCTTTAGTGATGTTTACTTTGCCTTGTCCCTTGTACATAAGCTCCGAAATTTCGGGATATTCAAACGAGTCGAAGTTCTTAATGTTAGAGCAAACGGCTTTCCATGTTGCACTTGAGGCTATAGTACCATAGCATGAACACGAAGCGTTGATGGTAGTAACAGAGCAGCCGTCGAACGATGACGAAGCAACGGTAGGTGCAGTACCGGTGATGTTGAGAGTCTTCAGTTTGCTGTTGTTAGCAAAAGCATTCGACTTAATAGCTTCGCTACTGCTGAAAGAGAATTCGGTAAGACCTGTGTTGGCAAAGCTATACTCGTTGAATGTTACCACTTTGTTGAGTACCACCTCTTTCAGGTTAGGTGTTCCTGCTAAGATGCAGCGACCTGCAACTGAGGCTGCCGGACCAAACGAAGCTTTCTCAACGGCTGAGCGGGCAAACGGAGCAATAGAAGGATTCAACGTGTTGTAGTTGGTAGGCATGTTCTCAAGGTTAGTGTTGATAGTTACTTCCTTGAGTTGCGAGCAGTCGGCAAACGCCTCGGCACCTACACTCTTAATATTATAACCTATCTTGACGGTCTTAAGGGGTGCGCCTTTAGCCAAAGCCGCAGGAATAACCGTTACGTTGTCGCCAATCTCAAAGACTTTGATTTGGGTTTTATCAATACCTGCATTGTCGAGCGGGTCGCTATAGTTATACGACGTAACACCGAACAGCACGGTCTCTACCGGACAGTCTGCAAAAGCATCGGTAGAGATGGTCTTCAGGTTAGCAGGCAGATGAACTGATTTTAAGTTGTAGCAACCGTTAAAAGCATCGGCGCTGATGGTTTGCAACTTGGGCAGCACGGCATCAGCACCATCGATTTTATCGGCACCGAAACGCTCTATGTTAGGGCAGTTCTTGAATGCCTCATTCCATATTATGGTCAGGTTGTCCATCTCGGCAAACGAGGTCTTGATGTTGGAGTCCTCGAATGCGCTCGGGTAGATTTGCGCCAAGGCTTTACTCTTCAGTGCCGCGCAGTTCTCCAAGCTTACGCAGTTCTTGAATGCTGACGATTGGATAGTTGTAACCTTATCCATTGAAGCAAGATAGCGTGGATTAGTCTCCGAGGGCATCACACCATACTGATTAACCAATTCGGTATAGTCCATAAACATCTCCTCAGGAATGCTTGTCAGGTTATAATTAAGATAGATGTTCTTTATGTTCTTGCGTGTCTTGCTGTCAGCTTTGGCAAACAACTCAGCCCAGCTGCCGCCGAAATTGCTTGCCGAGGTGGTATTAGGCAGGAAATAGATTTCCTCAAGATACGGGCAGTCGTTAACCAACAGACTACCTGTTCCTGTTACTCCTGCTGGTACCACAAAATCGTAAAGAGCCGATTTGGCAAACGCCTCTGAACCTATATATTGCAGTTTGGTGTGTTTCTGAGTAATAGGACAATCCTCAAGTTCTTCGCAGTTGTAGAAAGCCTTCTCTTCTATTCTCCAAGTGTTAACAGGGAAGTTCTCAATAAAATGGAGAACAGGACAATTGGCAAAGGCACTCTCACGAATCCAATACGAGTTACCCCATGTGATTGGGTTTCCGTCTTCGTCGGAGAAGTCAACCGTCGTAAGTTTAGGGCATCCGTCGAAGGCATGAGCACCTATCTCTCCGTTGGGAATTTGTTGTATATAGACTGTCTCCAACTGATTCATGCCTGCGCATATATAGTCGGGCACAGAGGTGTTGGTGCCGGCGAATGTTACTTTCTTTATTTGCACACCAACTGAGTAAAGCGGCGACTTGTTGGCAGCGGGAGTCTCAGTTCCCCATGTAAAACCGCCACGCCATACGATAGTCTTCAGGTTAGTGCAACCCTCGAAAGCGCTTTGGTCCATGTTGCCGCCAACGGCAGCAACTACAAGACTTTTGCAGTCGGCAAACGCACGCTCACCGATAGTAATGCTCTTGGTTCCTAAATCAGCAGGCGAACTAACCATAAGAATCTTGCTGAAGCCCTCGAACATGTGGGCAGGCACAGAGCCTTCGATGGTAAGCGAGGTTATCTGGTCGCGTATGTTATAGAACGGCGACTCCTCTGCCGTAGTTATATCATCGTCTCCTCCCTGCCATACTATCTTCGTCAGTTTCGGACACCTTTCTGCTAAATATCCGGCACCGCCACCATTGACATTCTTCGGGTCAACTTTGTACTTTCCGCTTAAAGTAACATTGGTAAGGTTCGGACAGCCTTCGAAAACTTGTTGATATGGCCTTCTTGCTGTATAGATAGTGGCTGAGGTAACGCCTGAATCCCAAAACGGATGAGAAAAGTCGTCCCCGTCTGTGCTTGCGATATGAATATTCACATGGTCGGTAAACGACATTGTGTTGCAAAAAGCACGATAACGCATTACGTCGAAGGTAGGCAGTGTGGGTTTGCTGCCGTCGCGCTTTACATAGATATGCTTGAGGTTGTCGCAGCTATGAAAAGCATCTCTGCCGGCACCGATGTAGTGTATCAGACCATCAGCAAAGTCGAGAGTAATGCTTTCTACTACACGATCTTCTCGGAACGAATCCTGCCCGAACATGTTCACGCGACCGTAACCCATACTCGTTCCGTTGCGTTTCTGAATAGCGAAGAAAGCAGGGAACACTAAGTCCTTGTTGTTGTTTCTGAATTGGGCATTTTCAAAAACGATGCCCGTAATAGTGATGTGAGCAGCGGTTGACTCGGTTGTACCTGTGGCTTGCTGGTTAACCTCGTAAGTTACAGTGTACTGCAGTTGGTCAGAATTGCCCGCTGTCAAGAACTTTTGGATGGTGAAAGTCTCACCCTCCTTACCGGTGTAGCTGTCGTTAACGTACACGGTAAAGGCTGATGCCGACAGCACCGCTGTCAGTAGCATCACGCAGGATAGTAAAATCTTTTTCATTGTCGTTAAAGAATTTAATTGATTATTTTAAGTTTTCGTTATTTCGACATTTCGTTATTTCGTTATATCGACATTTCGTTATTTCGACATCTCTGTATTTCGACATCTCGATTTTTCGATTTTTCCTTTGAGATATCACGGCAACCCAATGCCGTGATACCAATTTAATGCTCCCCCTTTAGGGGGTTGGGGGGCTTCCCCCTTTAGGGGGCGGGGGGGCTATTTCACCTCAGCGCCAAGCGTGTTGTACATCTTGTCGCCTTGGATGATATATATTACTCCGTCTATCATCACCTTTCGTGCTCTTTGAGTGTTGTCGCCACTTATCTGGTCAACATCGGAGCCTTGTGCGAACGAAGCGATGAGGGTGATATCATGGTCAACCACTACATCACGCGGGTTCTCGGTGTTGCCATCGTTCCATCCGGTGAAGTGATAGCCTGCAGCAGGTATAGCAGCTACTCTGACTGTAGTGCCTGCCTCGTACATACCGGCGCCCATCACTGTACCTTGCTGGTCGTTAGCAGAGAGGACACTGAGAGTGTAATATACTTTCTTCTCTTGGAACATAGCCGTATATTTGGCATTGGCGGTAACGGTGACGGCACGGATAGCCTCTTTGTTACCGTCGGTCCACTCCTTGAACTCATAGCCGTCCTTAGCAATAGCCTTGATGACTACCTCACGGCCTTCCTCATAGACGCCCGTGCCTTCGGTATAACCCTGAGCATCGTTCGACGAGATGACAGTGATAAGGTAAGTATGAGTGCCGGCAGGGTTCTTCTCGAAGAAGGCGATATAGTTGTGTGTCTCACTCACCGTGATCACACGACGCGAGTCGGTCGAGTTGTCCTCCCAACGGACGAAGTGATAGCCCTCTTTGGCTTGAGCGTGGATAACGAGCACCGTACCCTCATCAAGAGTGAACTCACCTGCTCCTTCTACCACGCCCATCTGCTCGTCAGCCGAAGCGATACTGATGGTGTACTGCTGCTTCTCGGTCTGCTCTATCTTATCGAACTGAGCCACAAGCACTATATGCTTATCAACGGTGATGATACGCGGGTTCTCCGTAGAGCTGTCGTTCCAACGAACGAACTTATACCCTTCCTCAGGCATTGCAACAAGTGTTACCGTTGCACCACCCTTGAAGATACCGCCACCGATAACCTTACCTTTTTGCTCATCGGCAGAGATGGCCGTCACGGCGAACTCCTGCTCTACGATAGGTATCTGCTCGAAGCGTGCTGTATAAGAAGCATTGGCGGTAACCGTTACATAACGCGGGTTGTCCTTGTTGCCATCGGTCCACTCAACGAAACGATAACCTTCCTTGGCGATAGCCGACAAGGTAGCCACCTTGCCCTCTTCATACTCACCGCCACCGGTAACCGTACCCATCTTCTCGTCGTTGGCAAGAACGGTGAGCTGATACTTGGTGGGCTCTACGGCGTTCTTCTCGAACTGAGCGGTGTAAGAAGCATTGGCGGTAACAACAACCTGACGCGGGTTATCTTTCGAGCCGTCAGACCACTGAGTGAAATGATAACCATCCTTAGGCTCTGCCACCAGAGTAGCAGTAGCGTTCTCGGCATACTCGCCGCCTCCGCTTACCGTACCCATCTCAGGATTGGCAGAGGTAACGGTCAGAATGAAGGTCTTGGCATCTTCCTTGGCGAAATAAGCAGTATAAACGACATCAGCCGTTACCGTCACCACGCGAGGATTAGAGGTGTTACCATCGTTCCACTGAACGAACTTATAACCTTCCTTGGCATTAGCACCGATAGTGGTCTCACTACC
Source organism: uncultured Bacteroidales bacterium (assembly GCA_946186735.1). Taxonomy (GTDB): domain Bacteria; phylum Bacteroidota; class Bacteroidia; order Bacteroidales; family Paludibacteraceae; genus Colicola. Next base: position 6,670 of record CAMHOK010000007.1, read on the forward strand.
TTCTAACATCGTGCCGCCACCATAAGCCAAGCCCATTGACTCATCCTGCGACTTAACAACGACGGTGTAGCTCTTAGGAGCCACCTCGGTCTTCTTGAACTGAGCGGTATAAGTGGCATTAGCTGTTACCGTTACCTTACGCTTGTCGTTCTTGTCGCCGTCCGACCACTGAGTGAACTCATAGCCTTCCTTAGCCGTAGCTTCAATATCTACCTCAGTGCCGTATGCATAGGTGCCGCCACCGGTCACTGTACCCATCGTCTCATCAGCCGAGACAACGATGAGGGTGTACTGCTGAGCCTCGAACGTAGCCGTGTAGGTGATATCGCCCGTGGCAACAACCTTGCGAGTGACCTCTTTGTTTCCATCGTTCCATTCAACGAACTGATAGTGCTCTTTCGGTGTGGCAGTGATAGTGGTTGTCGAGTCTTTCTCCACTTTGCCGCCGCCGCTGACCGTACCCATCGTTTCGTCGTTGGTTGCAACAGAGATGGTGTAGTAGATGATCTTGTCGAAGTTGGCAGTCAGCTCAACATTACCCGTAACCTCTACCTTGCGCTCTTCTTTGGCATCCTTGTCGTCGCTCCAGCCTGCGAAGCGATAGCCTTCGTTAGCCTCTGCCTTAACGTCGATGACGGATTGGTATGTAGCCTTGTCAGGACCTGTTACTTTTCCGCCCTCTGCCGGGTTGGCTTTAAGAGTAACGGTGTATTCATTAGGATTGAACTGCACTTTCACGTTCACATTCTTCTCGCATTTGAAGACATAAGTCTGTTCGTCAGAGAACGTCTTGTCGCCTAACCACGATACGAAGTGATAGTGCGAGTCATTGAGCGTGTAGGTCATCTTAACCTCATCGCCCCAGCCATAGCGGCCTGCACCGGTGACTTCTACAAGCTCGGCATCGATACCCAGTACTTCGAAGGTTATGTTGAACGAGTCTCTCTCAAAGCTGGCTGCATAGTCGCCATCGCTTTTTACCACTATCTGACGCGGGTTTTCCGTACTGCCGTCCTCCCAGTGCTTGAAGAAGGTGTGACCGTCGTTAACCGGTACTGCTTGAAGTTCAATCTTCGAGCCTTCCCAGAAGGTATATCTGTTCATCATCACATTAGTACGATCTTCAGCCTTGTAATTTATCGAAACAACGCCGTCTTTTTCGAAACCGCTTCCTGCCCATGGCCAGATTTCTACATCATATCTATCTGCTTTTTTGATAACAGGATAGAGATGCGTATAATCGGTGAGTTTGAAGGTATAGGGGTTCTCGTCGGATACGATATTGCCCATATCATCTTTCCAGTAGTCGAGAATATAACGATAAGGAGACAACGGATCTTCATCACCTACAAAGCCAAGTGTTATCTCGGTGTTGTAAGGCAGCGTCTCGCTGATGTACTTGTCGTCGTCTTCCACGCCGTTGAGTGTCAGTGCTTTGGTCTGCGCAGCACAGTCCCAGCAACTCGGGTCAAGCTCAACCATCAGACCATAGTTCTGAATGCCGATGTTGGCATACAAGTTGCCGCCTGCCAACACGTAGGTAATCACTTGCTCGTAGGATATAACCTGGTCCTTCTCGTCAACCCAGTTGTTGAACCAGTAGTGTACGGGGTCAAGCACCTCCACCTTGACGTCATATCTCAAGCCGTCGCACGGGTTGATATCTGCCGAGCTTTGCTCTACCCATTCGCTGTTCTTGCCGCCGACAGGACGGATGTAGAACTTAACAGCCTCTGCCGTTGCAGGGTCTTTAACGGCAAGGTTGAGCTTCTCCACCGCCTCTTTGATATAGATGCGGATAACGGTGTCGCTCTTTATTTCGAACTCGTAGGTATTTCCGTTAGTGCCGTCAGCCCAATGGTCGAGGGTGATAGACGAGCAAGGCTGAACAAAAGTCAGTGTACCTTTGTTATTGCAAGGGATAGCGGTGTAAGGTAGCTTGTCGCCGTTGAGCATCATGTTCTGCAGGTAATAGCTCTGGTCGCGGTCGATAGCGCCACCTATCACTTCGAACGAGTACTTATATTGCGTAGCACCGTCCCAGTTGTCGGTTTTTATCTCACCCCAACCGGTAGCAGCTTTGTAAGCCGTTACATCGTCGCAACTGCCAGTGAACACCTGATCTATCTTTGAGTCAGTATAGAAAGCGCCGCTTACTGCCGTCGGTATGTTCGACTTGTCGTATTCCGAACGCAGAGTATGCCATGCACCCGAGTTGCGCTCGAAAGCACCATCGCCGATACTTAGACCCGTACCTTTCTCGATAACGAGGTTGAGGGTATAGACATCTTCGAATGCCGATCTGCCGATAGTCTTTACCGAAGCCGGTATATACACCGTGTACGAACGGTCGGTGTTCTGCAGACCTGCCTTATTGAAAGCATACTCGCCTATGGTCTCGATGCCGTCAAGGTAGAGGTTGTTGACATTACCTTTCTCGAACAGACTCTGTTTTACTTCTTTTATCTTGCTGAAGCTAAGCTTATCGATATTGGAAGCCACGAAGGGGTTAGGCATCGACGGACCATAGTGCCAGTCGAGCGAGTCAATCTGGGCCATGTTGAATGCCAAATCATCGTAGTTGGTCTCGTTGGTGAGCTCCACTGAGTTGGTGATATGAGCGATGGCAAACACGTTCTTCTCGACCATTGAAACCGTCTTTCTCACTATAAGATCGAAATCCATTCCAACGAAAGGAGCTTTGTTCGGTTCGTCGATAGCCTTGAAGTTATTAGAAGCAAAAATCAGAGTGTCGATGTCCACATTGTTGTCGCGGTTGAAAGCTCCCGTCTCAATCACCTCCATACCATCGGGTATGATAACAGTCTTAAGTGCAGGGCAGTTAATGATGAAGTCTTTCTGCAACTCACGCACCTTGCCGAAGTCGATAGTTTTGAGTTTAGGCAGTCCCGAGATAGTGTAAGCAGGCAGATAGTTGGCATACTCGCTGGTGAAACGTACGGTCTCGAGGTTGGGACAGTCGGCAAAAGCAGACAAGCCGATGATGTCGGCTTTCACGTCTAACTCTTTCAGTCCCACTCCGTAGAGCGAGTATTCGCCGTACGAGATCATAGCAGCCGGCTGACTGAAGGTCTCAAGCGCTGATGCTCCGTTGAGAAGGTTGTTCGCAAGCGAGCTTACCTGCGACTTAGAGATATCGAAACTCTTAAGACTCTTGCATGAAGCAAAAGCATCGTGGTCGATATTGGCAAGTGTCGAAGGAGCCGTGAAGCTCTCTATCTTGCTCTCGGCAAAAGCATAATCCATGATGTCGTGGATATTCTTAGGAAGGGTAATGCTCTTCAGTCCGCTGCGATAGAAAGCGTAAGAAGGCAGCACGTTAGGTGTCATGTTATACTCAACCGTTCCTTCGAAGACTACGTTTTCAAGTTGCGTGGTCGAAGCAAAGGCGTACTCGCCTATCTTAAGGTCGCGTGCTGCTTTGGTGAAAGGATTGACGCTGGCAGGGATGGTGAGCGTGCCGCTCAGCTTAGCACCTTCGAAAGCTCGGTCACCGATGATCTCAAGACCCTTATTCAGACTGATACTCTCTATACCCGAATAGCGGAAAGCATCGTTGAGAATATGAATGTTGTTCGGCGTCTCTACACTCAGGTCTAAACTCTTGAAGTTAGAGGTGAACTCGAAAGCGCTCTGGTCAACCAATGTAGAGTAAGGATAAACCGGACTCATGACGAACTTCGTTGGCATCTGGAAACTCTTCACACCCGAGTTCTTGAAACAAGAGTCATAGAATCCGACAAACTGATAGTTACCCGTGGTGGGCAGAGTAACATCGAAAGCCGAGCTCACACCCTCAAACAAGTGAGCGGGTACGATGACGGTCAGCAGACCTGCTCCGTCGTCTTCGGCTATCATCTGAACGCTCTTAAGCGGACAACTCTCACCATTGGCACTGACGAATGGCGACGATGTCACCGACAAGCTGTAGCTGCGGTCTAACACCAGCGTCTCTATGCCGGTGGCTGCAAAAGCATAGTTACCTATCGAATATACGTTGCGCGGTATGGTCAGCGACTCAAGATTCTCATGACCCGCAAATGCCTCCATACCTATGCTACCCAGCGAGGCGGGAAGAGTAAGCGATTTGAGCGAGGAGTCGTAAACATAGTTGCCCGGCATACCATCTTCTGTGCGAGCAGCTATGAAAGCTTGGTCGCCAATAGTAGTCAGACCCGAACCTAAGGTTATCGTCTCAAGGTTAGCATGGAAAGCAAATGCCATATTACCTATAGAGGTAATCTTGTCGCCGATAACAACCTTAGCCAATTTCGAAGGGTTGTTGTAACTCTCCATCTCCTGATAAGAGGCAAAATGATCGGGAATGGTGTTACCTCCAAGTACTGTGATGCTCTCCACATTGCTGTTCATGTAGAGGTCCAAAGTGCAGTCTAAGTAATACTCAAACTCTCCTTCAAGCTTGCCGCCTTTGTCATCGTAGTCGTTAAACACGGCTTGAACCTTTTCGGGGAAGACCATGTCCTTGGAATAATAATTGACAAATCTCAGGTAAACAGTGTAGCTCTCATATACGTCATTATAGACGCAGTAGAGGCTAAACTGACCCGTCTTGTCGTCTGCATAACTCTTAATCTCTGATGCCGACACCATTGGCAGCAACAGCATGAGAAATGCAAGAAAAGTAAATAATCGTTTCATGTTACTTGTTTTTGAGTTAATATTGTGTTTAATAATTGTTTATCTTCTGATTATCCGGCTCGCGCTCAGCCGATGTCAGAGCTTGCCGTTCTTACGTTTCTTCTGACGATATGACGATGGCGTCATACCAAAATCTTTGCGGAAAGAGCGGGTAAAATTGCTCGCGTCCGTAAAGCCGCACTGCTCGGCTATCTCCACCAATGAGACATCCGAATTGATCAGCATCGAACAAGCCCTCTCCATACGAATCTGCGACAAATAAGTCTTGGGCAACTCTCCCGTAGCCGACTTCAAGTGCCGACGGAAAGTCTGAGTGGTCATGTTGAGCCTGTCGGCCAACTTCTCTACATTAGACGCCAACGAGAAATCTTCGTCTAAAAGATCTCTGATACTCTGCAAAAAATGCTCATCATTATTCAGAGCATTATGCCTATCAACAGCCGACAACACATCGGCCTGCGGCGGCAACTGAGCCTCCGCTGCAAGTTTCTCAACTCCCATTTGATATTGATTTATATGCATCATTTTTAAGTTTTCAAACTCATCAAGCAACCTCTGATTGCTCTGCTCGGCATGACGACGATACAACAACAACGACACTATCAACAATGCCACCAGCATCGTCAACACCACAACCACCGACCATATTGGCATCGCCATCACTCCCGTGCGGGCTCGCTGAACATACACAACAGGCGCTCTGAGCGAGTCAGACGACAACGCTTCTTCCACCTTGCCTCCGCCATCCGGCAACTCATCTACCAAAACAACCAAATCAGAGGGCCAATCAACAACCTTTCCCAACGACTGAGCACTACATACACCACCCGTTTGAGTCAAATTGACAAGAACATTTGGAAGAAAAAGCAAACTCAAGAGCACAACAACACGACCGGCCGCACCACAACAACAGCCTACACCACTGCGCATACGCATGCACACGCACGACACAAACGCTACCAAATGCAATTTAACGACTGATATGTTGTTTCTTACACTCATCATCCGTGATAAGATTCTCTTAAGTCCGATATTTTTTGAATAGTCAGAAAAGCTCACTCGAAAATTAACAATTATTCCCCCCTCAGCTTGCTATAAATGAACAAATTACACCTATGCTCCTACCAAATATACCAATTTGCTCATTTTCTTGTGCAAAAGTACGGATTTCCCGCGACACCGGTTTTGTAAAAACGCGACAATAAATTGTAATAATCCGACAATTACACTTGTAAAAAAGTAACAAAAAGACAAGACCCGCAGCTGTGAGCACTCGCAGTTTGATAATTATTACTATCTTTGCAACTAAATAAGCAAAACCAACATGAAAAAACTATTTCTCCACCTGCTCACCATCGTCGTTGCCTTCGTCTTGGCTACGCCTTCACTACGAGCACACAGCATCAGTATCAACGAGCTCGACTCGCTCATCCGAGTCTTTGACAACACCCCGGACGAGAAGCTCACCTCTACGGGACAGCACATCATCAGCCTCACACAAGACGAGAGCCTCTTCTTCTCCACTCTTCCTCAAGTCAACAACAACATGACAAGAGATGAACAGCAACTGTTCGTCCTCTTTGCCGCCGAGAGGTGGATGAATACCAACTCATATTTCCAACAAGCACTCGCCCTCACCGACCGCCTACTGCCGCTCGCTCGCAAACAAGGCAACAACGATATCTACGCCACCCTACTCTGTGACCGCACCTATTGTCTGTATAAGCAAAGCGATTACGCCGAGGCTATCGAGACCGGCAAGGAGGCAGCACACTTCTCACAGCAGACCGACAACACACTCCAACACTCAAGAGCATACCTATATATAAGTCTCGTCAACTACGGACTAAGGAACTACGACCAAGCCGTACAATTAGTGGAGAAAGCTATCGAGATCAACAACCAACTCGGCACCAACGAACAGACACACAACACCTACGGCATAGCCTGCGAGCTCTACTGCGGAGCCGGACAGCTCGACAAAGCTGTTGAGTACGGCCAGCAAGCCACACGCGCCGCCGAAGAGATAGGCAACCAAGCAGCCATAGCCAACCACCTCACTCAGCTGTCATACGCCTACGACCGCAAAGGAGAGTATGAGCGCGGACTCAATGCCGCCAACCGAGCCATCGACATTGTCAAGAGTCTCAGTCCGCTCGACCGTAACCAACTCGCCATCAGCCTCGAATTTAAAGCATGGAACCTCATCGACCTCAAACGACACACCGAAGCCGTCGATGCTCTCAAAGAGGCTATCCGACTCGAACAAGAACTGGGTAACCACCAAGCCGTCTGCTACGACTATCGCACACTCTACGAAGCCCTCGAACCCGCAGACCCCAGAGGAGCACTCGCTGCGCTCAAACGCTACACCGTCATGGCTGACTCACTACACTCCATACAACTCAAAGAGCTCACTACCAAAGCCAACGCAGAGCTAAGAAACGATGAGCTACAACAACAGAACATCGACAACCAACACCGGCAAAAACTTATCTCTATCGTCGCCACCGTAGTGCTCATCTTCCTGCTCGCGATAATAGCTCTGCTCGTCTTCGCTTTCCAACAGAAAAGAAAAACAGCCAAAGCACTGCAACAACTCAACCAAGCACGCGAAGACTTCTTCACCAACGTAACACACGAGTTCCGCACACCCCTCACCGTCATCCTCGGACTCGGACAACAACTGCAAGAAGGTACCTTCACAGAGCAAGAACAACAACGCGCAGGAGCACTCATTCAACGACAAGGCAACCGACTGCTAACACTCGTCAACCAGATACTCGACATCTCAAAGATCAAATCATCGGTCAACAAAGAGCAACAGCAAGAAGGCGATATAGCCGCATATATCAACATGATCATTGAGACCTATCGACAGCTCGCCGCACAGAAAAACATCGACATCCTCTTCGACGCTCAACCCAAACATATCTACTCCGTCTTCATCGCCGACTATATCGACAAAGTGGTGGGTAACCTGCTGAGCAACGCCATCAAATTCACCGACGAAGGCGGACAGATCAACATCCGCCTCAGCCTCATGGCCGACACTATCCACTTCACCATCTCCGACAACGGCTGCGGCATACCCGACGACGACCAAAAACATATCTTCGAGCCTTTCTATCGCGCCCATAATGCAGGCAGCGACGGTAGCGGTATCGGACTGGCATTGGTCAGACAAATCATCGATGCGGCTAACGGACAGATAACAGTCAAGAGCCAAGAAGGCAAAGGTACTACCTTCGCCATCAACATACCACAACACAAACTCAAGAACAAGCCCATGACAACGCCCGTTCCTGAGCTCACCGACCTGAGCGACCAAGACCTCGACCAAGACCTCGACATCAAACACTCGGCCGACACCGACGAGCTCAAGCCCACCATCCTTATCGTCGAAGATAACGAGGATGTGAGCACATATATAGGCAACCTATTAAGCAACGAGTTCAACCTCAGCTTCGCACGCAACGGACAAGAAGGGTTCACCGCTGCCACACAACTCATGCCCGACCTTATCATCACCGACCTCATGATGCCGCTCACCGACGGACTCACTCTCTGCCGTAACATCCGACAAGACTCCGCCACCGACCACATACCCATCATCGTCGTTACCGCCAAAGCCTCAGAGAAAGACCGCATCGAAGGACTCAAAGCCGGAGCCGATGCCTATCTCACCAAGCCCTTTAATATCGACGAGCTGCGTATAACCATCAACAACCTCAGAAAACAACGCGAACGACTAAAGCGCATCTACACACCACAACTCGACAACATCACCGCACCCGCACCAACCGACAACAAACCCGACACACAAACAACCGACCCCGCCAATCAGCAGGCAGCCGCTTTCATGCAACGTATCGACAACATCATCAACCAACTCGACTCCGACAAACTCACAGCCGAAGAGCTCGCCTCGGAGATGTGCATGAGCCTCAGAACACTGCAACGAAAGATGGTGGCTATCACAGGCACCACTCCTAAGAAATACATCATGGAAGCACGACTCAAGAAAGCATGCCTCATGAAAGAACAGAACCCCGCACTCACACTCGACGAGATAGCCACCTCATGCGGGTTCCACGACGCACCACACTTCATACACGCCTTCCAAAACACTTTCGGAGAAAGCCCTAAAAACTATTTCGCCACACCCGACAACAAAGGATAAGAGACCAACGCACCACACCTGAGCTCATGCAACAACAAGTTGCATATATCATTTTTTTTACTTACCTTTGCGCCGCTTTTGTCATAACCACGACATCAGCCCGACAAACCAACGCTCAATGAAACATATACGCAACTTTTGTATCATCGCACATATCGACCATGGTAAGTCCACCATAGCCGACCGTCTGCTTGAGTTCACCGGCACCGTCGAGGGCAAAGTGGCTGAGAACCAAGTGCTCGACGACATGGACCTCGAGAAAGAGAGAGGTATCACCATCAAGAGCCATGCCATACAGATGAACTATGCCTATCGCTCCTCTGCCCACTCACCCGCTCTTGAGGACGGCAACTATACCCTCAACCTTATTGATACCCCGGGCCACGTCGATTTCTCTTACGAAGTGAGCCGCTCGATAGCCGCATGCGAGGGAGCACTCTTAGTGGTGGACGCCTCACAAGGTGTGCAGGCGCAGACCATCTCTAACCTCTACATGGCTCTCGAGCACGACCTCGAGATCATACCCGTGATGAACAAATGTGACATGGACTCTGCCATGCCCGACCTCGTAGAAGACGAGATAGTCGATCTGCTGGGATGCCGACGCGAAGAGATAATACGCGCCAGCGGTAAGACAGGCATGGGAATGCGCGAGATACTCGACGCTATCGTTGAGCGCATACCCGCACCACAAGGCGACCCCGCGGCACCACTGCAATGTCTCATCTTCGACAGCATCTTCAACCCCTTCAGAGGTATCATCGCCTACTACAAAGTGATCAACGGTACCCTGCGCAAAGGCGACTTGGTCAAGTTCTTCAATACCGAGAAAGAGTATGACGCCGACGAGATAGGTGTGCTCGGACTCGACATGATTCCCCGAAACGAGATATCGGCAGGCAATGTGGGATATATCATCTCCGGCATCAAGACCTCCACAGAGGTCAAGGTGGGCGACACCATCACTCATGTCAACCAACCCTGCCTCAAAGCTATTGAGGGCTTCGAAGAGGTCAAGCCTATGGTCTTCGCAGGAGTCTATCCCATCGAAGCCGAAGACTACGAGAACCTCCGTGCCTCACTCGAGAAGCTGCAACTCAACGACGCCTCTCTCACCTTCACACCCGAGTCGTCAGTGGCTCTGGGCTTCGGCTTCCGCTGCGGCTTCCTCGGACTGCTGCACATGGAGATCATACAAGAACGACTCGACCGAGAGTTCGACATGGACGTCATCACCACCGTGCCTAACGTGAGCTACCTCGTGTACGACAAACAAGGAGAAGTCAAAGAGGTGCACAACCCCGCCGGCATGCCCGACCTCACACTCATCGACCATATAGAAGAGCCGTATATACGCGCTTCTATCATCACCACCACCAACTTCATCGGACCAATCATGACGCTCTGCCTCGACAAACGCGGAGAACTCGTCAAACAAGAATATATATCAGGTAACCGCGTTGAGATACTCTTCGACCTGCCACTCGGCGAGATAGTCATCGACTTCTACGACAAGCTCAAGTCGATCTCCAAAGGTTATGCCTCTTTCGACTACCATGCCAACGGCTTCCGCCGGTCTGACCTCGTCAAGCTCGATATCCTCCTCAACGGCGAACAGGTGGATGCCCTCTCTACCCTCACTCACCGCTCCAACGCTGTGGACTTCGGACGACGCATGTGCGAAAAACTCAAAGAGCTGCTACCGCGACAACAGTTCGACATAGCCATACAAGCAGCCATCGGGGCTAAGATCATCGCACGCGAGACAGTCAAACAAGTAAGAAAAGATGTCACTGCCAAATGTTATGGCGGCGACATCTCACGCAAACGCAAACTGCTCGAAAAACAAAAAAGAGGAAAGAAACGCATGAAGCAGATAGGCAATGTCGAAGTGCCGCAGAAAGCCTTCCTCGCCGTGCTCAAGCTTGACTAATCAAACCAAACCTGAACCCAACCCGACCATCACTCATCAAACAACCATGCCATGAAAACAATCAACCAAACAACATTCAGCCTTAATCTTCCCGACGGATGGGAAGTGCTGTCGGAGTCTGAGGACGAAGCATTGGTGTATAAAGGAAGCCAATTAACCGATTCGTTGACCGGACCTTCACTCAACATCTCCATAAGAGACTCAGAAGGTATGAGCTTCGATGAGATACGCCAACTCATGGTGGACGAGATGGGAGTAAAGCCCGCACCTGATGTCAACATCAACGGCTGCTCATGCAAAGCGTTCACCCTCAGCGAGAACGGTGTTGAGTCGCTCGGTTTGCTCTATAACAAAAGTGCTGACGGAAAAGAAGTCAAAACAAATTTTGCTATCATCTTCTTCGTCAACACTACAGCTCAAGACGCTCAAGCCGCAACCATCATCTCGTCAATCGTCTTCAAGTAAACTACAACGCATTAACTCGGTGGTGGTTTAGCTTGATGACAAGCATACAGGATACCTGTCAATCATCAGGAAACAGCAAAGGCGCCTGCTCCGCTTCACCCGTAGGGTTGTTAGTGGAATCAGGCATCTCAACTATCACATCGCCCATAAGTTCTACAGCCGGCTCTCCCTGCATTGACCGGCACGAGCTCAGCGCTGCCGCTGACATACCTGCTGCCAAGCCTACAATAGACACAGCCTTACCAAGTCGCTGACGGGCTGTGAGTTCGCCGGCAAGGTAAGCCACTTCCTGCTCACATTTGGGGCAAGTACCTTCACACTCACCCTCATGCTTGCACTCTGATTGTTCGAGTGCAATATCATTCTCTTTTGCAATGGATTGACGAATATGCTTGAGATATTCGCAAATCTGTTTCCCGTTTTTTCTCATAACTATAGTTGTTTAAGTGCTATATCATTGGGAGTTGTTCTATATTCAAACAGGTCAAAATCGGTAAAGCCCATAAGCCGCAGCGTCTCTTGGCTACGCTTCCTATCCGCCTCTGTATTGAACCGTGGAATCAGCGGTATGCGAATAGTACATTGGTCTTGCACTCCTGACTTTGCCAAGATCTGAAGATTATTCATCATCGGTTTCAACGACTGACCCGTATAACTTTTATATATATCAGCATTGAGATCTTTGATGTCAATAAACCACCTATCTACCACCCCTATGAGCCGCTCCACCCTGTCGGCTGATACATTGAGCGAGGTCTCCACATTGATTTTCCACCCTCTGCCGCATAGTCCGCGAAACTCTGTAATGAACTTAGAGCGCAGCAATGGTTCGCCGCCTCCAAAACACACTCCTCCACCTGTCGCAAGAAAATAGAGCTGGTCTTTAAGCAGAGTCTCATACAACGAGCGTGTGGTGTATATCCTCCCATACTTTCTATCAAAACACTCAGGATTAATGCAATACTTGCAACCGAGCGAACACGAAGAGAAACACACCAAACTAACAACACCATCACCATCAATACCTATACGATGACGAGCAACAGCAAAAATAGGAGCCTCACGCATAATCGTAATTACTTCTTTTTCATCTCTATCTCTACCTCAACCACACCCGTGCCCCACGAGAAGGACTCATTGTCGGATATATACCTATATTTGGCTACCTTTGGTGTGGTCTGATAGACACTGTCAGGATCTTCAGCACTCAACATACAATACTCATCTTGCCTAACATCACCCGTGTACTTCTTATGTACACGCCCGTCTGCATCGGTGGTGAGTGTGTCGTTGGGTACACCACGCATACTGTCCGACGGCTTCTTTATCACATGTATGCCTTCAAGGCTCTCACCTTGCTCGTTGATAACATGAACCGACAAGTCGTAGTCGCCATGAGGCACACCATACTCGACACACGACTGCACTCCAAAACCAAACAACGAGAGCACAAAACTCAAAAACGCATTCAGATGCGCACGCATTTTTTTAGCCATAACCGGAAATTATTTAGTTTGTATATTTGATTGTCTTTTTCTCGCCTGTAAAGCCGTTGACTGCCGTGAGCGTCAGCTCGCCTACTGCCAACTTCCTTTGCTTTGCACTAACATAAGCTTCCACTATATCGTAGTCGATAGCCACGCCACTCTGATAATCAATCAACTTCAACTCTTCATAACTATTATAATAAGTCTTTCGACTCTCCACCCACATGCTACCCTTGCCTGAGAGATAATAGCGCTTGGTTGCCGAATCGTACCTCACTAAGATGTCAAAATGGTCGGGCGAGGGAGATGTCTGAAGCGAATCGCCCACCAACTGCCACGAAGAGACATCCGTCTTGGTCAGGTCAATAGTGCCGGCGAACTTAGTGACCAACTTCCATGTCTGACCGACAACAAGCGGGTCCCGATAATTACTCACCATAACCTGATTATCAAGCATCAACTCATTGGCACGGATGGTATCACCATCCACAAGAGCTTTCTCAATATCAACAAGACACAACAGCTTATATGCCGAATTCAAAAATCGATTCGACCATACTCTATATATCTGCTCCGAACAATCCCCGGTACCGGGATCAGGGTAATGACACGACACCAAACTAAGCGTCAAACAGACCAACATGAATAACTTTGCTTTCATAACTCCAACATTTTTGTGTTACTATAAATTTTTCTCAGAAGCGCACTCCCACACCCGTGGTGAAGAAACCTTTGCAACCTGCTCCCAACTCTAAGGTCCAGAAAGCACGGTTACCTACCCTCAGACCAAAGAAAGTGAGCTGCCAAGCAGGCAAGACACGAAGACTCTGCTGATGGTTCAAGCTCTTATAATCGAAGAACACACCAAGAGCCAAACCCGAATAGATACCCACTATCGGACGATTGAAATACTGAAAACGCAACGAAGGCAACAACGAGAACTCGGCTATACACTCGCGCGAGAGCAACCTTTGCGTTCCACTCTCAGAGATATTCCAATACTCACCGGCATAATAAGCATCTACTCCAAAATGCAACCAAGGCTTGAATGCATAGAAATACTGAAGGGAGAAAGTGAGCGGCACCGCTGCCCAATACGATTTATATGTGGCTGTATAAGAGTCAAACCACGAATAAGGACTCATCGAATAGGTGTAAGAATCGGCATAAGGAAAACCCGAACGCATACCCGTATAAGCCGCCGCAAGAGCGTTATCTCCGATGTTAAACTGCAGATAATGACGAGCAAAAGGCTCTACAACCTCTGTCGGAGCCTGCTTGCGACTCGTCTTCTTCAACACAACCACCTGCTGCGACATCGCTGACTCCGACAAGAGCACTAAGCAGAAAGCCAACAACAGTGACAGATTATTACGAAACATAACATTATGGTTTAAAGAGTTATTATAAAACTGTTTGCAGTATTTACTTTATATTTACTTTAATTAAGGTCTCAAAAAAAGTGCAACTCTATCCCGTCTCTATTCCTCTACTTCACCATCACCTTCATCACCTCTCCATGCCGGAGCAAACGGATTGATGGGAGGCAAAAGCGTGTCAACTATCTGATCTACCCTATCCGACTGATTATACGAAGGCTGCTGAGAATAACGTCTAAAAGCCACATGCTTATCATCCAAAAACGGATCACGATCAACAGTTTCCTTGCTGCACGAAACTAACAACAGAAGAAAAATAATAATCAAGCCTGAGTTTTTCATAATCGAAATAATTTTTGTACTTTTGCACTGCAAAGGTAGTGCATAAGTTTCAAACACGCAAATTTTCAGAGGTATTTCACTTATGCAAACGCATTTTTTACAAAAACAATACCGTCTCGTTTTCAACTATTTAGCAATATACCCATATCATCAAACTTATGCAGAACACTCAACGCCTCAAATTGCTGCCGTTCTTAGGCCTTCTCTTGGCTTTTTTCGTCTCCTGCTCGCTCCGCTCAGCCGACAAGAACACCTTGTTTCTCTCTGCTCGGCAAGCCCTTTGGGACGAGCCTGAGAGTTGCTTGAGTGAGCTTGAGAAGATGGACACCCTCTCCCTCAGAGAGCCTCAGAAGGCGGAGTTGCGACTGCTCAGTGAGCACGCTTATCTGAGAGCGTTCTCTACCTTGCCCGCCGACACCATGTCCGGGCGGCTTGCCGCATTTTTCGGCTCTCACCGACTCCGCCCCCTACAAGCCGAAGCGCTCTATCTCAATGCTGCCGAGAAAGACCTCATGGGCATGCCTGAGCAAGCCATGAGCCGACTCAAACAGGCAGAGCAGATCATCGACACCACCTCCGCCCAACACGAGCTCTTAGGCGCACTATACTACCGCATGGGACGCATCTCCGAGTCAGACATGCTATACGACATAGCCAACCGATACTACGAGCAAGCTCTCCGCTATCTACAATCAACCAATCAGCACCTCTACCTCGCCAGCACACTCCGAGACCTCGCACGAACAACAAAGAACATCAGTCAGCAGCAAAGAAACGACTATTTCGACCAAGCACTCCTCCATGCCGCCCACTGCGACACCTCCATCCAACTCAACATCCTCAGCTATAAGATACGATACGAGCGGCCTATCGACACCTTAGCATTGGTGAGCATCAACAAGTACCTGTGCAACCACCTCAACTACCCCAGAGCCGCCTCCGAACTGACAGAGTATTACATCGACCTCGCAGGCACCTGCCGACTCGGCAGCCACGCCTACTCCGTAGCGCTCGATTCGGCACAGCACTATCTCAACCTCTTCACACCCGACACCATACACATGGATTGGAGCCGAGAGAAATATCACTACCTCCACTCACAACTCCTTCACCTCAGGCACCACTACGATGAGGCGGAGCGAGAACTGCGTAACCTCTACGATGACCGCACCCGACAACTCGCAGCCGACGGCAAAGCACGCACCTTCGCCATCTCACAACAATACGATGTGCTCAAAGAGAAAGAGGCTACCCTCGAACGACAAGTCAAACTCCAGCACGCCTACCTCATCATCACACTCTTGCTGCTGCTCATCCTCCTCAGCGCCGCACTCACGGTCATGCTCATACTCAGAGCACGACAGAAAGAGCAGGCCAGAGACATAGAGATCAACCGACTGCAGACAGAGATACAACATAAGCGACAACTGCTCAGAAACACCCTCGAACAGCGCATACAACTAACCAAAGAGCTGCAGAACACCAAGATCTTAGCACACAAGAAGAAAGAAGAAGTGCCTGCTTGGGCAAAAGAGTATATCGACAACAGCCTCTTCTCCTCTGCCGAGAAATGGGACGAGTTCCAACAGCAGTTCAACCTCATCTCCGACAATTTTCTCATCAGTCTCAAAGACGAGTATCCCGACCTCACCAAGGTGGACATACAGATCATCGCACTCATCATCACCGGACTGAGTATCAACGACATCTGCATCCTGCTCAACCAGTCGAAGAACACCATCTGGAGCCGACGACTACGCATCAAGACACACCTCAAACTCACAGCCGACCAACAACTTGACCAATGGCTGCAGCAGAAGTACGAGGCTCACTTCTAAGCCCTCTTCCATCACCGCTTAGACACTCATCTCTATGATATGTAACCATGTCGGCGATAAAATATCACATCACTCTTGCTCATACAAGAGAATTTAAGTAACTTTGCAGACTCTAAGAGAGCGGTCCTTACAACCGACTCATACTAAACCTTGATAACAATAATCTCAAATAAATATGGCAACACAAGAAGAAACTTTTAAGAACATTGTGTCTCACTGCAAGGAATATGGTTTTGTCTTTCCTTCGAGCGAGATCTACGACGGCCTCGGTGCCGTTTACGACTACGGACAGAACGGCGTAGAGTTGAAGAACAACATCAAGCAATATTGGTGGAACGCCATGACCAAGCTGCATGAGAACATCGTGGGCATTGATGCCGCTATCTTCATGCACCCCACCACATGGAAAGCGTCGGGTCATGTTGACGCTTTCAACGACCCTCTCATCGACAACCGCGACTCTAAGAAACGCTACCGTGCCGATGTGCTCATCGAAGACCAGATGGCCAAGTACGACGAGAAGATCGACAAAGAGGTCATGAAAGCTCGCAAACGCTTTGGCGAGAGCTTCGACGAGACGCTCTATCGTCAGACCAACCCACGAGTGCTTGAGCACCAACAGAAACGCGACGCCCTTCATGAGCGCTATCAGAAAGCTATGAACGCCAACGACCTCGTTGAGCTCAAGCAGATCATACTCGACGAAGGTATAGTCTGCCCCATCTCCGGCACACGCAACTGGACCGATGTGCGTCAGTTCAACCTTATGTTCTCCACCGAGATGGGCTCCACTGCCGACGGAACAATGAAGATCTACCTGCGCCCCGAGACAGCACAAGGCATCTTCGTCAATTTCCTCAACGTGCAGAAGACGGGTCGCATGAAGATTCCTTTCGGCATAGCACAGATAGGCAAAGCCTTCCGCAACGAGATAGTGGCACGCCAGTTCATCTTCCGTATGCGCGAGTTCGAGCAGATGGAGATGCAGTTCTTCGTTCGACCCGGTGAAGAGCTGCGCTGGTTCGAGTACTGGAAGCAGTTCCGCCTCCGTTGGCACAAAGCTCTCGGCTTGGGCGATGAGAAATATAGGTTCCACGATCACGACAAGCTCGCACACTACGCCAATGCCGCTACCGACATCGAGTTCCTCATGCCTTTCGGCTTCAAAGAAGTAGAAGGTATCCACTCACGCACTAATTTCGACCTCTCACAGCATGCCAAATATTCGGGAAAGAAGATCGAATATTTCGACCCTGAGCTCAATCAGTCATATACCCCGTTCGTCATTGAGACGAGTATAGGTGTCGATCGTATGTTCCTGTCTGTGATGTGCTCGGCCTACAAAGAAGAGCAGCTTGAGGGTGGCGACAGCCGCGTCGTTCTGCAGTTGCCCCCTGTCCTGGCTCCCGTCAAGGCATGCGTCATGCCGCTCGTTAAGAAAGACGGGCTGCCCGAGAAAGCACGCGAGGTGATGGACCTGCTACGCCTCGACTTCAATATCCAATACGACGAGAAAGACTCTATTGGTAAGCGCTATCGCCGTCAGGACGCTATCGGCACACCTTTCTGCATCACCATCGACCACGACACGCTCAACGACAACTGCGTCACCGTTCGCTACCGCGACACCATGAAGCAAGACCGCGTCAACATCGACCAACTGCACGAGATGATACGCCAACAGGTGGACATGACCGTCTTGCTGCGTAAACTGCTCTGAGACACCCCAAGGACAACGGTGTCTAAATATAACAACAACTCATATTAACCACAAAAACTTACGATTATGAAAAGAACAATGATTTTTGCCCTCGCCGCAATGGTACTCATGATGTGCTCATGCGGCAACGACCCTAAGCAACCCAAGGTTGAGACCGACTACTTGCCCAAACTGGTGGAGAGCTGCGTCAAACACTCTCTTGCCGACATAAAAACCACTCTGAATAACGAGAAGTTTACACTCGTAGATGAAGAATCCGACAACTACTTATTCGAGAAAGCTTATGACGGCAAAGATGCAAAGAACGGTTCATGGGAAATAGCTTTCTATATCGACAATAACGAGGCAAGCCAGATATGGTCGGCTCAGACCATCAACAACCGTGCCGAGGTCAATTCCATCTTCGAATCGTGGGGCGCTTACATGAGCACTATCCACCCTTCTTACACCATCTGGATAGGTATCATCACTGATGGTCGTAAGCAAATGGTCTATACCGACGGAGCCTTTATCACCACGCTCACTAATATGCTTCAAGTAGCACTGTCAGCAGGACAGATCACTCAAGAGCAATATGATCTCGCTCTCGGTCAGTTCGGCAAACGTCGTCAAGACTACCTGAACGACATCAAGACTTTCGACTTCACCAAGTCCTCGGTAGGCTGCACAGAATCGTTCGCCACACTCAACGCCATGGCACATACCGGCAAGATGAGCGGCTATGCTTATGGCGATCTCAACGAGTATTATGAGACCGAGAACGAAAGCGACTCCTACAACTTCGTCTCATATAGCGCATTCGATGGCGACTTAGAAGACATGGAAGGCTTCGAAGGAATAGAAGACCTGCTTGATATCTTAGAACAGATCGGACTGTAAGGTAGCATTTACCGAATCGTTCCCCACGCCCTACCCCGTAGGGGGTGGGGTTCCCCGCAGGGAGTTTCGTTACCCCGTAGGGGTTTCCGTTCAATAGCAAATAGAACGTTCCCCACACCCTACCCCGTAGGGGTTTTCGTTTAATAGGTGGTTTCCGTTCAATAGCAAAGAGAACGTTTCCCATACCCTACTACCCCGTAGGGGTTTCCGTTCAATAGCAAATAGAACGTTCCCCACACCCTACCCCGTAGGGGTTTCCGTTCAATAGGCGGGGTGGTGAACACACAAAAAAGGCTGTGCCGGAGCACAGCCTTCTTTTGTTTATATAACGCACGCTACATGAATTTCAAACGCACGTCACATTCGTTTATTCCCATCCCGGGTTCTGTCCGATAGCGGGGTTGAGAGCTATCTCGTTAGACGGTATAGGATAGAGGTAATACTTCTTGTCGTATTTACGCTTGTTACCGTTGAGAGTAACGATATATCCATTAGCGTCCACCTCTACGCTGGTACCGGCGAGCGGACCTACCCATGCGCCCTTGGCGATGTCAGGATTGTTGTCGGTATCGAGACGGTCGAGTTGGTGCCAACGGATAAGGCTCCAATAGCGGTCGTTCATGCAGTACATGAGCTCGCAACGGCGCTCACGACGCACATTCGTCAGCAGGTCGCCACCGGTAGCGGCTACACCCGGCATACCAACACGGGTACGCAGTTGGTCGATAGCTGCGGTAGCATCGGCTGTCTGACCCTCTTCTGCACATGCCTCAGCATAGTCGAGCAAGAGCTTACCATACCAGAAGATAGGAGCATCGGTCCAGTTATGTGTGGTTGACTGACGAGCAGTGTTGTCCCAGTTAGGCTCTGAGGTACCGATAGTGGTTACATCGAACAAGAGAACACCATAACCGGTGGTTGAGGTCGATTCGGCACCGCCGAAACGAGCATAACCGTGGTCAACAAAGTGTACATACTTGTCCACCTGCACTGACAGACGCGGGTCGCGGGCTGCCAGAACAGTTGAGATATCGATAACATCGTGGTCGGAGTTGCATATACCGTCAGCGGCTAAGATAGTGGCAACCACGCCTTTGTCGTTAGTATCTTTAGTTGTCTCAGCGGCTGTCTTACCGTCAGCAAACAGGTAGCTGTCGAAAGCGTCCTTCGACATACCGATGACGGGTGTTGAACCGCAGGTATAGTCGATAGTACCATGACCCATAACACCGTCGATATAGTGTTTGTAGAGGATCATCTCGTTGTTGCCGGCGAGGTTGAACGAGTTGAAGTTAGCCTGATAGCCCGACACGTCTGTTCCGTTGAGCGAGTAGTTGCCTGAGTCGATGATAACCTTTGCAGCTTTGATGGCCTCTTGCAGATACTTGCTTGCGCGTGCTGCATCCGGAGCTTTCTGTCCGTCAGCTGCTACACGATACTTGCAGAAAGTACCTTCGTAGAGGCATATCTCAGCCTTCATTGCATTGGCAACATACACATTGAAAGCAACGCGAGACGAAGCGTTGTAAGTGATGTTCTCAACGGCATAGTTCAAGTCTTCAAGCACTTTGTCCATCACCTCGTCGCGGTCTTGACGAGCACCGTAGAGTGTTTTCCCATCGGTGGTCTGGAGCTCGTGGTCAACATAATAGCAGTCGCCGAAAGCGCGAACGAGTTTGTAGTGCTGCCATGCACGATACAGACGGCCTACGCCTATCCAGTTCTTCTTAGCAGCCTCGGTCATCGACTCGATGTTAGGCACCTGCTCGATGAGGGTGTTAGCACGACGGATCTCGGTATAGGCGTTGTTCCATACATTGTTGGTTGCGCCTACAGAGGTATAGGTCCAAGGAGTGATACCACGATCGGACTGATCGTCGTTGAGAGTGTTGAAGTAGTAGTCGCCCGAACCGCTACCATAACCCGTGAAGGTGTTATAGAATGCGTTGGCAAACACTTCAACATTCGACTCGCTTGTAAAATAGTTCGACTTAGTGAACTCGGTCTCGGGGTCACTATTCAGAACCGAGCAACTTGCAAAAGCAAGAGCTGCCACTGTAAATAAAGCTATCTTTTTCATAATCGTTGAATTTCTAAAATTAAACATTTCTTTCATCTTTTAACGATCTAAGAATTAGAATTCAACTTGCAGACCTATACTATAAGTACGAGTGATAGGTTCTGTACGTCCCCAAACGCCGTTAGCGTATGAGCCGACACCGGTATTGATTTCGGGGTCAAGACCATACTGAGCGGTATGGTTGATGAGGTCGCATGCGTTGTTGATAGAACCATATACACGAATCTTCTCGATGTAAGCAGTACGAGTGATGTCGCGCGGGAGAGTATAACCCAAGGTTATGTTTTTCAGACGCAGGTAAGCCATGTTAACCAAGTACTTGGTCTGAGGATAGAAGTTGTAGCGTCCGTTGTTGAGCACTGAGCTCGGGATGGTACCAAGACCTGCACCGCCACCATAGAGAGCCGGATATTTAACCGACTGGTCAACGGTGTTGTTGTCGATCATCTCTTGAGTTACGTAGCTCATCTGGTGGTCGTAGATACCATCAACACCACGCATGAACGGCATCACGAACGACGATTGTGTCCACATGTCGCGTTTGCCCACACCTTGGAAGTAGAGGTCGAGATCGAGAGCACCGCCTTTACCCTTGTTGATGTTGTAGTCGAAGCCGGCACGCAGTGAGTATTGGAAGCGCGGGGTGAAGTTACCTATCTTGATAAGGTCGCCGTGGTTCTCAGGAGTACCGTCGCCTGCGTCGATCTTACCATCGCCGTTCTGGTCAACGAACTTGATATCACCAACACCATAGACGAACTTACCTGATTGCAGAGCTGTCTGGTCAGCTACACCTGCTGCATAGCCGTTAGCCGGATCGCCGCCTACGAAGTCCTCTTTGGTGAAGTAACGGTCGGTCTGGAAGCCCCAGATCTCACCATACTCCTTACCTGAGTAGTTGCCGCCGATGAGGTTGTTGCTGTCCCATTCGGTAACAACGGTCTTGTAGTCGTTGAGGTTAGCTGTTGCATAAACGGTCCAGTCGCCGAAGGTCTGACGCCAATCGATGGTCAGTTCCCAACCACGCGAGCGCATCGAACCGGCGTTCTCATAAGCTGCTGTTGCACCAAGCACTGCAGGCATAGCCTTACCCGGAGCAATCATGTTCTTGTTCTCACGCTGGAACCAGTCGAAGCTTACATTAAGAGCGTTCTTGAGGAAGCCCAGGTCGATACCGATATTGGTGGTGGCGATGGTCTCCCATGTGAGCGATGAGCCGACGAGCTTAGGCTGAGAGAAGGTGTCGTACTTAGACGAACCGGTGCCGAGCCAGTTGACTGCGTTACCTTGCTTTGACATGGTAGCGAGGAACATGTTGTTGCCTACATCCGAGTTACCTACCGTACCATACGATGCACGCACTTTCATGTTGCTCACATACTGCTTAGCAGGCTCATAGTAGCCTTCCTCAGATATACGATAGCCTAAAGATGCCGATGGGAAGAAAGCACCCTTAGAACCATCAGGGAATTTCGATGACCAGTCATAACGACCGTTCAATTCAACAAGGTAGATACCCTTGTAGTCGTAGTTGATACGACCGAACAGACCGAGCGAACCGCGTTTGCTCTTTGAGTGAGTATATGCATACATCTCGTTGGAGAGTGCAAGCTCAGGCATGTTCGGGTCCATGATAGCGTGAGTCTCGAAATAGAGGTAATCGTAGTTGTACTTATCGAGGTTACCACCGAGCATCACATTGAGGTTGTGTACCTTATTGAAGGAGTTGTTGTAGTTGAAATAAGCGTTAGCTATGTGCTGGAAAGCGAACGAGCGGTCGGTCTCAACCCAAGTGGTAGCACCTGCTATGTTCGACGGACCCGAAGGATTGAGTCCCCATGTGTTATATACATACGATGGCAGACCGTCGCCTTTGTAGCGTGAGGTCGAGTTAACGAAGGTGTAGTCGGCGTTGAAGGTAAAGCCGTGCGAGAAATCGATCTTGAAGAAGCCGTTAGCACGCATCGACATATAGCGACGGGTGATGTCGCCACCGGTGTTACGACCACCAATCATTGTACGAGCATCCCACTTGTCGCCGTTAGCGTCAACGAAGTAGCCGTAAGGGCCGAAGAACGAACCCCAGCGCCACAAGTACTGATAAGTACCGGCACCACGAGCATAAACAGAGTTGAAGTTCTTGTCTGAGTACGAGAAGCGTGCACCTACCGTCAGCCAGCTCTTAACTTGGCTCTGCAAGTTAACGGTTGCGCTGTAACGGCGCAGCTTGTCAGGATTGAAGTTTGCCAAGCTCTGCTCTTGGTCGTAACCGAACGAGAGGTAATACTGAGTCTTGCCTGTGTTTCCTGATATGGAGATGTTGTGTTGCTGCGAAGGAGCTGCGTTGTTGAAGAAGATGCCGGGTACATCCCAGTCGGCATAGTAGCCATACTCATCATAGTCAACACCCTTGATGATCTCTTCGTAACCTTTCTTGTAGTTCTCGCCATATTGGTTCTGCCACTTGCCCACCATCTCCCAGAAATGCTTACCTTCGGCCGATGTCTTATCGAAATAGATACCGAAGAGCTCGCTTGCATCACCGTTGCGGTCGTTAGCCTGAAGCATAGCCTCTGCCTGACGTGCCACATTAGGATACTGAGGAAGAACGGTGGCCTGACTCCAACCGAAGTTGTTGTTGTAAGTTACTTTGAACTTACCTGAGTCTTTGGCTGACTTGGTGGTGATGAGAACAACACCGAAAGCAGCTTTCGTTCCGTAGATAGAGGTGGAAGCCGCATCTTTCAATACCGAGATCGACTCGATATCGTTAGCGTTGAGCGAAGCCAGCGGGTTGAAGTTGTCGGTAACGTCCATAGGTATTCCGTCGATAACATACAACGGACGCGAGTAACCATTAACCGAACCGATACCACGGATCTGAACAGAAGCGTCCTCGTTGATATCACCGTTAACCTGTGTAATGGTCAAGCCGGGAACAGCTCCTTGAAGAGCCTTGGTTACGTTAGCCTGCGACTTCGATTCCAGAGTCTTGCCAACATCTACTGTCGAGACAGCACCTGTCAGGTTGGCTTTCTTCTGAACACCATAACCTACCACTACAAGTTCGTCGAGCACCTCGTTGTCTTCTTCCATAACAACGCGCATGCCATTCTGAGCTTTCACGGTTACAGTCTTGTAACCTACATAAGAAATGGTCAATGAAGCACCATTGGTTACGCCAATGGTAAACTGTCCATTGAAGTCACTGATAGTACCATTTGCTGTACCATCTTCTGCAATAGCGGCGCCGATCACGGGGTCGCCATTAGTGTCAACTACCGTACCTTTTATCACACTCTGTGCCATCACAGATGCCATAAAAGCTAATAGTACAACCACTAAAGAGAATAGTTTTCTCATGGTCAAAAGTTTTTTTGGTTAATATTAAGTGAATTATACGATTATTTAATACAAAAACCGACGACCATAGTTCCTATAGTCGCCGGTGCATATATCATAACACAGCATACCACATACGTCGAGCCTCAGCTCTTACCAATAACTCTATGTTGCCCAGTGTTAACATATTCAACAAAAGGACGATATGCGTGTTCAAAAAATATTTAGAATCAAGGTCTTCTATCTTAGCAAGAGTATCTCTACCCTTACCGACGCCAAAATTACAAAATCTTCGTGAAACATCAAAATGTCTTCGTTATTTTTTTGTAACTTTTTTTGTCTATTTATTGCTTTTTTCTATCAAAAAGCATTTATTTCACTATTTTCAGCGTCTTAGCCTGACTATCTTTCTGAAGTCGTATGATGTACATACCGCTCTGGAGTTGGTCGTGAGGCAGTTGCTGAGCATTCTTCTCAGAGAGAACCAACTGACCTGTCATGGTATATACATACACATCATAAGGTGCCTCGAAAGTAACGTCTATCTGCTCTACGTCGGTCTTTGAGAATGCGAACGAAGTGCTTACCTGAGGCAGTTGGAGCTGCTTGCCGGTGAAGATCTTCAGCTCTCCGGGTTGGAGAGTGAGCGAGGTGGACGATGCCTTGGTCTGAGCGAAATAGTCGTACCATGTTCCCGAAGGCAGGGTGGCTTGTTGTGTAGCCGTTGCCGAGAAATTGCCCACGACGAACACATCCTGTCCCCATTGAATCGTTCTCAGAGCCTTGCCTGAGCCTATAGAGACGGCTGTGGGGTTGCCTGCAAACACATTGGGCAGGAGGCGTGTGCGGAGTTGGTTGACCTGAGCGGTACGCTTATAGGCATCTAAGCGGGCTGCATTACTGAACCAGTTGAGGTCTTCGGGACGAGCCTTGATCTGCATCTTGAACTCCTCGTTCTTCACTGCTGTGATTTTGTAGGGGTTCGTTCCCCACTGTCCTGAGGCGTTCTGCCACTTAGAGTAGTCGAAGCCCAGCTCCTCGTAATGATAGAACAGGTGAGAGCCGTTCAGCAGGTTGAGGAACGCCATGGTCAGAGGCACGCGGCTGCAGCGGACAGCCTCATCGCTTGCCACCTTACCATCACCCCAGAGCTTAGCCTTAGCGTATGGACGCTCTTCGTCGTGATTGGTGCAGTACGACACATAACCGTCTTTGTTGACCCTCGACAGATCGTCGCCGTTTTCCATATAGCCCATAGCCAACTGCTCGTATGGCGTCACGGTGTTCTCCCAGCAGAGCATACCGGCATTGACGAGCGCAGGGCGGTCGCTGCCCATGCTGTCCCCCCAATGCTCGAGGATGAAGTAGGCATCTTGAGCTGCCGCTTTCACACCTTTCTCATAATAGTCTTTGAGGTTACTTACAGCGTTGTAGGAAGCACCGCACAGACCATGACTGAGGTCCATACGATAGCCGTCAACCTTATACTCCTCTATCCAATACTTGAGGGCACGGATAAACATCTGATGAGCGGGCTGGAAGTCGTGGTTCCAGTCTTCATACACATTATCGGGGTGAGGAGCCGTCACATTGAACCACGGGTTCTTGGCAAGGTCGGTGCCGTAGGGATAGAGCTTGTTCATCGGGTTGAGTCCTGTAGCATGGTTGAACACCATGTCGAGGATGACGGCTATGCCGCGTTTGTGGCACTCGTCGATGAAGGTCTTGAGTTGCTCGCCCGAGCCGTATGCCTTGTCAACAGCGAAATAGTGGTTAGGCGAGTAGCCCCAGTTGTAGTTACCGTCGAACTCGGTCACAGGCATCAGCTCAACGGCGTTAACACCCAGCCCCTCGATATAGTCTAAGCGCTCCATCAGTCCGCGGATCGAGCGGAAAGGAGTGAAGTCGTAGATCCAAGTCTCGTAGATGATGAGGTTGTTCTTATCAGGACGGCGGAAGTTCTTCGTAGCGTCCGACCACTGGAACTCGCTCTTGCCTGTCTCCACCACCGTGACATAGCCTCCGTCGGCTTGCTCAGGATAGTCCATGAGCCCGGGGTTGACCGTCTTAGGCTCATACTTATCGTCAGGGTGAAGCAGCTTCTCAGAGAACAGGTCTGACAGATACTTCTTCACTCCGTCAGAGCGGACAACAAGATATTGGAAAGCATATTCTTTGTGAGGTTCGAGTCCTGTGAGCTCCAACCAGAAATAGTTGCCGTCTTGATACATCTGCGAGGCTGACGATGGTGTCCAATCGTTGAAGTCACCTACCACATACACAGCCTTTGCGGCCTCGGTCTTCGATGCAGCGTAGGTAGAGAGGGTGAGGCGTGTGAGGTCGGTCTTGTTGTAGTATATACCCATGTCGATGCCTGCCGGACGCGCTTTCTTCTGGTTAGCCTGCATGATAGCTACCACGCGTGTGTCGGTAGCGGTCTTGCCGTTGGCAGTAGCGGTGAACTCAATCTTCGTATCAGGTTTGTTGAAGTTATACGAAGTGCTCAGTGTCGTTCCTTTGCCCGACTGCACTTCCTGTCCGTCGATGAGCAGCTTAAGGTCGGCTTCCACTGACGAGGCGCAGTCGATAGTGAGCGTCTGAGCCGAGGTGAGCAACTGATGCGAGGCGGGCGAGTTGATCTTTGCCACCAGACCCTCAGCAGGATCGGTGAAATAGAGGAAGATATCTTGTCCGGTGGCTGTCTTGCCCTCTTTCGAGCCGTTAGCACCATCATTGAACACGAAGCACAGACCCGTTATCGTCTCCGTCGCAGAGCAACCATAGAACTCGCGCACATTAGGTGTGATCTTAAGCTCCCAGTTACCTGCCGAGTTCTTGGTGAGCTTGACCTTGTCGGGATAGTTACGCCATGCGGTACCTATCACATGCTGCCATGTCTGACCATTGGAGATGACACCCGTATGCGCGTAACATTGCGTGGCACCCACCATACCGCCGCTTCCCTCAGCGGGATTGAAAACAACGGTTATCTCGCCATCATAACCTATAGGAATGAAAGCAGGGATAGTACTCACTTGTGCCGACAACATGGAGGTCAGCAACGCTAACAACAAAGAAAAGTACAACTTTTTCATGATATTATACCTGTTGGCGGAATTAAATAAAAGTGTTCTTTGACCTAAAATGGCTGCAAAA